>CAYTVR010000094.1:0-24194 GCA_964441245.1 uncultured Saprospiraceae bacterium | reverse complement strand
CTTACGATAGTTACGGAACCCGTTGGTGGATTTACAACAACGACAACGAATGGTTGTGCGCCTTTTGCGGTAACATTTAACAATACCTCTTCAGAAAATACAACAAGTTGGTCCTGGGATTTTCCTGGTGGTTCACCGAGCAGTTCTACAGATCCAAATCCATCAGTCACTTATGATAGTCCCGGAATGTATGGGGTGACATTGGAGGTATCAAATGCAGCAGGTTCTTCGACAATTACGGAGACAAATTATATAGTTGTGAATAGCTCACCGACGGTAGATTTTAATAGTAGCGTTTCGACGACAGTGGCGACCTTTACGAACACTTCAGATAATGCGACGACTTATGTTTGGGATTTTGGAGATAGCAATACGAGTACGGAAGTGAGTCCAGTTCATACTTATGCAACGGATGGCGTTTATGAAGTTGGATTAACAGCGACGAATGAATGTGGATCAGTGACGACAACAGAAACACTTACGATTACAACAATTCCTGTTGGTGATTTTAATGCCAATGTAACAAGTGGTTGTGCCCCTCTAACGGTGAACTTTAATGATGCATCAACAGCGAATGTAACGAACTGGTCTTGGTCATTTCCTGGAGGATCACCATCATCTTCTAATGTTCAAAATCCTACAGTAACCTATAATAATAGTGGAAATTATACTGTGACATTAGTCATTAATAATGCTGCTGGATCTGCTACAGTTGTGCAAACAGATTATATCATTATCAACGATACGCCAACGGCTTCTTTTGGAAGTAATACAACGGGTACTGAAGTTTCTTTTACCAATAATTCATCCAATGCGACATCTTATGTTTGGGATTTTGGCGATGGAGCTAATAGTACATCTACGAATCCTGATCATACTTATGATGGCGATGGAATTTACGAGGTAGTTTTAGCGGCAACGAACGAATGTGGGACGGTCACCTCTAGTGAAATGATTACGATTGTTACTGCACCAGAAGGAAATTTTACAGCGAATGTAACAAGTGGTTGTACACCATTAGAAGTAGATTTCAGTAATCAATCTTCGGAAAATGTAACGAGTTGGTCTTGGTCTTTCCCGGGTGGATCACCAGCTACTTCAAGCGATCCAAATCCAACAGTAACTTACGATGATGCAGGTGAGTATACCGTTGTTTTAGTGGTGGCGAATGCTGCTGGATCTGCTTCAATTACGCAAACTGAATACATTTCAGTCAATGAAACTCCAGTGGTTGGGTTTAGTAGTAATACCGTTGCCAATACTGTTTCGTTTACCAATATTTCAACGAATGCGAATGCTTATGAATGGAATTTTGGAGATGGGAATACGAGTACCGATATCAGTCCAAGTCATACCTATAGTGAAGATGGCGACTATGAAGTGATCTTAACGGCTACTAACGAATGTGGTGAAGTGACTTCTTCTGAGGACTTTACGATAGTTACAAATCCGGAAGTTGGCTTTACAGCAAATGTGACAACCGGTTGTTCTCCTTTAGTAATTGATTTTTTAGATTTATCGTCAGACAATACGACGGGTTGGTCTTGGTCTTTCCCGGGAGGAATTCCTGCAACTTCGACTTCACAAACTCCTTCGGTTAGTTACAATATGTCTGGTACATATCCTGTGACCCTAATTGTGTCAAATGCTTCTGGAAATGCTACTGCAACACAACAAAACTTTATTGTGGTTTTACCAAATCCGACGGCCTCGTTTGATTTTTCAACAGTCGAAGCAACGGTTGGTTTTAATAATACTTCTACCAATACTAATGATTACAATTGGGACTTTGGTGATGGCAATACGAGTACTTCTGCGAATCCTTCTCATTCATATGACAATGATGGAATCTATGATGTGACACTGACTGCAACGGGAGAATGTGGAACGGTCACGACGACAGAGACCATTACTATTTTAACAGAACCGGTGGCTGGCTTTACAGCAAATACCCTTACGGGATGTACTCCAATGGAAGTCAACTTCAATAACCAATCCTCTGAAAATGTAACGGAGTGGTTATGGTCATTTTCTGGAGGAACACCGAGCACTTCTACTGATGCGAATCCAACTATTACATATAATACTGCAGGAGATTTTACGGTTACCTTAGTGGTGTCAAACGAGGCAGGAGAGAGTACTTCTATAGAAACGAATTACATCACGGTTGGATCTGAACCAACAGCTAATTTTTCGAGTATCGAGAATGGATTGACCATTAATTTTATCAACAACTCTATAGATGGTGATTCCTTTGTTTGGGATTTTGGCGATGGTAATACCAGTACTGCAATGAATCCAGTACATACTTATGATGACGGAGGTGATTATGAAGTTAGCCTTACAGTTACGAATGAATGTGGGGAAATGACAACGATAAGAAATTTACAATTAGTTGGTATTCCAGTTGCTGATTTTTCAGCTGATATAACGACAGGTTGTGCTACAATGGAAGTGTTATTTTCGGATCTTTCCACTTCTCTTATTAATACTTGGGAATGGACTTTTGAAGGAGGAGAGCCAGCGAGTTCTACTGAACAATTCCCATCAGTGATCTATAGTGCTTCTGGAGTATATAGTGTCACTTTAGAGGTAAGCAACAATTCGGGAATGGATGCGCTAACAAAAAACACCTACATTGTGGTAGGTGAAGCACCAAGCGTAGGTTATGACGTTGATGTTTCAGGTAGTACAGCTGTTTTTACCAATAATGCAACGAATGCAGATAGTTATTCCTGGGATTTTGGAAATGGAGATATGAGCACAGATATTAATCCTATCTATACTTATCCAGAACCAGGTACATACACTGTTGTCCTAACGGCAACTAATGAATGTGGTTTGGTTACCAATACGTATGAAATTTTTATAGAAGATTTAACTCCTTTGGCGGGATTCACTTCTAATACAACCGTCGGTTGTGCTCCATTTACGGTAGCATTTGAAGACATATCTGCTAATGCACCTACTGCTTGGTCGTGGACCTTTGAAGGTGGAACACCAGCGACCTCTAGCGAACAAAATCCTACAGTAGTATTTGCTACTCCGGGTAATTTTGAAGTCAGTTTAGAGGTGACTTCTGATGCAGGAACAGATATTTTTACAGAGACGAATTACATTATTGTGCAAAACACACCTGAGAATATTGGATTCACTTCGGTGAGTAATGAATTGTCTACTAGTTTTACAAATACGACAACGGGAGCCAATAGTTATTTATGGGATTTTGGTGATGGGAATACAAGTATTGAGGAAAATCCTACTCACGTTTATGGTACTGATGGAACTTACACCGTTACCTTGAATGCAACCAATAATTGTGGAACGGTGAACACTACAGAAACGATTTTTGTCGTCAGTATACCTGTCGCAGATTTTACCGTAAATGTCACAAGCGGTTGTGGACCACTTGAAGTCAACTTCACAGATAATTCTAGTGAGAACACTACTGGTTGGAATTGGACCTTTGAAGGTGGAACACCTGCGACCTCTACGGATCAAAATCCGGTGATTGTCTTTAACGATCCTGGGACTTATTCGGTTATGCTTGAAGTCAGTAATGCCGCTGGAAATAATGCGACGAGTCAGACAGGAGTGATTGTCGTCGATCCTTTACCTAGTCCTGGTTTTACAAGTGGATCAACTAATACAGAAGTTAGTTTTGTCAATACAACGATAAATGGAGTTGCTTATTTATGGGATTTTGGCGATGGCAATACGAGCACAGCACAAGATCCGGTTCATACTTATGTAGCTGAAGGTGCTTACACGGTAACCTTAACGGCTACGAATGAATGCGGAACAGAAGAATTTGTAAGTGAAGTGTTGACCACTGCTTTGCCAATTGCAGGATTTACTGCGGATGTAACTAGTGGATGTTCACCATTGACGGTTACTTTTGAAGATGAATCTACCTTGAATACAGAAAATTGGATGTGGTCATTTGAAGGTGGAAATCCAGCAACTTCTACGGATCAAAATCCGACAGTGACTTATACCGATCCGGGTATTTATAACGTAAGTTTAATGGTCAGTAATAGTGCCGGTAATAACTCGACAACACAACTGAGTTTTATCGTTGTGGAAGAAGCACCGATTGCTGATTTTACAACAACGGTTAATAATTTGCAAGTCAATTTCACCAATAATAGTAGCAATGGCAATACCTACCTTTGGGACTTTGGAGATGGGATGACCAGTCCAGAAGCGATGCCAAGTCATATCTATTCAATGGGTGGTACTTACCTGGTTACCTTGTCAACTACCAATGCCTGTGGAACAGATGTAACGACTCAAGAGATTAGCCTTTTGAGTAGTCCAGTAGCTGATTTTTCGGTCAGTCAAACTAGCGGTTGTGTTCCTTTCGAAGTGACCTTTGCGGACTTGTCTACTTCAGAGATTACAGCATGGTCTTGGTCATTTTCAGGAGGAGAACCCACTACCTCAACAGAACAAAATCCTGTAGTGGTGTACAATACCACAGGAACTTATGAAGTCACTTTAATGGTCACCAATCCTATAGGTACAGATGAGCTTACTCAAACTTCATTGATTATTGTGGATGATGTGCCAACCGCAGCATTTGGATCGAATACGGATGGTAATGAAGTTTCTTTTATCAATAATTCTACTAATGCATCAAGCTATCTATGGAATTTTGGTGATGGAAATACAAGTACGGAAATGATCCCTACTCATGAGTATTCCGGAGGTGGAATGTATACGATTACTCTAACGGCAACGAATGAATGTGGTTCTGTGACCACTGAAGGAGTGGTAGATATTTTGACTGATTTGACAGAAATAGATTTTTTAGAAAATTTTGAAATTTTCCCTAATCCAAATGACGGTCGATTTACCATGCTTTTAGAAGGCGCACCCATACAAGGATTGAAAATTAATCTGATCAATATATTGGGGCAATTCGTAGAAACGGAGCAGCTTGATTTTGATGGAAATTTAGTCAAACAGTTTGATTGGAATCATTTGTCCGCAGGGACTTACATTATCCAAATAGAAGCAAGAGATCAAGTGGCTTATCGTAAATTAATCATTAACTAAGATTTCTTTTCTCTTGATATGTGAATATGGCGAAGGATGTTTTTAAGAGAAACATCCTTCGCTTTTTTAGGTATACCTCTGATTTATTGATAGAGATCAATGTTTATCAAAAGATGAAATCTTCACAGCCGACTGACTAGCTCCGTTCGAAAAGATTACAGGCTGTTTTTTAGTCAGAGTAGACTTATCTGAATTCAACAATCTAATATTCTTTGATTCTTGGCCACTTACTTCTATTAGATGAGATGGAGTCGTTGTCGTTGTTAAATTTTTTAATTGGACATCTTTTATATTTTTTGCTAAAATGGCTACCTTATTTTCTGCTTGAATATCCAAATTTAAATTTTCAAAATTACTGGCCACCACATCATCTAAAACGATGGCTTGACGATCATCTTTTTCACGAAGTTCAAAAGTGACATTTTTCAATTGAAGCCCTTTTATATGTCGAGCATAAATTCCATAGGAGGGAAGTTTTCCAAAAAATAATTGCTCGGGGTATCTCGCTTCGTCTTCTGGAACAATACGGTTTTTGATATTAAGTTGACCAAAACCTTCGAATGAGAAATGAATATTTTCCATGGTAACATTCTCAATATAATGATTAGGTAAACCTGTCAACATGATGCCTGAAGTTGGAGGATCTATACTTCCTGTAATTCGTCCTTCGATATTTCGGAAAGTAATATTGCGTAATTTACCAACGGGTCTACCTTCTGGCTGGGCATCTTCTTTATAAATTTGTTTGATGGAGGCAGAGTAATCTCGTCCTCGGTTGCCTAGTCGTAAAAATATCGGTCCTGCACAATTGAAAATTTTTATATCAGAAAATTCAATGTCTTCTAGAATAGCACCATCTACCGCTAACAATTTGATGGTGCCATGCCTACTATCAAAAAATTGGCAGTTTTGTACTTTTACATTTCTAAATCCAGTTTTTGAAGCTGTACCAAATTTGACACAAGCCCAATAACTACTCACCGTACAATTTGAAATAAGAAAATTTTCAGTGATTTTGTCCACACTACTTTTTAGACAGATGGCATCGTCTTCTACCTGGATATTGCAGTCCGTAATCTTCACATTGCTGCATCCATCAAAGTTCATCCCATCATTATTCCGATTTTCTTTGTTGTACACTCGCGTGTTGTGGATGGAAACCGAATCACATTCCCTAAAATAAATACACCACGAACCAGAGTTTTTAATGATGGCATCTTGAATTCGAACATTTTGGCATTCTTCGATACGAAAAAGTTTGGGACGTTCGGGACTAAATTTGAAAAAATATCCTTGCCCATTAATCTCTGTACGAGGATGGCCAATAATGGTAATATTTTTTTCTCCCTTAGCGTAAAATAAGCATTTGGAAAAATGAGGCTCCTCTGTGGCGATGGGTACTTTTGCATAATCCTCAAGTTTTGTACTCCCATAAAGTTCTGCTCCGGACTCCATTTTTAAAGTTATGTTACTTTTCAAAAATAAGGTGCCGGTTAAGAATAAACCTTTAGGAATGATGACTGTACCCTTTATTTTTGAGGCTGTATCTATGGCACTTTGAATTGCTTTAGTACTCAACTCTTTGTGAGAAGGTTTTGCTCCAAAATCTACAATGTTAAAGGTTTTCTCTTGCGCAAAAGATGTAGTAATCATTAAAACATTAATAAGAATTATGGATAGGTATGTAATAATTCTGCTCATTTATAGGTATTTGTAAATTTGAAAGATATGCAAATGTAAGTAATCTGTTCTCATATTTTTTAGACTGACGTTTTCGATTATAAGAATATGATTTATTGAGTGGCTTTGTGCTCATTTAGTTAGTATACTATTTTATCTTTTCCTTGCCTGTATCATATTTAAAAGGGCCCAGAGGATTATTAGCTGAAAATTAGGAAAATGTATAGATAATAAAGTATGAAAAAACGTTCATAGCCGCTATCAGAGGCCATGAACGTTTGCACACATCATTCTTTTTTAAACGATCTTTATTGTAAAACCATAGACTGCAGAAAAGAAGTTTATCCAATTTTTTCTAAAGAACTAGAGTATAAGGTCTAGATCGTTAGTTAGGTTTTAGTTTTATTTGCGGTGCAAAAGGTTTATTTTTCTTCGTCTGGTTTAGAATAGGTTACGATATCTATTCCGATTCCATTAGGATCAACTATCGCAAAATGTCTGTCTCCCCAGGTTTCGTCTCGAATTTCAATTTCAATTTTCACATCTTTATTTTTAAGTTGATTATAGAGTTGATCTACGTCATCAACTTCAATAGTTAAGTATACTCCTTTTCCTTCAAAAGAAGGTTGGAAAATAGCTTTTTGTGTAGGATGATTCGGCTTTAAAAAGCTAACTTCCGCTTGATGATTGGGTGTGTGCATGAGTAGGTAAAACTCGTTTTCAAAGGTAACTCCAAAGTCAAGAACTTCAGAATAGAATTTTTTTGTTTCAGAAAATTTTTCCGTGATAATTCCAGCATTTAGTTTCATTGTTTTAAAATTTTGAGTTTCCGACTGTCCATGAAGAGAGACTGCTAAAAACATGATGATTGAAATAATTGATACTTTCATAATGATTAATTTTTTATTCAAAATTAAGTTCTTATGAGCATATGGGATTGTAAATTTCGGACATAATCATTCAAAGGCCTTGCTTGGAGTTACGCCATAGAATTTTTTGAAATTTTTGATAAAATGAGCTTGGTCGAAAAAACCTACATCAAAATAAATTTTATTTTCTTTCAGACTTTGATCAGATGTTTTAGCATTTAAGATATATTGGAATCTCACCACTTGGCAAAATGATTTCGGAGAAGTTCCAATATAATAATTGAACAATCTTCTTAATTGTCTTGGACTTAGACCTGTTCGTAATTCATTTTCTGTTTCTAAGTGGCCATTTTTTTCTAAGATTTTTAAGAATGCAGCATAATACCTTTCATCAATTGGGGATTTTATATTCTGAATCTTTGATTCAAAATATTGGTCGATATTAGCAAGAGAGTAAAGGAAGTCTTGTTTAACTTTTGATGAAATAAAGTTGGCTAATTCTGGTAGAATATTTTTAAGAGGCTGATCTTTGTCGCTTAACAGTTTTGCGGAAAGGCCAAACAGTAGAGGAAAAATAGATGGATAGAATCTTATACCTCCATAGTCGAATTCTTTTCCAATTGAAAACGCTGAGTATTTATGGCAAAAACCCATCACAAAACTTTCATGGGGATTTTTCAGATTGAAAAATACATCTATACATCCATCGGAAACAACTCGATATTTGTATGGAAACGTTAGTTGTTGTTTGGTGCTTAATCGCCAAAAACAATAGATGTGATTTTCTAAACTAGGTTTAGGTTTAATCTCCTTGTAAACTATATTTCCATTTTCAGTTTTTACAGTTGGCTGAATTGGTTTAAAGTGTTTTTTTATGGATGTGAATGGTTTCAAATTTTATTTTTTTTAGTCATGTAAAAAGGTTTGGCTGAATGCACTGGCTATTATTGTAGCCAGTTTTTTATTTTAATTAGACTATTTTCAAAGGCTTCTTCTTGCACAAAATGTCCCGTATTAAAATTGAAAATGGTTTTGTTTTCTAAATTTTCCTTCCACTTTTCGAGATGATGATTTTTAATGAATTCATCTTTATTGCCCCATAAAATTAATATGGGTTTGGTCTTGATTTTATGCATTCGATTCCACTGTTGTTGATACCAATCTGATGAACCGATTAAAGATTTTCCTATTTTCAATAATCCATACCGACTTGATTTATTTGAAAATGGTTTTTGATATTGTTGATGTATATTTTTACTTAAATATTTCTTTTCATAAAACGCTTTTTTCAAAAGAATTTTTGGCGAAAAGTTAGTATTCAAATAGATCAAATTACCCAACCAACTGTGTAGGATTTTATTGATTTTTTGAGCGTCATGGTCGTTTTTGGTTTCCCACAACCAAGTATTGAACATAACTATTCTTTTGATATTATCAGGATGAGCGATGGCTTGCGAAAGCCCAATCGGACCGCCAAAATCATGAACAACTAAGGTAATGTCTTTGAGCTGAAGAGTGTCTATCAAGAGTTTTAAATTTTCACTATGAAGTTGAGGAGTCCCCGGAAAGTGCTTTGGTTTATCAGATAATCCAAAACCTAAATGGTCTAAAGCAATGCATCGATAGTGTTTAGATAGTTCTTTAATATAGTTTCTATATACAAAAGACCAAGTAGGCGTTCCATGAACGAAAAGAATGGTTTCTCCCTTTCCTTCATCTATGTAATGAATTTTACCCCATTGCGTTTTTAAGAAATGAGAGCTGAATGGATATTCCTTAGTATCGAGCCACTTTGGGCTTGTTGTTAGATTTTGCATAGTAATAAAAATTAGAATTAAACAATTAAGTTTCGTCTTGTATCTTTATTACAAAGTTATGCTCTATTGAACTTATTAATCTTGGTATAAACCAAGATTTAGATTTTTACTTTCCCTAGGAGCTTACTAAAATTAGTAGCATTCATTCTTAGATAGGAAGCTAAATCCTTGTGAGGAATCTGGTTAAGAAGATGAGGACTTCTGCTTAGAAAAGTTTTGAATCGTTTTTCAATATTGAAGGCCATCAATTCATGATGTCTCTCTGTTAATCCAAAGAGAATTCTTTCCGTAGCTACTCTAAACAATGTTTCTATTGGTCTATATTCTTGAAGCAGTTTCAGATGTTTATCATAGGATATTTTTAGCAAACGAGTTGGAGTGATGGTCTCTAAAAAGTATTTGGAAGGAGTTTGTGTAAAAAAAGATTCTGGAATGCCTGAAAAAGAAGGAGGATAGGTAAAAGCTATGATATATTCTTTCCCGTCATTTAAATAGTAAGACTTTTGAATACCCTCAATAATAAAATACAAATCCTTTTGTGTTTTGCCTTCTTCAGTTAGTAGGTGTTTTCCTGTATAGGAGTATTCACTCCAATGCTTAATATATTGCATCAAAATGTCATCGTCAATTTTGGGGTTGTAGGATTTAAGGTATTCTTTGAACATTTGATTTTGCTTATAATCGTTAGGATTTCTAAATTAGGTATTTTTTTTTGAATAGTCAAAATGGTTATCAGGAAAGTATAACAATATGCTGACTGAATGAGAGGTTTGGATGATTTATGTTTTGTTAGCTACAGTTCTTCTTTTTTATTAATGCTATAAATTCTTCAACACCGAACTTTGGACTTGAAACCGTTTTATATTTTTCTTTCAGTAAGAATTTTTTTGCGCCTTCCATAGATGCTTGCGCTAAAAATATTACGTCACAATTATTTCCTGTTTTTTTGATTTGATTGGCTATCTCGATTTCATATTTATATGAATCTCCTTTTTCAAACCAGGTCCAGCAATGTTGGCAATCAATTTCGTGAATTTTTATTTCCTTTCCTTTTTTCTCAGCAGTCTCTTGTACCAATTCATTGCTTTTCTTTTGTGTTGATTTTGCCGTAAAGGCTATTCCAATACTGGAGAAGTTGGCAACAATTAATTCAACAATTGGCTTGTCTATTCGATAAACTTGTTCATCTTCGTTACACAGTTCTCCATAAGTGGAACAAGTACAAATTATATTTTTAAATTCATGGGCCTTTATTTTCTGTGTTTCGTTATAGAAATTTTCTTTGTCAATTTGACCAGTTTTGAGTGCTGTTTCTAAAAGTTGTTCATTTACAAAATGTTCGATGTTTATTGTTTTATCAATTTCATTAACGATTTTATCAAATCGTATTATGTGCGAATCTGATGTATGTAGAAAGGCGATTTTCATTTTTTCTAATTGTGCACCACGTTGAGTATATGATTTTGTAAGAGATTTCAGACGTATCAAATGACTATCAAAAGTTGGCGTGTGTAGCCTATTTAATGATACACATTGTTGTGCCATAGTACTTTATCTTTTCTCAGCTAGTTTTTTGTTTTCTTTATCAATTCGTTCTCGTTGTGTTTTACTTAATCCGTGTTTATAGTAATATTCAGGATTCATGTGGTAGTATTGGTGTCTTTTCATTTCCATGTCGTGAACATCAAGACTTAAATCACAATCGAATCGCATCAGCATACTCACTCGGTGTCCCCAAGAATAGGCAGGCGACAGATGCGAAATCCCCCAAGTAATCCCTCGTCCATTGCCATTGCTGTTAAAAGCATCTGGTATGTACGGTCCGGGTGCTCCCGGCATCATCTCTACAATGGATGCAATCTCGAAATTTATACCATCCTTAGCATACTGGATGGTAAAATGTTCGTTACCATCTTTTAATACTAAAGCAGCAATACCTTCTTTAAACGGGAACATAACTGTTTCATGTCCAGAATTTATTACAGGATTCAATGGATGTTTTTCGAATGGTCCCAATGGGTCATTGGCTGTAGCCAAACCAGTCATACGTACTAGATTGGGATTGCCATCGAAATCTGATTTATAATATAAATAGATTTTGTCCTTATACACGAAAGGGTGAGGATCATGAATAGAGTATTGATCCCATTCTCCTTTATTACCATTTTCAACCACCACTTTGTTATATGGTGTCCAAGGGCCCTCAGGTGAGTCAGCATAAGAAACTGCAACCGGACAATCATCACCACGTTTGCCACTTGCCTCGATAAAGCCCTGATAATAGAGATAATATTTTCCTTTCCATTTTAAGATATCGGTGGTAGTTACCGAACGCCATCCGACTTCAGGTTTTGGAGGGCGAGGAACAGCCACACCTTGTTCTTCCCATTTAAATCCATCGGTGCTGGTGGCATACCAAATTTCTGATAAATCCCAATCGGCTGTAGCAAGGGTGTCATTTGCTTCGTCTGCCCGATTCATTCCAATAGGTTTTACTGAAGTATGGCGGTAAGTATACCAAACATAATACTTTCCATTTTCAAAAATTACTTTCGATGGGTCGCGACGTGAAATAGTGCCGTCATTATTATTGTAATCAAAGCCTTCTAGTTTTGTATATCGAAACTGTGTGTAAAGCTCATTGTCTTCGGGCCTTGGTGCCAGGTACTTGGTATAATTTCTTTCCATAGCAGCACTGAGTAGTCTGTCTGGTTTTTCTTTTGGCAAAACAAATGGGAATGCTTCCTGAGCATATACTGATACACTGGTTAAAGAAAAACAAATTAGCAGTAGTGGTTTTAAAATTTTCAATTTCATATTTGTCTTATGTTAAGGCTGAAATTATTTTATTAGCTAAAATTCATTTTGAAAATTTATTTGAGGTCGCAATTATAATTAAGGGATTTACTCTTTAGTATCTCATTGCATAGAGGAGAAGGCTTTGTAATAGGATTTTAATTTCTTTGTATCTTTTTTGGGATGACTTACTGAACATTAGTATTATGCTCCATGATTATTGATTGATTTGCAATTTACAATTGCGGGAAATGGGCATGACTCTGTTTAGCAGGTTCTTTTGAAGATGGTCATTAATTGTCCATTAAATAGTTACTTAAAACCAACGATTGAAGTTGTAAATCCTGCTCTCTGCAAGTTGTTTGCTTAACTATATGATGAAGGGTTTATCCTAATAGGTTGATTACTTCTTCATCTTCGGTCACAATATAATCTAACACCTCATATACCTCAGGTTTTAATTCGTGACTTAGAGATTCATTTCTATCTAAAATTTTTCCAAGGATTGTTGTATCTTTCCATGGGCTATATTTTTTATGATCCATCATTACATGATAATTTTCATTCTCTAACTTAATCATAAAGGGAAACGCAAATCTATCAGAGGGTTTACCATCATGGCTCCAATCACCGATACTAATGATTCCCGAGATGATTTTTGGGATATGGCCTTTAACAAAAGTACATAAATAGACCATTGTAGGATCTTCATTTTCATATAAATATCTTGTGAATAACAAAGATTTATTACCGCAACAATCACATTTGCTTTCTTCTATTTCGTCATGTTCAACTTCTATCATTTCCTTCAATTTTTTAAAGATGCTCTAACTTAAAGTAAATTAACAAGATCTATAAAGATCATTTGTCAATAATTATGCAGCTTGATTCAACTTCTCAAGTTTTCTTGCATTCTTTAAATTTTCAAAGAATAAAAAGATACTTACATTTAGAAGGATTGTTATGAGATGAACCGAAAAAGGATCTTCGATAGCTCTTTTTGTGTGCCATGCGAAAGTGATCCACAATAAAGAAATGGTAATAGTTGTTACCAATAAAATGATAAACCATTTTATTCCTTGACTTTTATTAGTTGTAGGTTCCATGATTTTGCTTATTTACTCCAATGCGATTTAATAATAAATCATCTAAATGATTTCAGTATGAAATTATATCTTTTTTCTTAAATGTCATAACGAATCCAATTTTAGGTTTATACGAAATGTGATAGTTTATTTATTTTTCTACAAAATTTTGATTTAGGAGTATTACATTCTGGAATAGTTTTTTTTGTGAAAAACGAAGAAGGGGGAGGGTATGTCTTTGATCGCTTACTGTCTTTGTGCGCTTGGAATTTGACTTGTTTTACCGCTAAAGAAGGGATTTGTTTTAGACAAGCTGATCAGGAGTAAAGAGAGGGCCAGAGGCATGAAATAAGATTACAAGGGTATGTTTTGAAATTTCAAAACCCATTGAAAAAAAGATAAACTAGTTTTAGAAACAGGACAAAAAGACTAAGGTCTATTTTCTAAGATGAATTTAGAAGGATCTAAATAACCATACAAGTCATCGCTATAACCTGGTCCTAAAGACATGTTGATAAAGTCTCTCATTTCTAGATGAAGGTGGGCCATATAACGACCATTAGCAGTGCCGATGGTCCCAATTTGTTGACCTCTAGCGATCATGTCTCCTGCTTTTACATTCGTATTATGTAAATGCGCATAAATGGATTCAACGTAAGTGAATTCAGGATGATTCGGTAATTTATGAATGACTCGAATAACATTGCCCCATCCACAACAAACATCTTTAGAAAAAGTGACTAAGCCATGAGAAATACTATAAACAGGATCACCAAGATCTGTATTTCCACCTCCGATACCATTCCAATCTTCACCGAGATGATTGGTCTCTCCAAACTGTTGGGCTTTAAAATAATTTTTGGCATTTGGTTTTCCTACGGGAAAATCAAACCCATCACTGGTATACTCAGGATAAGCTTTAAAAAGACCATCAAACTCATGCATCGGTATCGTTGGAAACATTTCCAAGACATTGGTATCTGCTTTAGTATTGACCGCTTTTTTACGATAATAGTGAAGAATTTCTTCTGGATTTCTTTCGACTTTTTTATGGGAAATATCAGCTTTGGCAATTTGATTAGAAGCATTCGCATCTTCTGATCGAAAAAGGTAAAGGCTTACTCCAGCAAGAAACAAAAGAATAACAATCTTTTTCATTGACGTTGAACTTATTAATAATTTCATTGATTGGCTACTAGTAGTCACTTGTGCTTAGGAACATGAAAACAATAAGTTATAACAGTTTGAGCATTATTTTTCCTTTTCTCTTCGTTAAAAAGCCTCGTGATAGCCCTGCTATCCCTACGTTTTTTGCCTCGATTAAAGAAAAAATACTCACTCACCTTTGCTATAACTTATTATTCACATGTTCCTTAACGAATCAATGGATCGTTTGTTATCGAAATTTATTAAAACAACCTCATTCTCTCTACCAAATGATTTTAGATCAACAAATCATTATTGACCTAAAAGATGATAGTTGGATTCAGATTACAAAGATGAGAGAATATTATCAATATTTTTAATAAAAAATCTTAATTTCTAATTTTACAGGTGTTAAATTTTTTATAAAAAAGTCAAAATCTTAATTGGCAATCTTCCATCCTTTATTTCTAGTCATTGTACTGAACTACGTTCTCCAGCCCATACTTTGATTTTTATCCACTGAAAATCAATATTTTAAATACAGTCAAATTAGAAAAATGACTTTTAATAAGTTGTGGAATTGATGGACAAAAGAAAAACTAATAGTCTAAAATATTAGCTTTTTTAAATTTTTAAAAAGACCTAACAACATGTTTCTTATATCCCCTAATAATTGTACCAGAATTGATTAAAATCTAATTTTTTTTTATGTGTATTTCATAGGTGGACAATTGAATAAGGCTATATCTTGTTAATTTTCAATCCTCAAATGGAAGATTAACTCGTGATAGTCTTTGAATGGGCTAATAAATTTCTCGAAAGAGGCTAAAAATAATAAGCTTATAGGAGGAGTAAGTTCAATCGTATAATTCATTCCATCGAGAGCATTTTTTGACACTTGTATGGATTGTAAATATTAGGAAAAGTTATGAATTAATTGGTGAAATTGTACTTCAAAAACAATAAACTTAAATACCGATTTAGCTTCTCATCTAGCTGTTCATTCTCCATTGAATTTAAATTATTCAATGGCATGCCAAATTAGAATTGGACGGCTGTTTTTCAAAATGGCATAAAATGACAAAATCAATTATATTTTCTTATTGGAATATTTGATAATTCATTTTTGGCTGTAAATCAAAACCTTGTAAGTAATAAATATTTTATTATTCATAGGTCTACCTTTTTTCTCTTTTAGTTTAAAATTGACCGCTCCAAAGTGGCAAAACTTTTGCTTTATCAAATAAGTGATTTGAAATCTATTCTACTTCCCCCTTCAGAATAGCAAGGAATGCTAGTGACATTCCCACTTACCTAAACATATAAGAATATCGATTTAACTCTATCCCTCTTACAGGTGGATAAAGTAAGTTTTTAGCTATGCGCTATTAAAACATACTATTATGGATAATTTGTACCTCAAAAACGGAAGAAGTAGATTTGGACTCCTTGCGTTTTTTCTACTGTTTTTAGTGACTAACCTTTTGGCTCAACCGGCCAACGATGATCCATGCGATGCCATAGATCTTTCCGTGTTGACTTTATGTTCCAGTAATTCTTTCACAACGGATCAAGCGACGAACTCAGTTGGAGTTCCATCTCCAGGTTGTGGAAATTTTTCAGGAGGCGATGTTTGGTTTTCAGTAGTAATGCCTTCCAATGGTTTACATACCATGATAGAATTACAAGGAAGTGGTTCTTTTGATGGAGGTTTAGCAGTATACACCGGATCAAATTGTAATAGCTTATTCCAAATAGGATGTGATGACAATGGTGGAGGTGGAATGAATCCTGCTTTTAGAATTGAGGATGGATGTTTATTTGAAAATGCAGGTGCTACTTTTTGGATAAGAGTTTGGGAAAATGGAAATGACAATAACGGTGCATTTGATATTTGTGCTTATTCAACCAGTGCACCAATTGCTGGTGAGGCGATTATTTGTGATAATAATTATATAGCTGGAGATGCTTGTTGTGATGCTATTCTTTTAGGAGCAGATGAGCTAGATGGATATTGTGGAAACACTCAAGGCTATTCCAATAATCCCGGTACCATTACTAACTTTTGTGCCAACATAGAAAACAATTCTTGGATTGCTTTTATTGCTTCTGATCCAACCGTTGAATTAGAAATCGTTACCTCCAATTGTAATAAAGGAAAAGGAATTCAAGTACAAATATTTGGAACAGATGATTGTCAGGATTTTACACCGATGGCCAATTGTTGGAATCCAGGAGTAGAAGCAAGTACAATCATGACAGCAGAAAATATGATAGAGGGAGATGTTTATTATTTGCACATTGATGGCTGGTTAAAAGATACTTGTGATTATGAATTGAATGTAATTTCAGGAATAGAAACAACAACTGTAACGGCGACTGCTGAATCAATCTGTCTAGGTGAATCTACCCAATTGCAAGCGATTGCCGTTGGTTCAGGGCCCTATACTTATTCATGGTCTCCTGTAACTGGTTTGACTGATCCCAATAGCGCGACGACTTCTGCTTCCCCATCGATTACGACGACTTATGTAGTGACGATTGGTACCCCTTCTGGGAATATTTCAGAATCCGTAACGATAAATGTTGCCCCTGCATCACCTACTGTTCCTGTGCTAGATGGTCCGACTTCTATTTGTAGAAATGCGACTGGTCTTACCTATGATTTTACAAGTACTGGAGCAAGTATATTTAATTGGACTGTCAATGGAGGAACAATCGTAGGACCAGATGATGGTGCTACCATCACAGTGGATTGGGGATTTGCCTCAGGTAGTGTTTGCATAGATGGATCAAATGGTTGTGGTACAGCTCCACAAGTATGCGTTAATGTGACTACATTTATAGAGCCAGATGCTTCAATTATAGATCCACCAGCTCAATGTTTTCCAACAACGATAGATTTATCGGGTATAGCTATCTCATTCGAAACTGGCATTGGTGTTCCGAGTTATCATCCAAATGAAACTGCGGCTAATGCCAGATGGCCAATTATTAATCCACCAATTGTGGATACCTCAGGCGTATATTGGATTAGGGTAACAGCTGGAGAGGATTGTTATGATTTGATTCCAGTGAATGTAACGATTGAATACCCTGAAGTAGTGGTTTCACAGACATTTCCAACTTGTGATTCTTATGATTTAACGACACCTTTTGTCAATACAGGGCCTTGGGGAACTGGAACCAGATCTTATTTTGCAGATAGCTTAGATGCAGTCAATGATATGTATCCGTTGACTTCAACAACAGTAACAATTGCAGGTACTTATTGGCTACGATTTGAAACTGCTAATGGTTGTATAGATGTGGTGCCTATTCCAGTTGATGTAGAACCAACACCAGATCTTTCAATCGATGCTGACTTGGTTATTTGTGATGGAGATGAGGTTGATTTAAGCACCGTAAGTTATACCGATGCGAATAATGCACCCATTTCGGTAACAAAATATTTTCCAGATAAATTGAGCGCAGATTTCAATTTTAATGAAATAACGAACACCCTTGTTTCTGTAGCGAAGACTTATTTTATAAGAGTAGAAACAGATAATGGATGTGTGAATGTAGTGCCATTTGATGTCGTCACCGCCAACGATCCGGAAGGAGAAATCAATGGTGGCAACATGGTATGTCCAGGCGATGATTTTGAATTGTTTTTTGATTTAAATGGAACAGGCCCATTTGATGTCACCTATACGGATGGTACAAATAATTTTACCCTTACGGGAATATCGGATGGTCATACAGAGATAGTCACCTTAAGTGCAGATACAGACTTTACTCTTGTATCCTTAACGGATGAAACGACTTGTGCAGGTAATGTAGTGGGTAATGCAGTGGAAGGACGAGTACATACTCCGCCAACTGTTGCGATTGCGGGCAATACTACCATTTGCGGGAATACCGCAGTTCCTCTAACTTTTACCCTTACGGGAACAGGTCCATTTGATGTGATACTTCATGATGACTTTAATAACAATGATATTTCACTAACGGATATTGTTGATGGTCATGTTGAAACATTAAATGCTGCTGGCGCAACCAATTACACGATTGTTTCTGTCACGGATGACAATGGATGTGAAGGGACATTTTCTGGTACAGCAGTCATTAGTTATTACGCACCTCTAGAAGCTATTAATGTCAATGAAACCTGTAGTGCTTCCGTAACTGGATATACGGTTAGTTTTGAAATCACAGGAGGTGATCCGACTTCTTACAGTGTGACAGGAGATGCAGGAACCTTAGTTGGAAATGTTTTTACAAGTAATGAAATTCCCAATAATACAGTTTATAATTTTACAGTCACGGACAATAGTAATTGCCCAGATGTAGTGTTGACGGGGCTAAGAGATTGTGCTTGTTCTACAGATGCCGGTTCGATGCAACTCAATACTTTAGAATCTTGTAGTAATGGAATAGTCAACGCAAATTCCTTACATAATAATGATGAATCCTTAGGAGTGAATGACCTGTTATTATATGCTTTGCATGACAATGCAGGAACGATATTAGGAAATGTTTTTGCAATCAATGCAACAGCAGAGTTTGGATTGTTACCAGGAATGGTGATTGGTACGACGTATTATATTTCTCCGATTGCAGGGCCAGATAATGGATCCGGATCGATCGATCAAGGACATATTTGTT
Organism: uncultured Saprospiraceae bacterium; assembly: GCA_964441245.1. GTDB lineage: Bacteria > Bacteroidota > Bacteroidia > Chitinophagales > Saprospiraceae > JALZUU01. Next base: position 5,090 of record CAYTVR010000094.1, on the reverse strand, counting down.
TTACCGTAGGAGAGGGAGTGCCCGTTGTTTTCCACGCTTTACCACAAGGAACCATTACAGGATCGACTTCGGTTTGTTCAGGAGTATCGGCTACTTTAACTTTCAACTTTAATGTCGGAACACCGCCTTTCGATGTCGTTTTTACAGATGGAACAAACAATGTAAGTCTGGATGATATCACGGATGGATATACAACGAATGTCAGTCCTTCAATCAATACTACCTATTCGATAGTTTCGATCACCGACAATACCAGCTCAACTTGTGAAGGGAGTGGGTCGGGCCTTGCTGAAGTAAGAATCAATCAAGCTCCACAAGCGGGTACCATCAATTTTAATTGCAATAGCACGAATACCGAATATCAAGTCGTTTTTCAAATCATTGGAGGAGAACCAACATCTTATGTAATTGATGATGGTACTTTTGATATTTCAAACAATACATTTACGAGTGATTGGATTCCAAGTGGCGATGCATACAATTTTGATATTGACGATGCTAATAATTGTGGACCGACGAATATTAATGGAAATTATGCCTGTGATTGTACCACCGCTACTGTAGTGATGGATACGGAGGTGTTGAGGATTTGTGAAGATGAAACAGCTATTGGTTCCTATGCGGATATGCCCGTCTTAGATGGGGATGATGTTTTAGGTTTTGTATTACACGATTCACCAAATAATGTTTTAGGAAATGTATTGTTGACTAATTCAATTCCTGAGTTTGATTATGATCCTATGTTGACTTTAGAGACGACGTATTATATTTCTGCTATAGCAGGAAATGATGACGGAACTGGATTTCCTGTTTTGGATTCTTCATTAGATCCATGCCTAGGAATTTCGATTGGGCAGCCAGTCATTTTTAGTGAATTGCCAACAGCGACTTTGGTTTTGGATACAACAATATGTGAAGGCGATTTGATAGACTTAGTTTTCAATATAACTGGAGCTGGACCATTTGATATCAGTTATTCAGATGGAACAGATACGACTTATTTAAATGGAGTGGATGATGGTCATTTAATCACTTTAATACCAGAGGAAAGCACCACCTATACTTTATTGAACGTACAAATGACTAACGCACCAACTTGTGAAGGTACGGTTGATGGGACTCAAAATATGGCGATGGTCAATTTAATTGATATTCCAGAGGTGGAAAATATAGCAGTGACCTGTAATGAAGAAGGAACCGCTTATGTGATTACTTTTGATATTACAGGTGGTAATCCATTAGCTTATGATGTGGATGTTGGAGTAGGGGTGTTGACTGGAAGTTCTTATGAAAGTCTTCCAATACCAAGTGGTGAGGAATACTATTTTGAAATTCACGATGGAACGGGATGTGGCCCATTGGTTATCAGTGCAGTAGAATATTGTAATTGTACTCCTGATATTCAACCAGATCTTTCTTTGAATGAACCAGTCACCTGTGCAGGATCTGAAACAGGATCTTTGGCAGTGACTAATATAAATGGAGAAGCGCCTTTTACTTTTACTTGGAGTCATGGTGAAGTAGGAGAGCAGGTAGATAGTTTAGGAACAGGATGGTATACGGTAACCATGACAGATGGGAACAATTGTAATTCAGTAGATTCTATTTTCTTATCAGAGCCAGATTCGGTCAGAGCCGAAATGTTTCCGACTTCACCTTCTTGTTTTGGTGAAAATGACGGAACGATTTCGATAGAAAGTATGAGCGGAGGTGTTGGAAATTATACCTATGTTTTGGATGATCCAGATGCATCTTATATTGAATCACTTTTCTTTAAATTGGAGTCAGGGACTTATCATGGAACAGTTACAGATGCGAATGGATGCATTTGGGAAGGGAGTACAGAAGTCGAAGATCCAGAGGAGGTTATTGCTGAATTGGGAGAAGACCAATTAATCACTTTTGGAGATAGTACAGAACTGAATGTTTCATTTAATCAGGCCATCGATTCTTTTTATTGGTCACCATCGAATGTAGTGACTTCATGTAACAATAGTAGTTGTCGTTCAGTAAATGTACAGCCCTTCGAAACGACTACTTTCACTGTGACAGCAATCAATGAATTTGGTTGTATGGGCACAGGTGAAGTAACGGTCAATGTAAATTTAGACAGACCTGTTTATATTCCATCTGCATTTTCACCTAATGGCGATGATTGGAATGATGACTTTACAATTTACACTGGGGAAGGTGTAGAAATGATCCAAACGCTGAAAATATTTAATCGATGGGGTGCTGAAGTATTTGGTCAAGATGATATTAAAATAGGAATAGATAGTTTTGGATGGGATGGTAAATTTAGAGGTCGTAATGAACCGAATGGAGTATATATTTACTTTGCAGAAATTAAGTTTGCCGATGGAAAGACTGAAATATTTAGAGGGGACGTAACTTTGCTGCGATAGTTTAAAACTAAAATAATATTTCCACTTAAAGAGGGCCATGTTGATCACCAACATGGCCCTCTTTCATTTCTGAAAAGATCAAACTTTCCCTATATCTTGAAATTATCCTCTCTAAAAATAATTTGTTAATGATTATTTATTTCCTATTCCCTTTTCTATAATTTTTTTTCTGCGGTCTTAAAAGTTGATTCATTTGGCGTAAGTCATATTATAAAAAAAACATTTAATTATGTTTTGCCCAATAATATTTTGTGCGAAAACGGTAGTCTTTAGATATTTCTTCGTATTTTCATTGAATTATCCAAATTTGTTGATTTAAAAGCGAGACTTACATGTTACGGAAACTTACAATGTTTATTGTTGTATGCCTAATTGCGCATACAGCGATAGCTCAAGAAGATTGTCAAGGTGCTAGTGCCATTCTTAATTGTAATGGTGAAATAGATGGTACTGTTTCAACTTCCCCAGCCACCACAACTTCTTTTCCTTTTAATAACCTCTGTCCTGGAGGACAAGGAGCTCCTCATAATAATGAGTGGTTTTCATTTGCCGCTGGTTCAGAAACCATTTCAATTCAAATTGATATTTCAAATTGTACATCGGTAACTCAATTAGGTCAAACATTTACTGGGGTTCAAGCTGGAGTCTATGACTCATGCGCAGGAGGCTCAGTTACCTGTTTCGCTGATTGTGAGGATTCTCAAATTGTCTTGTCTGATAATGATTTTGAAATAGGAAATCTTTACCTTCTCTTTATTGATGGTTGCGCAGGCTCAGAATGTGATTATACTATAAATATCATTCAAGGAAGTACGACTGCTCCTCCTCCTAATCCCGTTTCAGGCCCAATTAGTGGACCTAATGGCCCAATTTCTTCAGGAGGCATGGTTAGAGTTTGTGAAGGTGCAACCAGTATTCCTTTCAGTATTCCTTCTGTGACTTTTGCTTCTGAATATCTTTGGTCTTTACCTACAGGTGCAAATATCATAGGGAATCCAAGCTCTGAATCAGTTAATATTAGATTTGGAACAACTGGTGGTGAGATTTGTGTAAATGCCTTTAATGAATGTTATCCTGCCGCAGGACCTCCTCTCTGTTTTAATGTAGCCATAGAATCACCTGCTCAAGGATCTGAAATAGGAACTTATTGTTCAGGAAGTTCTTACTTCTATTATAATAATTCTTATACAGATAACGGTAGTCCTCAAGAAGTTCTTTTACCAGGTGCATCTTGGTTCGGTTGTGATAGCACAGTGTTACTATCCATAACAGCTGTTCCGGATCCTCCGGGCCAGATAGTTACTGAACGTATATGTCAAGGTGAATTTTTTACCTGTCCAGACGGAATTCCATGTAACCCCGGATTAAATCAGGTATTATTACCTAGTGGGTCTTCGACAGGCTGTGACAGCATTGCTCAAATAGATCTAATTATTGATTCGCCTACTTTTGGTGAACCTGTAGATGTAGCTGTTTGTCAAGATGATTTTTACACAGTTTGTAATCTCGATCTATCTGCTCAATCTTTTTATGAACTTACAGAATGTGGTCCTAATTTTAGAGGATGTGATAGTACTGTTCAAGTTAATCTGGTAGTTCTAGATCCTATTGCAGTGATTAACTCATCTAGTGACCCTGACCCACCGGTAATTGGTTGTGACGAAGCACCATTAGTTTTAGATGCCTTTAGTTCATCAGGTAATGATCAGATTACTTTTTCATGGACTACTACGGACCCTAATGTATTCTTTTGTGATGATCCTACCGCTCAAGTTATCACTGTTTGTGAGCCAGGTGAATACTGTCTCACTGTTCAAAATAGTTACTTTAATTCAGATTTTACTGAAACAACTTGTATTTCAGACCAATTTTGTATCACCGTCACTGGAGAGACAGAACCTCCAATGCTCATGCAAGATTCAACAGATTTAACTTGTTTTGGTGCATCAGATGGAACTGCTTCAGTTACTGTAACTAATCCTGGAACAGGTTCGATATCTTACCTATGGCAAGGCGGTGAAACAACCTCCTCCATCACGGGTTTAACTGCGGGGTCTTATACCGTCACAGTTACTACATCAAATGATTGTACAGCTACAGAAACAGTCATCGTTAATGAACCCGCAGATATCTTATCTTCTATTGATAATCAAAATAATATTGTTTGTAATGGAGATGATAATGGCTCAGCTACAGTTAGCGCTAGTGGAGGATTTGGTACACTAAATTATCTATGGTGTAATGGGCAAACAACCGCAACAGCTACCAATCTTTCTCCAGGTATTTGTACGGTTACCATTACGGATGAGAACAATTGTAGCAAAGAAGAATCTGTAAATATTATTCAACCAATACTGGTGACTTCCTCTGCAGTAGAAACAACCGCTGTTACGTGTAATGGGGAATCAAATGGAGAGGCAACAGCGACGGGTGGTGGCGGAGATGGGACGTACAGTTATTTATGGTGTAATGGACAAACAACGATGTTAGCCACTGGCTTATCTGCGGGGACTTGCTCAGTAACGATCACAGATGGTGTTGGTTGTTCCAGTGTTACGGATGCAACCATTACAGAAAGACCAATAGTGACATCTTCAGCAGTAGAAACGACAGCAGTTGCGTGTAACGGCGAATCAAATGGAGAGGCAACAGCGACGGGTGGTGGCGGAGATGGGACGTACAGTT
>CAYTVR010000093.1:0-24281 GCA_964441245.1 uncultured Saprospiraceae bacterium | reverse complement strand
AACAAATTCATTGTACCTGCTTCTTGGATATATTTAAATTCTTTAGCGTCCATCCACATCACTTGATCATATCCTTTTTCTTTCGCTTTTTTGGCAGGCAATAAAGAAGCCGCATAATTACCGGCAACTTTAGCCTCACCTACTCCACCAACAGCAGCTCTTACATAATGATCTTCAACTAAAAGTCTAACTGGCTTTGCATAATAAGGTCCAACTGGGCCAGTGAAAATAATCATCTTATAACGATCCGAAGGAGCCACTCCAATAAAGTCTCCGTTTGCAAACATAAAAGGTCGTATGTATAGGGCACTTCCGACATTTTTAGGAATCCATTCATAATCTAAACCAATCAATTGATGTAAAGCATCAACAAAAACGTCTTCAGGAAAGCCTGGCATACACATTCTAGTAGCAGATGCGTTTATTCTTTTAGCATGCATTTCTGGTCGTAATAACAAAGGTTGACCTTCAGTACTTATGGATGCTTTCATTCCTTCAAATATCGCTTGGCCATAGTGTAAAGCCAAACATGCAGGATGTACTTCAAAGCTTCCGAATGGGATAATCTGAAAATTAGTCCATTCACCATCCACATAATCAGCAGTAAACATATGATCAGAAAAAGTACGACCAAAAGGAAGATTATTAAAATCTACGTCTTTTATTCGAGAAGACTTTGTAACTTGAATTTTTATTGGAGTCATAGGTAAGAAATTACTGTTTTAAAAAGAGTTGTTTTCTAGACAAATTTAATTAAATTTAAGCAATTATTCTAATTTGGCTTTGTTTTTAACTTAAAATTTACCTTTTATTTCTTAAAATGGACAAAAAAGAAAATAATATTCTGAATAAGAACTTTTTCGATACAAAAATATTTGTCGTTAAAGACACCGATAATACGTTAAAAAATACAACTGGAAGCAACCATAAAAAGCTTTCTATCGTCTGTAAAGCAGAAGAAACTTCTTCTCAAGAATTAGATTTCCTAAAGAAGATACTTTCTGCGGTCAAGTACGATCTAAAAGAAGACGTACTTCTTGTAAATATAACGTCGGATCAGCATATTGGTTTCAATACCTTGCGAACAAATGAAGGTATTAAAGATGCGATCATATTTGGTATGAATCCACAAGATTTGGGTTTACATTTCAAAGCCAACTTATATCAACCTTTATTCTGCAATGAATGCCGATTTCTTTTTGCACATTCCCTTCAAGAAATTGCTAATAAAAAAGAATGGAAAGGCGCTCTTTGGTCTGCATTACAAGAAATGTTTTTGAATAACTAATTTATTTATGGCTAATACTACTTTAATTTTTGCTACTGGCAACCCTAATAAAGTCTCAGAAGTCAAAGCTATGCTTGACGGACATATTGAAGTAAAGAGCATGAAAGAAATCGGGTGCACAGATGATATACCAGAAACCTCTCCTACTCTCGAAGGCAATGCTATCCAAAAAGCCAACTACCTAAAAGAGCATTATCATGTAGATTGTTTTTCTGAAGATACAGGCTTAGAAATTGAAAGTCTGAATGGCGAACCAGGTGTGTACTCAGCTCGATACTCTGGTGAAAAAGCAAGTGCAGAAAAAAACATGGAGTTGGTCTTGTCAAAGTTGCAAGGAATAGACAATCGAAATGCGCAATTTAGAACAGTAATTGCTCTGATACAAAACGGTCAAACACATTTATTCGAAGGAATAGTAAAAGGTCATATCAGTGCAGAAAAATCTGGTCATCAAGGATTTGGATACGATCCAATTTTTATTCCGGAAGGATATGATATCAGTTTTGCCGAAATGGATTCAAACGCAAAAAACAAAATAAGTCATAGAGGACAAGCAATAAGAAAGCTGACTCAATTTTTAATTAATGGCCCCGAAAAACAAGAAGGTTAAATATTCGTTTAAGTAGATTTGGAGGGTTAACTTATCAAATATTTAACGGAAGTAAAGACGTTCAATAAATCGTTTCTTTTATGTTAGGTGGATTGTATTTTGTATATTTCACCATAACATACAAAAGAAACTAATTGCCTTAATTATGATGACTAAAGTCCATACTCCTGTTGTTTTTGATCATCAGTTCCTAGCTGGTTGTATTGCCGGTCGACCTCATTATCAAAAATTACTTTACACCCATTTTGCCCCCAAAATGTTTGGTATCTGTCTGCGCTATGCCAGTGATTATCACAATGCAGAAGATATTCTACAAGAGGGCTTTATTAAAGTATTCAATAATCTTCATCGCTTTCGACATGAAGGTTCTTTTGAAGGTTGGATGAAACGAATTTTTATTAATACGGCTATCGAATTTTATAGAAAAGCCTTTAATTTTTCATCCCTTTCGGTACTAGATGAATGGAGAACCAAATCAGTTGATAGCAATGCTGGTTTTCAAAATTTAGCCAAACAAGATTTACTCAAAGTCATTCAAAAATTACCTCCAGGTTATCGAACAGTTTTTAACCTTTATGCCATTGAAGGATATACCCATAAAGAAATTGGAAAAATGTTAGACATTTCAGATGGTACTTCAAAATCACAGTTAGCCCGAGCCAGACATACTTTAAAAAATCTCTTAAAAGAGCAAGACTAAAATGACAACGAATAACGAAAATCAATTTGATCAATTTTTTGCAGATCAGTTCAAAAATTTTGAACAGCAACCAAATGATGGTGTCTGGGATAAAGTGAACGAAGAAATGGAATTGCAAGAAATTGACAGTATTGTTAAACGAGAGCTAGCTAATTGCGAAATAACTCCTGATGAAAAAATATGGATGAAGGTTGAACCTAAATTGCCCCTTAACCTTTTCATTAGAAATCAATTAAACGCATTGAGTAAGATTGCAGCCATTTTATTAGTTGGAATGTTAGCGACCATGCTTTATCATCAAAATACTCAACATGTAAATCCAGTAGTTCTGCAAACTCCTAACACCAATGATGATGCTGAATTATTAGATCGTTTGGAAATCATTCCGGAATATGTATTTGAAATTCAGGAAGAATTAGATGAAGAGGAAATCGCAAGTAATGTCCTTTCGGAAAAACAAGAAAATTTAATTGAAGCAGATGACTTTCTGGCTAGCTTATTAAATGATGAAGATGAATTTCTTTTACAATTAGACGATAGCGAAATCCAAGAAGTATTAAAGCCAATAGAACAACTCCCCATTGAGCATATTACAGCTATGATTTCTAAAGATGAAATTCCAGTCACTTTAGAAGAAGAGAACATTGATTTACAAATCAAAATACCATTGATTGTTGTTGAAGAAGGTGAAGTTGAAGATTTTATTGAATTGTATGATCAAAATGCTTCTAAAAGTAAATAAAAGAATTTTAAGATAAATCATATTTTAGAAAATGTTCCTAGTCCCGAATTTTGAGTCATCAAAATTCGGGACTTGTTGTTTGAGTTTTCTGGTATTTGCACAAATTGTTTTTCGTCTAATTTTCCTTATCTTTTATCCTTTCTTCTATTACATTCCACGCAATCTAAGTACATTACATCAATCTTTCGAATCCGACTTTTTCATCCCACAGCACCATCGATTTTTCATCAAAATGAAACTTTATGCTTGCCTTAAAAATAGATCAACTTTCTAAACGCTACGGTGCCGTTCGTGCATTGAATCAACTTTCTTTGGAAATCAATCACGGAGAAATTTTCGGTATACTTGGTCCTAATGGAAGTGGAAAAACGACGACCCTTGCTATTCTATTAGATGTCATCAAAGCAGATAGTGGCCATTTTACTTGGTTTGAAAATAAATACGGAAAAAATACTCGAAGACATATCGGTGCCATTTTGGAAACACCCAATTTTTATCCCTACCTCAATGCGAAAGAGAACCTGGACATTATTGCACATATCAAAAATGCTCCGGACTATCCACTCGATTATTTATTGGAATTAGTAGATTTGAATCATCGTCGAAAATCTTATTTTAGTAGTTATTCCTTAGGGATGAAACAACGATTAGCGATAGCTGCATCTTTGATTGGCGATCCGGATGTTTTGATATTTGATGAACCAACCAATGGCTTAGATCCTCAAGGTATTTCTGAGGTAAGAAATACCATATTAAAAATTGCTAAACAAGGGAAAACCATTCTTTTTGCTAGTCATATTTTAGCTGAGGTAGAAAAAATTTGTACACATGTCGCTATTATAAAAAAAGGAAATCTTTTGGCTAGTGGACCTGTTGGTTCCATTATCAACCAAGATTTTTCTGTTGAAATTCAATCAGCAAATTTGCCATCCTTGAAGGAAATTTTTGAACATCATCCGAGCGTCAATAAAATATCCCAAGATGGTGAATTATTAATTTTACAGGTAGAAGAAGACACGCCAATCGAAAAGATCAATCAATATGCTTTTAGTAAAAACATAACACTTACACATTTAAAAGCTCGGCGAAAAAGTTTGGAAGCTGAATTTTTAGAGATCATTTCTTAAGAAGTAATCATACTCAAAATCCATCTAGATCAATCATCTAACCATAAAATAACCTGATTTGAATATCCTACAATTAATCACTTTAGAGTGGAAAAAATTTCGCCATTATTCCGCTTTTAATGCCATTGCCTTAATGTATGCCCTGCTCTTGCCTGGATTAATGTTGGCTGGCAAAGCTATAAAAATCCCGAAGGAATTTGGCAGTACTGATATCTTTTTTATGTTTCCAGATATTTGGAAATATCAAGGCTATGTAGGGAATTGGTTGGGCTTCTTTTTCTTAGGTTTTTTCGGAATTCTATTAGTGACCAACGAATACGCTTTCAAGACTTTACGTCAAAATATTATCACAGGCATGAGTCGAAAGGAATTTTTCCTAGGGAAAATTTCTTTCATTACAGTCATTTGTTTCCTCGTTACTTTATACTATACTTTGATCTGTCTTATTTTTGGTTGGACGCATACGGAGACCGTTTATTTAACGAAAGTTGTAGAAAATATAGACTATATTTTTCGTTATTTTTTGATGTGCCTTTCCTATACCATTTTTGCTTTTTTTATCGGAACCTTAACTAAAAGAACAGGCATTGCATTATTTTTATACTTTGCATATGTCATGTTTTTCGAATCATTTTTACGCTATGCGGTTCATCTTAAGATGCTCTCTAATCCAAATAAAAGTATTCATTTTTATCCGATGAATGCAACAGAAGATTTAATTCCCTTCAATCTTCCTATGAATCCAATGGCCACAGATTTTATTGAAAAAAATAATTTCAGCTTTTTTTTAACCTCTTCGGAAGCTATTATTACGACGATCATTTACATTACTATATTTCTATTCATTACTTACCAGTTGTTTCAAAAAAGAGATCTTTAATTTTTAATTCAGAAAATGGATTCAAAGGATAAAACAAAATAAAATACCAAAATTGGGGTTTAAAATAAATAGAAAATACTATTTTGTCCAGAGTTTGATTATTACAATTATACGTTGAGTCAACTTGACCAGCAAAATTTTCAATCAACAACAATAAACTATGAAAATAAACCAACTGATTCTAGGAATCTTCCTCTTCCCTATTTGCCTGTTTGCACAAGAGACCAATTCCACTAAAAAACACAATATTGAATTTGCCATTAACGCCAGTCGTTTTGTTAATGACGTTTTCAGTTTAAATAATCGAGCAGTTGATGCTGGCCCCTATATTTTTCAATTCAAATTTTTTAAAGGGACAACAGCCTTTCGATTAGGCTTGGGTGGAAATTATCAAAGAAGTAAAAACAACGATGCCGTCTTTGTCGTTCGAGATGATAGCGATACCCGAGCTGATATCAGACTAGGTTTTGAAAAGCATGTCCCTCTTGCTTCCAAGTGGGATTTTTATTATGGTATTGATGCCTTATACCAATACTTAAAAACAGAAACTTCTGTGATCTCAGATGTTGATGTCGTCACCACTAGCATTGATAGTCCTTCTTTGGGAGGTGGACCTATTTTCGGCGTTCAATATAGAATCAGTTCTCGAATTGTGCTTTGGACTGAAGCTTCCATTTATTACAGTCTAAGCCAAGAAACAGAAACAACCAATTCTCAAAATTTCCCAAACTTCAATGAAGAAAGAAAACGAGAAAACCATTTCGTTACGCCGCGATTACCAATCGCTTTATTTTTCGCCATCCAATTATAAAACCAGGAATACAACAACGATGAAAATATTACCATACCTTATTATTTTTCTATTGTCTACTACTTCTATTTTTGCGCAAGAAGAAACAAAACCAGAAGTGAAATCAAAAAAAATTAAAGAGTTGGGGATAAATGCTACTGGTTTTTTAAGCAGTTATCTCAGTTTTAATAGCGGCCTCATTGATCCTGGAGCTTATATTTTGACTTACAAAAGTCTAAAAGAAAACGGGAAAGGGTTTCGACTTGGTTTTGGTGTTTTCCTAGATACAGCAAACGATGATGAAAACTTTATCAACTTACGAATTGGTTATGAAAAACAAAACAAGATCAATGAGAGATGGACTTATTATTGGGGCTTTGACTTCGTCGCTAATTTATCCGATTTTGAAGGAAATGAGCTCCAAGACAATACAGGAATTGGTGTTGGTCCGGTATTCGGTTTACAACATCACTTCAGTGATAAAATCGGTTTGTCAACCGAAAGTTCATTTTACTTCTTAACAAAAGGCAATGATGAATTTACATTCAAGACAACATTGCCCTCATCAGTTATTTTTACTATTCGATTTTAAAAGTAGAATTAAATAAAAAAAGCAAAGTTAAAAATGATTAAACGAACAATAATAGTTCACAGATTTATGTCATTTAAGTGTTAAATTTTTAGGATTTCCCCCTAAAAAAAAAGATATTGTACTTAACTAAAATCTATTAGCTATGAAAAAAGTAATTTTTGCCTTAATCGGTATTTTTACCATCCTATCTATTTTTACTGCTTGTCAAGACGATGATTTTCAAATCACGCCAAGGAAAAGTGCTTTAAACCTTCCTGAGCAGGCATTTGATTATGTATCAACGGCTATTGTTCCAAACCATTTTGGAGATGAACTTGACGACAATACACCAAACTTTAATCAAGTTACTGATCATGGAGCTACTCTGGGTAGAGTTCTCTTTTATGATACAAAGCTATCTTTAAATAATTCAGTTGCTTGTGCGAGTTGTCATTTCCAAGAAAATGCGTTCTCCGATGTGGTCGCTAAAAGTACTGGTTTTGATAACAGAAAAACTTCACGTAACTCTCTTCCTATTTTCAATAATAAATATACCATGTCTTTTTTCTGGGATATGGAAGTTCATAATTTAGAGGATCAGGTAGTCATGCCAATCAAAGATCACATTGAAATGGGTATCGAAAATTTATCAGACCTTGAAGTAAAATTACGTACCATAGATTATTACCCAGAATTATTCGAAAATGCGTTTGGCTCTCCTGAGATTACCTCTACCAAAATCTCTAAGTCCATGTCTCAATTCATCCGATCAATCGTATCTCAAGATGCTAAATTCGATGAAGGGGTCAATTCAAATTTTTCTAACTTTAGTGATTTAGAAATAGAAGGAATGGATGTATTTGAAAGAGCAGATTGTAATAGCTGTCATTCTTCCGCAAACTTTGGTGGAACTATCGCTGCGAATATCGGTTTAGATTTAGATTACCAAGATAAAGGGATCGGTTTATTAACTTCTGTTGAATCAAATGGTGTGTTCAAAGTACCTTCACTTCGAAATATCGAATTGACTGGTCCATACATGCATGATGGTCGATTTGAAACGCTTGAAGAGGTAATCGAGCATTATAGTATGAAAATTGTTGAACACCAAAATCTTGATTTCCGATTGAGAAATGGTGGTGGAAATTCTTGGGATAGTGAACCTGGTGGAGGAACTGGTCCATTTATGTCACCACTACACTTTGAGTTTACGCAACATGAAAAAGATGCTTTATTGGCCTTCTTAAAAACCTTAACTGATAAAACATTGATCAATGATGAAAAATATTCTAGTCCTTTTAAATAAAGGACGATGTAGTGAATAAAAAAAGGAGAAGATGAAAACATCTTCTCCTTTTTTTTGTGCCCTAGACAAAAGCTATTTAGGCCTTTTATACACCTCTAAATCATCCTTGAATAATAGATGATACAAATTATATAACAACATATAGTCTAATCCTGTATATTCAAAATGCACTCCATATTTATTGCCATTTTTATGATTAGCATGAAGCCAACGATCGGCGGATTTCCAACCATCTGGTGCTTTACAATCTAAGGTCCCAAAGCAAGGTCCTTCCAAAGGCGCAGATTCAAGAAATGATCGTAGATATTCCTGTTTCACCCTTTTATGTAAAGGCTTATTGTTCACAACAGAATAAGCCAAAGCATACATTACTTTATCAGATTTTAATGATCGCTTAGCCATTTTCTTAGCGTTCCATTTTCCAGTGCTCACCGCCAAAGCTAATATCATCCATTGGTTTCTTTCTGCTTGTATTCCAAAACCCCAATCAAAAGATCCTGCAGCTGCCCAACCAATATTTTTAGAAGATCCTTTTTGATAAGATTTTCGATATTTAGCTCCACAAATACGTTTACTTGTTTTTGCTAACATGTTGTTAAATCCTCGTAAATCACCACCCCATCGATTGGAAATTTTCTCTCCATTCGGACCTTTGAGTTTCCATCTTGATTCGATACAATAATTCATAATTCGATGAGTCACCTCAGAGGCCAATTCACCAAAAGTAGTTTCAGTATCCCCATAAGTCACCTCACCCATTAATGCATTTACAAATGAAAATCCAAAAAATAATCCAACAATTTGATCCTGACTCATAAAAGAACCATCATCAACAGATCGACTACCACAAGAAAAATTGGACGCCACACAATCATAACCTTTATCTTCTGCATATGCAAAACGTCGCTGACTAGTATGCGTACTATCAATATAAAAATCATGCGGTACATCATCTCTCAAGAAAAAACCATTTAAAGCAGGCTTCATTCCAAGCGCTTCTTCTGCCGCCATATCCACCCTATTTATAGCATAAAATGCCCAATACAATTCCTCTTCTATTGCCGCTAAATCTGATAGTCGTCCCGCCTTTTTTAAATTATAATGTTCTAAAGCCAAAACAGCAATATATCCTCCTTGATAGGCCATGGCATCTCCCCACTCCATTTTACCTTGGCCAGGTCTAACTTTACAACCATAATTATTTAAAGCCCAATCATTTTCACAATTACAATTGGGTTTTCTTCCAGACATCGGAATGCTTTGGCCTTGTCCAGTCCCTAGACTAATAAAACCACCATTTCCATCAAGACCTAAAAATCGATCCCGATAATTCCAATATTTTTTTAAAAGATCTGTTTTGTCTTGAGCAAAATTATCTGGTATAAACGAAAAGCTCATTAGAAATAAAGTTAATAAGTATATTTTTTTCATAAATCATTTTTTATTCCAACTAACATTGTTCAGCAAAGAGATCATGCGAATATTTAAGTTTTTTTTTGCATATACACAAAACATAATATTTTAGAGACTTCAGTCGACACTCGTTCAATCACAGCGTTCTCCATCATTTTTTCAAACTGCCCCTAACATCAAATTGCAGCCGCGTAAATCGCTATTGTCTAATCGTCCTAAGATTTCAAAACATCCATCCGAATACATTCTCCCCAGATCATCTGTAGCAATAAAACTACAGGTATCTAAATTGCCCAAATCAATCAAATTTAATACGCCTGTTTTTCCATTTTTTTGGTAGGAAAAAGGATCACTTATTTCGCGAACAAATGCACGTAAACTTGGACTTGGATAAAAAATGCCTTTACCTTTTGAATAAGCCTGTGAGAATAATTCCGTCATTCCATACTCTGAATGAATGGAATCAACATTGAATGATTTTGATAAGGCTTGATGCAATTCCTGTCGAGTGATTTCTTTTCTACGGCCCTTCATGCCACCTGTTTCCATAATAATGGTATCCCTTAAATCGATAGGTGAAACTTCCGCTAAATCTAACAATGCAAAACTAACGCCGATTAACAGTGTTGGAATATTTTTTTCTTTACAATCTTCTAAACGGTTGATCAACTTTTCAGTATCGTTTAAGAAAAAACCACTTTCATTGTATTTTGATTGATCAATAAAATGTTTAACCATGTAAACCAATGAAGATCCTTGACGTTCTAAATAAGAAGGCAACAACGCAAGGACGCAGTAATGAGCTATTTTTTTATAAAAAGTTTCAAATCCAAGTAGACTAATTTGTTGATAAAAAGAGGCATCCCTCAATTCATGCCGACTCGTTTGGGCACCTGTAGTACCACTACTAGAAAAGATAGTTGAACTTATCCATTCACCTGATCGAATCGTATGTGTTTTAAAAAGTTGAATAGGTAAAAATGGGATTTGCTCCAAAGTCTGAATCTTTCTTGGATCAATCGATAACAATCGTAAATATTCGGCGTATACTTGATTGGCCTTAGCTTGATACTGAAATACTGCTAAGGCTGTTTTTTCAAAGGTAGATTCCTTGATATTAAGAATTGCATTTTTGAGTTTATCCCTCAATCGTTATTTTTTATTAAAAAAAAAGAATAATTTTAAATCATTCGTTAGCGTTAATATATAAAAGTTTTAGTTTATGAAAACATTATACTATCCTCTTGTCGGCATTTTGCTTTTAATTCTCTCTTGTAGCAAGCCACCTGATTACCCTAATGAACCTGTAATTACTTATGAGCGGGTAAGTGTTAATACGCTTCCACAAGATAATTTATTGCAATATTCGTTTCGACTAACGCTTTCTTTTACTGATGGTGATGGGGATTTAGGAGATAGAAATAACTTCGCAAATGTCCGAGTCTGGGATTCAAGAATCGGAATCGAATTAGATACCAATACTTTGAGTATTCCATTTATTCCTGTTCAAGGAGCTGGAAATGGTATCTCTGGTGAAATGCATTTGTTGCTCTATAGTTCCTGCTGTATTTATCAAGGCCGGAATTGCGAGCCTTTTCCGGAATTGCCAGTAGATACCTTAACCTACTTGATTGAGATTGAGGATCGTGCAGGAAACGTCAGTAACCGAATCGAATCTGAACCCATCTTTTTGACCTGCGATTAATCCTCAAAATCAACTATTTAAGAAGTGAAGTTGCTCTATCTAAAAAAGATGGCTTCACTTCTTCAATCACTTTTTCTTTAAGGCTAAGCGCACCAGTCAATTCCTTTCTTCAAATTGCTCAAGGTCTGACCTTCTCTACTTTCAGGAACCGGTTGATGATTATAAATCCAGTTGGCCATCGGCGGCATACTCATCAATATGGATTCTGTTCGACCATCTGTATCCAATCCAAACTTTGTTCCTCTGTCCCAAACTAAATTAAATTCAACATACCTACCTCTTCTAACCGCTTGCCATTTCTGTTCTGCTTCGGTGTAGGACTTATCCTTATTTTTATGAAAAAGATTCAAATAAATCGGCACAAAAGCACTTCCAACTCCTTTTACAAATTCGAAGCGATCCGTTTTAGTAAATTCGTCTGTTTCATTCAAGCGATCAAAAAAGATTCCACCAATTCCACGGGTTTCTTTTCGATGGCGGATATAAAAGTAGTCATCCGCCCATGCTTTGAATTGAGGATAATAAGCGGAGGAATGTTGGTCACAAACCTCTTTTAAACTACTATGAAAAAAATGAGCTTCTTCTTCCACCACATAGTGAGGCGTCAAATCAATGCCCCCACCAAACCACCATTGACCTGCATCGGTTTCAAAATAACGAACATTCATATGAATAATGGGCACCAAAGGACTAACTGGATGCAACACAATCGAAACGCCTGTTGCAAAAAACTGAACCTTTCCCAAACCCAAAGCAGCAGCTATTTTTTCAGGCATTTCTCCTTCTACAGCTGAAAAGTTAACACCTCCCTTTTCAATATGTTGACCTTGAATAATTCTAGTTCTTCCACCACCACCTCCAGGTCGTTCCCATAAATCCTCTTGAAACCGACCTTTTCCATCCCCTTCTTCCAAGGCCTGACAAATCGAATCCTGAAGACTTTTAAACCAGTCTGCTATTGTATTTTTATCCAACATTATTTTTGTAATTTCTCAATGGCTGCAGCCACCACTTTTTTCGTGTTCCCAACAAAATATTCTCCATCAATTAGGACAACAGGCCGTTTTAAAAAAGTATATTCCTCCAAAATTAATCGACGATAATCTTTTTCCGTCAAGGTCTGCTCATGTAAGCCCATAGCTCGATACTTCATAGCCCTTCGGCTAAAAATCGATTCATAAGAACCTGTTTGCGCTTTAATCGCATCTAATTCTTTGGCAGAAATGTTTTTTTCTTTGATATTTTGCATATCAAATCCATCAGGTCCACCTAATTCTTTGATGATTCGCTGACAGGTATTACAAGAAGATAAATGATAAATTTTGCTCATAGTTTTGACTGTTTTATAAAGAAAGAGTACTAATAAATGAAAATCAATAAGCTAGTTCAAGTGGCTAAATTATTAATTTCTCCGTTCCTAATCTAACTATAGATCGTTCGGAAAGTTCGCAAATTGTAAATTAAATCCTAAATTGCCAAGCCTCAAGCATTTTTTATATCGAAGTTATTTTAAAAAATTGAACGCCTCTAAATATGATTAAAGATTCTGAATTAATTATCAATCCCGATGGCAGTGTATATCATTTAAATCTTCGCCCTGAACAATTGGCCCCAACCGTCATTACCGTTGGTGATCCTGATCGAGTTGGAGAAGTTTCTAAACATTTTGATCGAATAGATGTGCAAGTCCAAAAAAGAGAATTTGTTACACACACAGGTGAATTAAATGGTCAACGAATCACTGTGATTTCGACAGGAATCGGTACGGATAACATTGATATTGTTTTAAACGAACTAGATGCCTTAGTCAACATCGATTTTTCTACTAGGGAAATTAAAAATGAGCATACAAGTCTAGACATCATTCGAATCGGAACGAGTGGATCGATGCAAAAAGAGATTCCTGTTGATAGCTTGCTTTTTTCCACTTTTGCCATTGGCTTAGATGGTTTGTTACATTTTTATGACTTTCAAAACAATGCCAACGAAACCATGGTTTTCTATGAATTCATGCAAAGTATTGGGAGTAAAACGGCCTTTCCAATTCGACCTTATATGGCTGAATGTGAAGGAGCCTTGATGAACAAACTAGGTAAAGGTATCACTCGAGGTATCACGGTTACTTGTCCGGGATTTTATGCCCCTCAAGGAAGAGTGCTTAGAGCCAAACCAGCCATAGATGATCTGCTTGACAATTTGCATAGTTTTGAATACCGTGATTTAAAGATTACTAATTTTGAAATGGAGACTGCTGGAATTTATGGTTTGTCGAGAGTACTAGGACATCAAGCTTTATCCTGCAATGCGATTTTAGCTAATCGCGTGAATAATGAGTTCAGTAAGGCTCCTAAGAAGATTGTGGAAGACTTAATTCAAATGGTTTTGAGCCGTTTAGTCGCTTCTGCTTAAATACAAAAGCCGGAATTTGCATGACAAATTCCGGCTTTCTCAATTATTCGTTTTTAAACTTTAAGACGGGTTGCTTTTATTATAATCAGCTAAAAATTTCGCTAATCCGATATCCGTCAATGGGTGTTTCAATAAGCCCATGATACTTTTTAATGGACAAGTCACTACATCTGCTCCTGCTTCTGCACATTCTACGATATGCTTTGAAGTTCGAATAGAGGCCGCGAGGATTTCTGTTTCAAATTGTTGGATCTGATAAATATCAGCTACTTGAGCGATTAATTCCATCCCATCCCAGTTGGTATCATCGATTCGACCAATGAAAGGAGATAAATAAGTTGCTCCCGCCTTAGCAGCTAATATAGCTTGACCCGCTGAAAAGACCAAAGTACAATTGGTTCGAATATTATTATCCGTAAACCATCTAATTGCTTTAACCCCATCTTTGATCATTGGCACCTTGACGACGATATTTGGCGCTATGGCAGCTAATTTTTTCCCTTCTTCGATTATTCCATCAAAATCAGTTGAAATCACTTCTGCACTTACATCACCATCTACAATATTGCAAATATCTGCATAATGCTTAAGGATATTATCCTTACCAGAAATACCTTCTTTTGCCATTAAGGAAGGATTAGTGGTCACACCATCCAAAATACCAAAATCTTTGGCTTCTTTGATTTGGTCAAGGCTTGCTGTATCAATAAAGAATTTCATTAATCAAGGAATTTATTAAATGAAGGAAGAGAATTTGACTTTAAGAGAAGTTTGAAGTCAGTTTTACACAAAAAAAGAGGGTGAGAAATCATATCGCACCGCTACAACTCACTACCCTTGCTGCATTTCTGCCCTGGGGGAGTTCGCGAGGAGCTAGTCGTATGACTCTCACCGGCTGCAAAAGTAAGGTGATTTTTTTAAAAAACAAGAAATTCAAAGGAAATTTTAAAATTGAATTGAAATAATTTTCCAAGTAATCGAAAGTAGTAAGTAAAGCTTGAAAGTGAATCAATACATAGTCTTAGAAATTAAGGCGACTAGCATATATCTTTTGTATGAAAATACACTTTGGAATAAAGATGAATGGCAATGGAATAAAAATTAGAAAAGAGAATCAAACGATTAATTTGATCACTAGCGAAAGTGGGAGATTAGAGCAAAAGGATGGAAACTGGCCAACAACTATCAGGCGTACAAACATGGAAATTTAATGATATTGGACTTATATAACTTCGTTAATAGGTGGTCAAACCTACCTCACAGTGATTTCCAGCTTTCCAATCCTTGAACATGCTATAATCAAAAAAACAAATTCTTGAATCAATTTGGTTTTTAAATCTGTAGATCATTCTAACACTAAAATGACCCGATATAAATGGGATTGATTATTCTTCGATTTCTTGGATAAAATCTCTGTCGGTTACTAAAGTAATCGCCACTAGTGCGAAAAAAGTAACTACAGCTAAGCCAACGATAAAATTGAATTGGAACAAGTTGAAAATCATATAATAAAATGATAATCCTAGAAAGGCAGCCAATATATAGGCTGATGCGGAAAAGAATGCTTTTTTCATGGTAAATGGTTTATGTTTTGCTTATTTTCTTGGTTATAAGCATCTACATGAAAAAAACGTGCCAAAGTCATCATTTTGAGATGTAATTTTATTACTATATAACTTTTTAGCCTTTTTTAACTTTTCTCTTTAGGAATAATCTCTGTTTGCTCTCCAAAATAGTGGACAAATCGTTGCATATCTGAAGCCAGTTCTGTGTTTCTCGTCGCTTTATTGTATGTATCGGCTAAGGCTCTTAGAGTTTGAAAAAAGAATCGATCCATCTCATTGACTTGCATTTCAGTGGTCCAAAGATCAATTTTCATGGTATCTAAAGTCTCTTTATCGAAAATAGATAAAAGCATTGCCTTGCATTCTTGAGTTGCTCCTACTTCTCCATTATCATCTGCTTTCCATTCCATTTTTACAGGAATATTATCTTCATTCAACCCAACTTGAATCCTTACCTCCGATGTCTTTTTAACTTCCTTTTTCATGAATATATTTGATTTAAAAATTAAGCAATTTTCCGCAAAGGTAATTTTTTTATTGAAAATGTAATAGAGAATCCCCTCAAGCAGGTAAAGTCAAAGAATCTATCAGAACGCTCCAATACTGTGTCAAAGTATCCTCTCCTACTCTCTCCGCTTTTAAGATTTGATCCTTCGATTACAGAAGAAACAATTAAAAAAATATATAGCAACCATCACCGTATACTACATATTTAATATACGAATTTAATAAATATTTTGAAACAAGAGTCTTGATTAAACAGTAAATAAGAAGAAAAGAAGACATCAATGAGCCATGTAAAAGATAGACCGAAGGGTAAAAAGCGTAAAAAAGGGAAAATCATTCCATTAAGAAAGAGGGAACCAGTAAGTTTTCTTAGAAAGAAATGGCAAGATCTAGTTTGCATTGTGGTGGTTGGGCTATTGGCCTTTAGTCCGATATTGAATAATGACTTTGTCGGTTTTGACGATATGGCATTGATCAAAGAAAATCCAGTTATCATCAATGATGGTATCCAATCTGTATTAACTTGGGGTTTAAATTCTCCTTATTATAAACCCGTCGTTTTTTTAAGCTGGAAAATAGAGAAAGCTATATTCGGATTCAATCCAATGGTTTTTCACTTCAATAATTTATTAATTCATTTGTTCAATTGTGTCTTGTTATATTTTTTAGTAATCGGATGGTCTCGCTTTTGGAAATTCACGCATCAATATCGTTATCAAATCGCCTTTTTAACTGCCTTACTTTTTGCCTTACATCCTATGCATGTAGAATCTGTGGCTTGGGCAGTTGAACGAAAAGATGTTTTATTTTCGGCTTTCTTTCTCAGTGGATTATGGGGATATATGAATTTTGTTGAAAAAGGCGGATGGCATTGGATTGCTTTGACCGCAGTCTGTTACTTAGGTTCTATTCTTTGCAAGGCGCCCGGCTTGATGCTCATTGTCGTTTTATTTGGATATGACTTTTTAGCCAAAAAACCATTGAATGCTTCTTTGGTTATTCCTAAAATTCCGGTTTTCGCTGTTTGTCTGTTAGGATTATTTCTGTATGGATTATTCAATCATTTCGGAGTGTACACACAAGGTGCAACTGCAGGTTTTGATCCAGCAGTTTCCAATGGTGCTAAAAATGGAAATCCCAATACTGGTAACTTTTTTACCGGAATGTTGATGATGAATTTCAAAATGTTGTTTTGGTTTTTTCATACACTTATACCTGCTAAACTCTCTGTTGCATATCCAAGAGCTGGTTTTATTGATACTTTTGGGCCAGTGATCAATTTTCTCCCGATCATTACTATTGCTTTACTTTTTCCTTTATGGAAATCATTGAAATCAAATCGCCTTATTGTTTTCGCTGCCTTTTTCTTTTTCGCAACACTACTTCCGGCTTTGGTAAGAAATGATTATGGTATTGGTATTTTCCTTTCTGATCGATATAGTTATCTTCCTTCTATTTCCATTATAATGGGAATGGTGATACTTTTTATTTGGTTAGAAAATCGCCTTTTCCCTACCATTCGTAACTTTAGTGTTATGGCCTGTGGTTCGATTGCACTTTTTTATTTTGTAGGAACTTTCAGCATGAGTCAAGTTTGGAAAAACTCTGAGACTCTTTGGGGAAATGCGATTGATAAATATCCATCCATTGCTTACCCATATGCCAATCGAAGTAAATACTATTTAGACGAAGGTCAATACAATAAAGCCTTGGATGACTTGAATATGGCAATTAGTTTAGATGATAAAAGCGATTCCTATTTTGTAGAACGGGCAAGAGCTCACCGCCAATTAAAAAACTTAGACGCAGCTGCTAAGGATTTAGAAAGAGCTTTACAACTGAATCCAAAAAATATTTCCGCTCGTGTCAATCGAGGTAACGTTTTACATGATTTACAACAATTTGATCGGGCACTAGTTGATTTCAATGAAGCACTAGCAGAAGATCCTAATCACCTCAATGCTTTGACTAATCGGGCCTCGATTCATGGTCAATTTGGAAAATACGACTTGGCTCTAAAGGATATCAATCATGCGCTTTCGATCCAACCAGATTATTTAGGCGCTTTAAATAATAAAATTTTTATTCACTACTCTGCTGGCCAATTTAATGAATCACTCAACGCTTGTAATCAATATCTTAAATACGACTCCAATGATCACGCGATCTTTCACGTCAGAGGAACACTTTACCAAAAATTAGGCAAAGCAAATGCTGCTCTAAATGATTTTTCGAAAGCGATCTCGATCTATCCTAACAATCCTCAATACTATGAAGCAAGAGCTGTCATTTATCAAGAAACGGGTAAACAAAATTTAGCGCAAGAAGATATCCAAAAAGCACAGAGATTGAAAAATTAGACTGCTTGTATTAGGGCTTTGAAAACTTCGGATGTTGAGATCCTTTTTAGATATAGCGGACAAAATATCCATGCATTACAATACTTCAATAAAGTAATAAGAATTTGAATATCCTCCCCAGATACCTAATCCACCTTCGATGTTGGACTCTATTCTGGTGTATGAGGCGAATGGGCCTTGATTGAAACTATTGAATTCAACAGTGTTCCAAAAATTGAAATGCGGCTCATCTATGTTGGTCCAGCGGATGACCACAGAATCGCCTTGTTCGTAAAACCCAAATTCACTTTGAGGAGTCGGTGTTCCATCTAGGGCTTTAGGTAATGGAAACTCGAAAGTTTGCCCATTAAAAAATAAATCATCGGCCACTGAAGTCAAAGGTATCCTAAATCGATTTCCATTGACACTAGTAAAATATCTATAAAAATTAGTTTCCTCTGGATCAGCAATGATCGCCACAAGTTCTTGAAACAAAACAGAATTATCACCTGCACGAGGCTGCAAATAGAGGCTATCAATGGGTACATGTGTTGGAATCGTTGTACTTGCGTTCAAGGCTTTGTCATCAGCCAAAATAGATAAAGAATAGGTTTTACCCACCTCACCCAAAAAGCTAAAATCCAAATCGGTGTACAAACAAACATTGATTCTAAAATTATCCGCATCTATTCCTAAATCAAAATTTTCAGTAACAAATCTCTTTTGCTCTATCGTCAATTGATCCCAACAAACCTCCTCTAACATTACACTTTCCGTTCCATCACTAACTTCTACTTGTGCATCATGTACAAACAAATCACTTAACTCTTCGCTGCGAACAGCTCGATTAAATGGAAAACTTCGGGTCAGTGCAACGATGGGAGGAATAGGAACTTCTCCACCTTCGATGTATCCTTCAACGACAATATCTCGCTGGATTTCTACATCAATTGGCGTCACATCTTCCTCACAAGCAACTAGAAAACAAACAGCAATAAAAAGGATGTAATTTAAAAATTTCATTTTTTTATTCTTGATGAAAAAAATTATTTCCACTTAAAATTCCAGGTCACTGATGGCATGATTGGAAACAGCGAAATCTTGAACAACTTTGCAGAAATTTGACCTTGTTCAATGAATTCAGTATCTAAATCTGGGAATAAATAAAAAGCATTTTGCCGATTATAAACATTGTAAAATGCAAAAGTCCAAGTCGACTTAAATTTTCCAGTCTTCTCTGGGTTTGGATCCAAAGTTGCGGACAAATCCAAGCGATGGTAAGCCAAAACCCTTGCACTATTTCTTGGTCCATATTCCGGAACAATCGATTCTTCAACAAAATACAAACTCTTGATGGGGGTATAAGTATTCCCAGTCCCATAAACAAAGACGGCTCCAAAATCCCATTTTTTATTCAAATGATAATTGACAACGACCGACAGGTCATGTGTTCGATCATATTTCGCGGGGTAAGTTTCTCCATTCTTAATCTCTGGAAATGTTCGGTCCGTTCGGGCTAAAGTATAACCAATCCAACCATTAAGATCTCCTTTTCTTTTCTTAAAAAACAATTCCATCCCGTAAGCCTTTCCTTTACCAAATACAAATTCGTTTTCCAATTCTACATTGACATTGTTGACATAGTTTTCTCGATAATCAATTTGGTTTTGAAGGTCCTTAAAATAAAATTCAATAGAACTTTCATACATATCATTATCGAAATTTTGAAAATATCCCGCAGCATATTGAATCCCAATTTGAGGCTTTACGGTTGGCGAGGAAGGTACCCAAACATCAATTGGTAAAGTCGATGAGGAATTACTGACCAAATGCAAATATTGATAATTGACAGAAACACCTGCTTTGAGCGATGCACCATTAGACAAGCTATATTTTCCGCTAAATCTAGGTTCTAGACCCCAAAAAGTTTTGACTTCTTCTCCCCTTTTAAAAACGCTTCCTTCTTCCGATTCGTATGGACCTAAATGTGTAAAAGAACTCAAACGAAATCCAGCCTGCAAACTTATTTTATCATTCATGGCCCAATCATCTTGAAAATAGATAGCTGCTTCGCTAGTATATTTGGCTTCGATTCCTGAGTTAAAGTTAACACTTCCTGAAGTTGCTCTTGCTATATTGGGAGTCAAACGATGATAAGTATAATTCACTCCAAATTTGATTTTATGCTTTGGCGTCGGAAAATAATCAAAGTCTATTTTTCCATTATAATCTCTTACTCCAGAAAAAACATTAATATTAAAATCGCCTTGCTTGCCAGTGAAACTAAAATCGTAATCATTGTAAATAACCGTCAAATTCATAAATAGTTTTTCACTAAATAAATGATTCCATCGCAAAGTCGCCGTAGCATTTCCGTAAGGCATCCTAAAAGAAAAACCACGAGCAACAACATTATACTTTAAAACATCTCTACCAAAATAGGCACTCAAATAAATTCGATCTTTTTGCGAAAAACGGTAATTGGCTTTTGCATTGAAATCATAAAAATAATAAATCGTCCCTTTAAAATCGGTCTGATTTAAAAAGGGTTGTGCCAGCTCAAAGGCATAGGTTCGACGACCTGAAACCATGAAAGAACTTTTCTCTTTTTGAATCGGCCCTTGAATGGTCAATCTGGAAGCAATTAAACCAATACCACCTTCTACATTGTAATTTTTATTGTTCCCATCTTTCATTTGAATATCTACCACTGATGATACTCTTCCGCCATAAGCCGCTGGCATGTTCCCCTTTATCAAGGTCGTATTCTTAACTGCATCTGCATTAAAAACTGAGAAAAAACCAAGCATATGTCCCGAGTTGTAGACGACTGCTTCATCCAATAAAATGAGGTTTTGATCCGGCCCTCCACCTCTTACATAGAATCCCGCATTACCTTCTCCAGACGACAAAACACCTGGCAGTAATTGTAAGGCTTTTAGAATGTCGACCTCACCGAGTAATGCAGGCAATAGTTTAATGTTTTCTACAGGTAAATCAATAGTTCCCATTTGTGTACCATCGACATTGTCCGCTTCTTCTGCTGTGACTACCACTTCCGAAACAGTTAGCCCCGATTCCATTTGTACATTCAACTCCATATTTTTATCTAAGGTGATATTGATTTTTTTATCGGCATAGCCTAAATATGAAAATGCAATGTTATACTCACCTTCCGGTAAAGAAAGAGAGTAAAAACCGTAGATATTGGAAGTAGTTCCTTCACTAAGATTGGCTTGATTATAAACGTTAGCTTCTACTAAAGTCTCTCCAGTATTGAGATCTTTGATATAACCACTGATCGTAAATTTTTCTTGAGCAGTAAGCGTTAATGAACATCCGATGATTAGAAAAAAAAGCAGGAAGTAGTTTTTGTCAATAAACATTTAAGTTTAATTTGTTCTAGAATTTAGCTTTATAAAGTAACTTCTGTATTCAAACGTTCAAAATAGGAATAAAATCATAAAGAGAGTGAAAATTTAACATCAATTCAACTAGATACTTTTTGATCTAAATTTGAATATTTTTTGGCTATAAGTGTATTTAGAATTTTGAATGCAAGAATAATTAAATTTTGGATAGCCTATTCATGGGAAATAGGACGAAGTAGGGGCATTTAACTTTGACTCATTCCATTTTTTTGCAAAAAAATTAGCTGCCAAATAAAAAAAATACGAATCAGATAAACTAAACAACTGATTGATCAGAAACTCTAGAGGCACTAGAAACAGGTTTGACCGATAGGCCAGATTCTTTAAGCAATCGAATGACTCCTTTTTTTCCGCCAAGGTGACCTGCGCCAATGGCACAAAAAATGGATTGTTCCTTTACCATTTTTTCGATGCGCTCTGCCATGATGACATTTCGATCAAATAATAATAATTTCCTTAAGCCTTTTGAACTTTTATGAGCAGCTTTATATATTTTAGAAATGTTAGCACTTTCGTACACTTTTGTTGTGGCTAGTAATTGCTTTCTAAATCGTTTGAAGTTTTTACCTGCCCATAGTAAACTTTTGACTTGAAAATCAATCGGAATTTTCTTCAGGATATCTAATTGTTCTTGATAAGTTTCTATACCTAGTGTAATTTTTTCTTGCTCTTTGGCAAAACGAAAAAGATGTACATCTAAAGAATGAGGCATATCCGCAGACAAAATACGCTCGCTTAACACATTCGTAATCAATATGGGAAGACCATTGTTAAACAAGCCCAAATCTATTCCTACTGCTTTTTTAAAAACTTTATTGATCTTTTTGTATTTCTTGGGAGGAATTAAAGTATCCAAAGTTTGGCCATCTGGTAAATCCATAGATTCAGCAGAAATCCCATGCTCTATTTCATCGAAGTTGAATTCCGTAGCAAAAGCGGTACATTCTTGAATTTTGGTGTAGACCTGTTCTTGAAAACGAAAAGCACGCTGATCTTTAACGTGCATGGTCCCAAAAAGATAAGAAGTGTCTGGTAAGTTCTTTCCTTCAATTTTCCACAATAAAGTGTGCTTTTTCATATTTCTAATACGGATATGGTCAGGTTCGTTTTATGTAAGTGAAAACGTATGGAAAGGAATACTAAACAAGATGGGATTTAAAAGCTTAATGTAAATACCCGTTCAAAATTCAGGGCATTTACACTAAGTTTTTATTTGATACTCCAAAAAACTCCTTTGTCTATTCGTAGCTAAAAGGAAGAAGTTTGGACGACTTTACGGTTGACAGTGTCATTAAAGTCTTCAAACGTTCTATCTCTTCAATTTGAGATAATGTTTTGAACAATAATTTTTCATAAGTAGGAATGTCTTTACAGACAATTTTAATTAAAAAGTCTGCTTCCCCTGTAATGATATAGCATTCAACAATCTCTTCGATTGCCTTAATTTTATCTAAAAACTCATTTAAAGCGTTTTCTTTTTGCCAAGCTAAAGATACCAAAACAAAGGTTTTTACACTTAAACCGATGGCCTGTGCATTAACTTGTGCATGATAGCTTTCAATGATCCCTGATTGCTCTAATTTCTTAACCCGCTCCAAAGTTGGTGCTGGAGACAAGCCAATATTTTTAGAAAGATCAAGGTTAGTTATCTTACTATTTTCCTGTAATATTTTTAAAATCTTAAGGTCAATTTTATCTAATTTACTATCCACGGTTGTTACCTGTTCTTTTTCCATAATCAAGAGAGTTATAATAGTTTTATGAGAAAGAAAATTTAGAGCGTGCTCTATATTTATTACAATTAATTTAAGAGGCGCAAATATATCGACAAAAAGAATAAAACACAAATAAAATCCAAAAAAACCGATGTTAATTTTTTATTAAAACTTTTTTTCGAAAGATTTACAATTTTATTTTGGCGATATTAAAATTCTAAAAATTGGGTTTTGAAGCTAAATGAAAGGTTTACTTATTGAAGAGCAAAGGAGATTGGAAAATATTAAAGACCTGATAATAACGCTAATCTTTTGTTATTTGGTCTAAAATCTAATGAAATAGAAAAGAGTCAACAAAATACATTGCTGACTCCTTTTACCTATACAATTAGCAATGATCAACACTATGGGAAGATGCCCAAAGCGATATAGTCACTACTTATTTTATTTAAAGCACTAATAAAAGCAGCTGTTCTTAAGTCGGTTACTTTTTTCTTCCGTTGTTTAACACTTCTTATTTGGCGGTAGGCAGTAATCATTGTTTCTTCCAAACCAGAACGAACCAAATCAATCTCATCGGCACCTTTTGTTAAGAACTCGCGCTCTTTCATACCAATGGTTTTACCCGTTAATTTTTCAACCAAATTAACCATATTATTGTATTTGGCTTGATCAAATCTTTTCTCCATTCGTCCAAAACGCATGTGAGACAAGTTTTTCAACCATTCAAAATACGAAACCGTTACCCCACCTGCATTGATGTACATATCAGGAAGAATCATCACTCCTTTTTTCAATAAAATTTCTGCTGCTTCGGCTGTAACTGGCCCATTGGCCGCTTCAGCAATGATTTTTGCTTTTACCCGAGGAGCATTATCAACTCTAATTTGATTTTCTAAGGCAGCTGGAATTAAGATATCGCATTCTACTTCCAATACTTTTTTCCGTTGTTTCATTTCCTTAGCTCCTTTGAATTTTAAGATAGAGCCAGTTTTTGCTTTATGCTTGAGTAATGCTTTCACATCAATACCATCTTTATTATAAAGTGCACCATCATACTCCGCCACACAAATGATTTTAGCATCTCCCTCTTCCTGGCAAATCTCGGCAGCATAAGATCCTACATTTCCTAAACCTTGAATGGCTATTGTTTTTCCAGCCATCCCTGGTGTCAAACCTAGCT
>CAYTVR010000092.1:0-24439 GCA_964441245.1 uncultured Saprospiraceae bacterium | reverse complement strand
ATATGTTCTGGAACAGAAAACCCAAATTTCAAACGCCTCACTTGACCGATGCTACTTTCAATGAAATTGTAGTCAACGCTGAAATGCCCGTCTTAATAGATTTTTATGCCAATTGGTGTGGACCTTGTAAAGTACTCGGACCGATTATCGATGAAATCGCTAAGGAATATGATGGAAAAGCTTTGGTAGCCAAGGTGAACACAGAGCAAAATCCTGCCCTGAGTCAACACTTTAAAATCAAGTCTATTCCTACGATGATTATCATTAATAAAGGGCATTTTCAAGAAAGATTTCAAGGTCTTATGCCTAAACCGAATATTGAGGAAATTTTAAATGAATATATTGCAGGGACCGATGAAAATGGAAAATTACCTGGCTAATTTAATTAGCTTATTCCTTTAATTGAAGTCCTGATTCTAATAATAATTAGTCAAACTAAAAATAAAATCCAGTCCCATTTTCTCTTCAAGCTATTGCATATTTTGCCATCGTACCTGATAAGGATACCGTTCGTAAGCGACATTATCTTCGTTGATCGTATATCCATCTGTTCCATTTTTAACTGCTTCATCAAATAGTGTTTTTGCCGCTTCTAATTGATCAAGATCACTTAGTATCAAAGCCTTATAAAATTGAGCATCTGCAAATCTCGGATAGCCAGCAAGTGCCTTATCAAAAGCTTGAATGGCTTCATCTTTTTTATCCATTTCCATTTTTATAACTCCTTGGTAAAACCAATCCAGATGGTGCACCCACTTTTCTCCTTTCTTCGCTACTTGATCATCAATTTCTGCATCCATTGTTTTTTCTGCTTGCTCAAATTGGTTCAATTGTAAATGACTGATTGCGATATAAAAATTATAGGAATGATCCATCACATAACTATTGCCTCTTTTAGCTTTACAATCTTCAAAATCTATGATGGCAGCTCTATAGGTTTTAGCAAAAATACATTTGATAAACGCACGATACTCTTGCCATTCATCAGGATTGTACTTGACTGCCTTGTCCACAAAAGCCATCCCGATTTCATACTTACCTTGTTTGAAAAATGGCATCGCTTTTTGTTGCCACAAATAAGCGATCGTTGAATCGATTGCAATTCCTTTATCTATTGCTCTTTGATAATCTTGTGAATATAAACGATGTTTTTCTGCTCCTTGATACAAATATTTTTCGATGATCGAATCTCGTTCTGCTGGAGTAGACAATAAAACTGGGCTTACTGATTGAACCTCAACTGGAGATGATGGATTGGAACAAGCCAATGCAAAAAACATTGGAAGCAATAGGAATATTTTTTTCATTATTTTAGTTTTAGCTTTAGCTTTATACTGATATAATTTTATTTCAACACTTTACAAATACTCAACTTTTCGATTTCATGGCCTGCTCTTCTGCTTTTCTTTTTTTGCGATAAGCAAGAATCCCCCATCCTATCATAGTAATAAACAATACGACTCCAGCTGATAAATACCAATAATTGACATTATCTCGGAAGACGGCAAGTACGACAATGATCAACAAAAATACAGTAGGAAATTCATTCAGAATTCTAAAATGAAAAGCTTGAAAGCGATCTTGCTCTTCTTCTAAATGGTAGACAAATTTTTTACAAAAAGTATGATAAACAGTCAATAATACTAAGAAAAACAATTTGACAAAAATCCAATTTTGTTCGAAATAGCCTGGATTCATCACGAGCATAGCGATACCACAAGTCCAAGTAAACATCATCGCCGGTTGGCATATCAGTTTAAAAACTCTTGTACTCATCGCATCGAATTGCTGACTCAAAATTTGTCGATCTGGTTCTGCTTGATCCAATGCCTCTCGATGATAGACGAATATCCGAACCATGTAAAACAAACCAGCAAACCAAGCAACAAAGCCTACGATATGAAAGGATTTTAGAAAATAAAGTATCATAAAGGATGTTTTTCGAAATAGAGGTTAGTGAAGTTCTTAATACGAAAGACAAAGAAAGTAAAAAATAATTGCATCAAAAAGGCATAAACCTTCACATTTAGGACTTTGTATCAGATCAGTGTCAAAAAACAAGAAAGATGGGACGCACACATTCAAAACAATTGCTTAAATAATTTAGTACATTTGGTCTTTATTGCAAACAATCTTAACTTTTAGGTGTTCCTAAACCATGAGAAAAGCCATCGTCATTGGATCAGGCATAGGGGGAATTGCAGCAGCATTACGCTTGCGCAAAAAAGGATATGAGGTCGCTGTTTATGAAGCCAATTCTTACGCCGGCGGTAAATTACATGCTTTCAAAAAAAAGCAATATCGATTTGATGCGGGTCCTTCTCTTTTTACTATGCCACATTTAGTAGATGAATTATTCGAGCTTTTCGATTTGACTCCTCAAGACTTTTTCAATTATAAAAAAAAGGAAACGATTTGTAATTATTTTTGGGAAGATGGAACCACCTTTTCGGCGAAAGCCAATCCTCAAAATTTTATTAAAGACGCTGCACAGACTTTTCAGACCCCAGTCAAAAAGCTAGAATCCTACTTAGATCATAATAAAAAAAAATACGATCTCACTGCTAATATTTTTCTTGAAAAATCATTACACAAACTAGATACTTATTTGTCAAAAGATACCCTAAAATCAGTTTTTGCAATACATCGATTGAATATCAACCAAAGTTTGAACGCAGTCAACTCAAAAACTTTTACTCATCCTCATTTGATTCAATTGTTTAACCGCTATGCGACTTATAACGGATCTTCCCCTTATAAAACGCCAGGTATCATGTCGATGATTCCTCATTTGGAAATGCACTATGGTACCTTTTATCCTAAAGGTGGGATGCATCGAATTTCTCAGAGTTTATTTGAATTAGCCAAGCAGCAAGGCGTCCATTTTTATTTCAATCAAAAAGTAGATAGAATCCTTCATCAAAATAAAAAAGCCAAAGGAATCCAAATAAAAGATCAGAAAATTGAATCTGACATTGTTGTTTCTAATATGGATATTTTTTCGAGTTATGAATATTTACTTCCCGATTTAAAATCACCTCAACGAATTTTAAAACAAGAAAGATCCAGTTCGGCAATCATTTTTTATTGGGGGATTCGAAAAAGATTTCCTGAACTAGATTTACATAACATTCTTTTTAGTGCAGATTATAAAACAGAATTTCATAAAATATTTGAAGAGTTAGATTTGCATGATGACCCAACTATTTATATTAATATTACAGCCAAGGAAGCTGATGATGCGCCAGCAGATTGTGAAAACTGGTTTGTGATGATCAATGCGCCAGGTAACTTCAAGCAAGATTGGGAAAGCATCAGAAATCAGGCTCGTCAAAATATAATTGCCAAAATTAATAGAATACTAAAAGTGGACATAGAACAACTTATTGAAGTCGAAGAATACTTAGATCCGATAAGAATTGAGGAGCAGACCAGTTCGCATAGAGGTTCTTTATATGGTGCTTCTAGCAATTCAAAATTTGCTGCTTTTTTGCGACATGCTAATTTTTCTAGTCAACTAAAAAATTTATATTTCTGTGGTGGTTCAGTGCATCCGGGAGGCGGCATTCCTTTGTGTCTCCTTTCGGGAAAAATTGTTGCAGATTTAATTCCAAGTGCTTCATGAAGTTAGTCTCTACTATTCAGAATTATTCAAATTTGCTACCAATTTCCATTGGTATTCTATGGCTATTCCATCTTTCTGGAATGATCGGAATCAGTCTAGGATATGAAGATTGGTTTATTAGTAAAACACCACTCAACCTCAGTATTGCATTTGTATTGTTGATTTTAAACTACCCTATTGAGAAAAAGAAAATAATTTTCACTGCTTTGTTTTTCCTTGCGGGAATGTTAGTCGAATGGATTGGCGTTCATTATCATTTTTTATTTGGAAGTTATACTTACGGAGCTAGTTTAGGTCCAAAATTCGATGGCGTTCCATTTTTAATTGGCATCAATTGGGCGGCTTTGGTCCTAATCACTGGAACTATTGCAAGTGCCATCAGCGATCGTCTTTTTTTTAAAGTTATGATCGGTGCAGCTTTAATGGTTTTTCTTGATTTCTTCATGGAAGTACCTGCGCCTATTTTTGACTTTTGGACTTTTGAAAATGGTTTAGCTCCACTTCAAAATTATATTGCCTGGTTTGGAATTGCTTCGGTTTTACATTTTATTTTTCAAAAAAACAAGATCAAAGGAAATCTATCTTTTTCTGTTCATCTTTATTTATCACAATTTGTTTTCTTCCTTTATTTCTATGAACGATACAGTATATAATTACACCATTATTGGAGCTGGAGCAGCCGGCCTACAATTAGCTTTGGCTATGATCGAGGATTCTTTTTTCAAAGAAAAGAAAATCTTAATTTTAGAAAAAGAGGCTAAAGATAGTAATGATCGAACTTGGTGTTTTTGGGAAAAAGGAGATTCCAAATGGGATGACTTAGTCGTCAAAACGTGGAAGGTCGGACAGTTTAGAACGCAGCAAGATAATTTGACATTCAAGCTGGATCCATATCGTTATAAAATGCTTCGCTCTAAAGATTTTTATGCGTTTGCAAAATCTAAAATAAATGCAGCCACTAATATTAATTGGGTGAATACCGAGGTAAAATCGGTGCAAACAAATGAATTCATCAACATCCAAACTTCGAAAAATAATTTTGTAAGCGAACATGTTTTTGATAGTAGAATAGATCCTGCTTTCACCAAAAAAAATGATCCTTATTTTCGAGTCAAACAACCATTTAAAGGTTGGTTTATAGAAACGACAGAAAATGTTTTTTCTCCAGATCAATTTGTCATGATGGATTATCAAGTGAAGTGGAAAAACAGCACCAGTTTTATTTATGTGTTGCCACTCGATGAACGATCATGCTTGATTGAGTTCACTTTTTTTACACCAGAATTGCCTGAGGCGAAAGTATACGATCCGATCTTGAAAGAATATTTAAATTCAATTTTAAAAATAAAAAACTACGAAATAAAGGAAGTAGAGCAAGGCGTCATTCCGATGTCCAATTATCCATTTCATCAACATCATACTAAAAGAATTACCAAAATTGGAACAGCTGGTGGTTGGGTCAAACCTTCTTCAGGATATGCATTCAAAAACAGCGAAAAATTCGCCGAACAAATTGTCCAAAACATCAAATCCGGTCGTCCGATTGCACAAGGTATCGCCAAAGGTAAGCATCGAATGTATGATACTTTATTTCTAGATCTTTTATGCAACAAAAACGAAACCGGAGAATCGCTTTTCAGTTCGATGTATCAAAAAAACAGTATCCAACAGATTTTTAAATTCCTTGACGAGGAAACTTCTTTCGTGGAAGACCTAAAAATAATGGCCACTTTTAATCCATTTCCTTTTTTACTGGCTATAGCCAAACAAGTCGGCATTGGATTGAATTTTTCTAATTCTAAAAAACAAAAAAACTAAATAAAATCTTCTTCATTTTACGCTTATGCAAAAAGTCAATCAGTGCCTCGCTTGTCATTCTTCTAACTATCAAAGCTACATCAAAACACCAGCTCAAATGCATCCTTCTCATCAAATGTTTAACTTTGATAAATGTACAGATTGCGGTTTGGTGTTTTTAAATCCAAGAGTCAGCCAAGAAGAATTAAAAAACTATTACACTGATTTTTACCTTCCATATCGAGGAGCAAATGCATGGGGAAAATACCACAAACAAGTCGAAGGCAGTCAACTAAAATTGGATCAAAAAAGATATGAATTAGTCAACCAACACGCTCCACTTTCAAAAGAAAGTGTTTTGTTAGACATTGGTTGTGGGAAACCTGATTTTTTACAAAAATGTTATGATCAATCTGGTTGTTTAGGAATCGGGATTGATTTTTCTGACGAAGGTTGGAAAAACGAAAGTCAACTTTATCAACAACTCAATTTGAAAGTTGCAGAAGTGAAAGATCTAGATGATGATTTAAAAGTTGACGTCATTACAATGTGGCATTATTTGGAACATGATTACACCCCAATCAAAAATTTAAAAAGGCTCAAAAAGCATACTCATTCTAATACTAAACTCATCATTGAGGTTCCTAATTTTGAATCCACAAGTAGAAAGAAATATGGTAGCCATTGGGCAGGATATCATACGCCACGACATACCGCTTTATATTCGCCAGATTCCGTAGCGACCTTATTAAAAAATAGTGGATGGGAAGCTAAAGTCATAAATACTTACGGCACTTTGGATCCTTATGTTTTAACTTGGATGAGTAAAATGGAGCAAAAAGGTATTCAATGGAATAAAAATATGGAGGAAGAATTTTTTGGCTATGTCAAAGGAATGATTGCTTTTTTACCCCAATCGCTCTTCCAAAAATCTAAATCACTGGGGATCATGACCGTGGTGGCTCAACCAGCTTAGTATCAATTGACTTATTGGTCAAATGGAGTGATTGCTTATGATTTATAAAAAACATATAAAGGGATTTTGCAATTACTCTTTCAAAACTTTGCTTCGACAAGCAAACAAATTTGATTTACCAAACCACCAAACGTCATCATTTAGATTCTAAAATACCTAGGTCAAATCAGCTAACAATTCTTTTCCATTCCAAGTCCCTATCGATTGATAAGGTTGAAATCTCGAAAATAATTCTTCACTATACCAATCTAGTTCCCTTGTTTTTTGAATAGCGACCTGATGTTCTTTGCTTTCATAAGCAAATTGTTTGACAGATGCCCAATCCTTCCATAAACTAAAAGTCGCCATCTGTAAAACTGGGACTTCACCAATTCCTTTGGTATAGATTAATCCTTTATTTTCCTTCAAGGACAAATGAGAGGTCGGTACATATTTCCAAAAAGGGAGGAGCTTAGAAGGCTTGATGCTTGCACGCGTAATAATGGCGAGGTACTCGTTTTTCTGATCTATATCTGAACTAGTTTGAAAAGGTTGTTGTTGAGACCACTCCCCTTTCGCAACAATATTTTTCATGTAAATGGTCCAAACTTCTGTCGCATTTTTCCGGTAACGAGACATCAATTTTGCTTCCGCAAAAAAAGAATCAGCCTCAGCTTCGGACTCCCAAACCTGCAGCAAGGAATAAACACCCCAATCGGGAAAAGGATTGAATCCCTCATTTTTACCACTGCCCATCAACTTATAGAATGTCAGACCTTGAATTTTCGATAAAGGCCCATGAGCAAATTGCATCATTTGAAAAGCCCATGCCTTCGTTTGGAATGTAGTATATCTAAAAAAGGTAATCGTGGTGATTTGACTCATTTTCTCAAAACTATTCAGCTACTTGATTCTAATTAGAAAATTAATACAATTGTCGCTCCGAAACAAAGATAAAAATAAAATAGTCTAAAATAAATCGCAAAGAAAGAAGGTTAGGATAGAGGATTTAATACATTTGCAATTTATTAGAGATAAAATTATATAAATTTGACCATTATGATCCGTGTGTGTGTTGTATTTCTTTTTATGCTTCCTCAATTGGTCTTGTTTGCGCAAGGTTGGGAAGCTCGGACTGACTGGCCTGAAGATTTTCCAAGACCTGAAGAGACGGAAGAACTTTTATTTTTCATCCAAAGAAATCGAAATGAGAATACCATTGTCTATGATATTAATTTAAATGCTGATGGATCGCTTAATAAACGTAATCCGATTGAGGTCTATTGGCGAAGATATCATAAACATGGTGGCATATGGAAAAAATTATCCTGGCTAGAACTTACCTTCGCCTATGGCTATCGTTCTCGAAAACGAGATGGTTACTATGGTATAAAATTGACCGCTTACAATGATCGAGAAATTAAATTGACACTCCAAGATGGAAAATGGATTCCGTTCCTTACCATCAACGGACAGTCATGTATCCTAAAAAATCTTTATGTCTATGCTGACGAATCAAAATTTTGGCCATCGGTTAAATATGTAGATATCTATGGCGTCAATACTTCGACTCAGCAATTGGTAAAAGAAAGGATTTATAATCAATAATTCTTTTGGCTATTATTTTCAATATATAAAACACTTCTACAAAAGATACTTGGCTTCCCATAAAGTTTACATTCAATCCTAGTTTTTTAAAAACTAAGTTCGCTTAACAGTATAAGATGCTTCACCATTTTAGACGATGATGAATCAATTAAAGCAGCTTCAAGAATAATTTCTTTTCCCTGTGATTTAATTTCTATCAAGCCAATATTGTTTTGACCAATTGCATTCCCAAGTCTATTTTTATTAGGTTCTATTTTGTCCCAGGTCTGCGTGATGCCACTTGAAGTAATGTCATAAATTGGATAAGACTCAGCTATTTCCATTTTAGAAATTTCTCCCCAGTGTACATCTCCTGAGATAAAAACAATCCCATTTGCCTTTGTTTTTTTAATCAGATCAATCATCCTTTTTTGCTCGTGTGGAACGTTGGTCCAAGATTCCCAACCATTGTATTCATGACTAAATTGATTGCTAGAAGCAATGATACGAATATCTGCAGGCACTTTAAATTGCCTTTCTAACCAAAGCCATTGAGTTGAGCCCAAAAAAGTGCTATCTGGCCTTGCATTGGGAACATAATCATTTTTGTGATGAATCGAATCGGCAGGTAAACGATGAATCAAATCATCTCTAAAAGTTCTCGTATCCAAAAGGATAAATTGAATTTTTAAATTTTCCTTTTCAAGATATTCCACTCCATAAATCCCTTTGTGTTTTCTCCTATCAGAATCAAGAGGGACTTCCCAAAAATTTAAAAATATTTCCTTGGATTCTGCTTTCATTGAATAGTGTCGTCCCGCATCATTCTCGCCAAAATCATGGTCATCCCATACAGCTAGAATGTTTGTTTTTTTCTTTAGATTTTGAAACTCTGATTTTGCGTTTAGCTGACCATACTTATATTTCAAAGTTTCCATCTTTTCGGTATCCCCATAAATATTATCACCTAAATAAATAAAAACGTCTGGTTCTAAATCTGCTGCAATTTGTAGCATTGGTTGGGGTTTCTCTTCATGAGCACAGGAACCAAAAGCAATCCTTGTGATAGTCGAATTGCTTAATTTATTTTGTTTAGCTATTGGATCTTTTTTTACACCACATGAAAATAAAAAAAACCAAATTAGAACGAATGAAAAACGTTGAATTTTCATTTTTTATATCTTTATTTGTTTAGGAATTAATTTCCCATTTTATTAAAGAAAATACAAAGGTGCAGAGTTCTATTAAAAAAACCCTGCACTTCAAAGATGTTGAAAAGTATATTTTTTTAAAAATTCTTAAAGTTATTTATCCCACCAAACTCTTGAATTAATATTATCCCCTCCAATTTTAGAGATTGCAGATTCATAATTGTTTGGATTTACAGATTGTTCCAAGGCTGGATACATTAATCGCACTGGGAATTCTCCTCCATTGACCGTACCAGGTCCAGCTTGAATAAATGACGGTAAACTTGTTCGTTTCCAGTTTAACCAAGCTTGCAAAGAATTTTGATATAAAGAAATCCATTTTTGAATCGCTAACACTTCTGTACTTGAATCATAGGAAGCAGTTGTTGTTAAATAATCAACAGGCATTTCTACTCCCCATTGTTCAAACGATAAGCTGACAGCATTATCATAATGCGCTTTTGCATCAGAAGAAATCATTCCTGCTTCCGCTGCTTCAGCTAATAAAAAATGGACTTCACTTGCTGTCATAAAAATACCTGAGAGTTTTCCGGGGTCATTAAAAAACGAAGCATTTTTACTAGAAAAATCATCAGGTCGTCCCACGTTTGAAATGTCTTGACCTGGAGCAGTTCCGATATATTCAGTTGTTCCTGCCTGTGGCGCAAACCATTCTTCCATCCTTGGATCATTGTTATTTTTCAAAACATCAATTATATGAGAAGTAGGTATTCCTAGATAAAAATCATAGTCCCGTCCTCTACCTGATGAGTACGGTGACAAGTCTGGAAGGCTTCCACTGTAGTGATAAATCGCATTGTCAGCGTTTGTTTCAATCAAAGGAAACTGACTAGGACTCATCACCATGGAAGAAATAGCAACAGAATTATCTTGAGCCGTAGAACTTCTCATCAACATTCTTAATCTTAAAGAGTTGGCAAATCGTTTCCACTGACTCATATTCCCATCAAATAAAATATCTCCTCTAATCGTAGCATTTACATCAATCAATTCATTGGCTCTATTCAACTCGCTAATCACTTGATTGTAAATAGATTGTTGAGTATCATATTCAGGGGTAAAATTATTATCACTTGCTTTCGTAGCTTCGAGGTAAGGAACATCGCCGTAAACATCGGTTAGAATAGAAACTCCATAAGACTGTAAAATGATGGCAACAGCTTCATAATTAACATCTTTGTTTTCAATTCCAAAGGTCTCGATATCTTTGACATCTTGTAAAATGGGGTAAATGTCCCAGTATCTACTATCACTAGTCCAATCGAAAATATCAACTCCATTGAACTCATAATTGGCAGTGTATTGACCTACTATATCTCCAAACCCGAAATTTTGGTTTACGGCTATATCAGCATAATCAAATATAATACTAGGTAAGAGCAAGGCTGCACTGACTGATTCAGGTTGATTGGGATTAGTATTTACTTCTTCAAAGTTCTTAGTACAAGAAAAGACGAATAGACAAATAAATAATAAACTAAATATATTTTTCATTTTGAAATTCTTTTTAAAAATTTAAGATTTGAGTACCATATAATAGCTGACATTTAAAATCAGATGAAGAAAGCTTATTAAAATCCAACATTGATTTTGAATCCAAAAGACTTAGTGGTAGGCAATTGAGTCACTTCAAATCCCGGTACCAAAGTTCCACCATTCAAAGCTTGTGCTTCAGGGTCAATGTTTGGAACATCCGTCCAAAGAGCTACATTATTTCCTGTTAGAGCAAAAGACAATCTAGCTAAACCTAAATTTCGAATAATTTTTTCTGGAAAATCATAACCAATACTTATCTCTTTTAACTTTACAAAAGAAGCATCGAAGCCATTGGATTCAACATTGCTCCTAGCAAAATTCCCACCATAATACCAAGCTTCAGCAGAGGCTACATTAGTGTTAGTAGTATAATTCCCATCAGCACCTACCATCACTCCATCACCAATGATCCCATCCTCATGTCCTTCCAAGGAGTGGGTCAGCAAACCACTTTCTGCGCCAATTGCATTGGTGTACGAATAAATATATCCACCTTGTCGAATGTTGAATAAGGCATAAGCAGTAATTCCTTTAAAAGAAAAAGAGGTATTTAATCCCATTAACCAATCGGGATTATAGTTGCCAATTTTCTGTCGCTGTGGATCTAATGCAGGTAATCCATTATCGTTATAAACAATTCTCCCATCAGGAGAGCGTAAAAATACGTTTCCATATATATCTCCTAAATCACCACCAGGGCGAGCTTCAACTGTTGCACCTGCAGGACCATTAGCAATTATAAAAGTTTCTAAGTCTTGGTATAATTCATTCACGGTAGAATTAAAGGTGGTAAAATTAACACCTATTCTCCATTCCAAATTACTAGTCTTCAAAGGTGAACCATTTAATGAAAGTTCCAAACCATTTGTTTCCACTTCACCGGCATTAACTACAATTGCATCAAAGCCAGAGGATTGAGAAACACCGGCTTGAATAATTTGGTCTTGACTCAAGGTTCGATAAGCAGAAAAATCGAATGACAATCTATTTTTGAAAAAAGTACCTTGTAACCCCAGCTCTATAGAAGTATTAGTAACAGGTTTTAAATCTGCATTGGGTAAGGTTCCTTGATTGGTTACACTATTGGGTAAAGTTCCAAAGGCATAAGTCTTTCTTAATCGATAAGGATCGGTATCGATTCCTACCTGAGCAACATTGGCGCGTAATTTCAAAAAGTTAACACTCCTTCCTAAATCTGCCAATTCAGAAATCACAAAACTAACAGAAGCAGAAGGATAGAAATAAGAATTATTCTCTTTAGGAAGTGTTGATGACCAATCATTTCGAGCGGTCAAATCTATGTAAAGAAAATCTTTATATCCAATATTTGTAAAAGCATAAAAACTGTTAATTCTTCTCTCCGAATCAAATCGATTCAATATAGGAGTCACATTGATATTTCCCAATGTATAAATTCCGGGAATGGCCAAACCATTTCCTTGAATCAAATTTTCTTTTACTGTTTGGTTCATTCGATTTGCTCCAGTAGAAATTACTGTGGAGAAATTTTTAAATCGTTTTTCATAGGTCAACAAAACATCCATGTTGGTTTCAGTGAAATCAATAGATTGTTCCCGATACATTCCATTCGGAAAACGAACAGCGCTCCAAGGTCTTCTTGACGTTCGGAGGTCATCAAAGTTATCACGACCGATTCTTAAGGTCGCAGAAAAATTTGGTGTGATTTTATACGAAGTACTTATATTTCCAAAAAGTCTGTTTTTCTCAAAACCATTCAAATTTTCGTTGACAATCATGAATGGATTGTCTCCCCAACTAAATAACTTATTTTGCAAGACATCTTCTTCAATCCAATAATCTTTCAACCAGTCTAAATCTACATTAGCATAATTCCAAAGTAGTGTGTACATCGCTCCTTGATTTCCATAACCGGCAACCGGTAAATTGTCACTGCTACTGTTAATATAAGTTCCACTTACATCCACTTTCCATTTATCAGAAATATCAAAAGAACTATTAAGTGCTACATTGTTTCTATCCAAATTTGTATTCGGAACGATTCCGGTATTTTGAGAATTACTGTAGGAAAGTCTGAAATTTCCTCGATCATGTCCGCCAGAAAGAGAGATTTGATTTGTAGTGGAAAATCCCGTTTGGAAAAAATCGTTCATATCATATCGGTAT
Organism: uncultured Saprospiraceae bacterium; assembly: GCA_964441245.1. Taxonomy (GTDB): domain Bacteria; phylum Bacteroidota; class Bacteroidia; order Chitinophagales; family Saprospiraceae; genus JALZUU01. The sequence continues at coordinate 11,583 of CAYTVR010000092.1, read as the reverse complement.
TCAAATGGAATTGCTTCACCCTCCGCAAATCCTGGATGACCATCTTGAGGAATAACTAATCCAGTTCCTAATTGAGGTCCAAAATTAGTACCGAAATCAGAAAAATAAGTTGATCCCCAACCGCCTCCATATTTGGTTTGAACATCTGGCAATCGAAGCGGAGAACTCCAACTTGTGTTTGAAGAAATATCAACCCCCAATCGTTTTTGCCCTTTTCCATTTTTAGTTGTGATAATAATTACACCATTTCCCCCTCGGGAACCATATAATGCAGATGCTGCTGCACCTTTCAAAACGTTCATAGATTCGATATCATCTGGATTGATATTCATCGCTGCATTTCCATAATCTGTTGGAAGATCAGCCTGACTAGTACTAGAACTCCCCACACCGTAAGTGTTATTATTAATAGGTGTTCCATCAATAACAATCAATGGAGCATTCCCATTGATATTCAAAGAGTTTTCGCCTCTGATGACAATTCTTGAACTGCTTGCCAAACCATTCTGCGCAGAATTAACTTGCAAACCTGCCACTTTTCCTTTAAGTGCTGTAAAAGGGTTATTCGACCGAACCATATCCAACTCTTCATTTTTTACATTTTGAGAAGAATACCCCAGTGCTTTCTGTTCCCGTTTGATGCCCAAAGCAGTTACAATGACTTGTGTTAACTCCGTTCTAACAGATTCAATAAGTACTTTAGGTTCTTGAATTATTGTTTGTGCAGTAAGTTCAATCGTTTCAAATCCAAGGTATGAAAAAACGAGAATGTCTGTGGATGATTTAACATCCAATGTAAATCGACCGTCAATGTCAGTAGTTGTTCCAAGATCAGTGTTCATCACCATAATATTTACTCCCACTAAAGGCTCTTTATTGGAAGCGTCCAATACAAAGCCATTAATAGATTGAGAAAAAATTGGTGTTACGAAAACCGAAATCAATAGAAATGCCGTAGAGAGAAGTACTTTTTTTATCATTACAATTTTTTAGAGGTGATCAAAAAAAATTCTAAATAAATTGAAAATCAAAGGAATAAAATGAAGTAAGTAACTCATAAATACCCTTAAATTATCAATTGCAAAAAAAATAAACTTCACGCCCTCTTTTACTAAAAAGAGCATTAATAATTCATTAAGAATCTGTAATAAAAAAGTACTGAAAACTATTTTTATAAGGTGGTTATTGTTAATTTTTCTTTTAGGGAAAACGCTTATTTCTTTTTCTCTTTTCTTAGAATTAACATAAAAGTATTTAAGATTTATTATTAGATAACTTTTCCTCGTGCATCCACTGTTAATTCTTTGACTACCCGTTTTTCATTGACCAAGTAAAAGTGATTCGCTAAGTTCATGACCGCACAAGCATGATTAGGAAGGATGCGAATTTTCTCACCAATTTTCAATAAATATTCATTTCGTTTTTTTACAAAACCATGTTCTTCGGATAATTTTTCGATCACAAACTCACTTTTTATATCTGCAAATTCTTTTAGTGGATACACTAAACCATAACCACTAAAAGCATTCGTACCATGTGCTCCAATATCAGAACTTAAAACTTTAGAACCGGTATCAATAATATAAAAACCTTCATTCTCACTGATCACCGTTCCTAAAATAGATAAGGCAATTTCGCTCCGTTCGATCAAGTCTTGGTGAAGTGGCGTCCTATCTAAAAACACATAATTACCAGGCCGAATTTCGGAAACACCTCCAATTTTAGGAGAAGATATTAGGCTTGGTGTCGCTCCAATAGAAATGCGTTCCACAACGATTCCTGCCTGCGATAATTTATTCTTTACTGAATGTAAAATAAGTACCTGCTCTCGAGCAATTTGTCGTACTTCAAGACGATTAGTAGCAGCATAAACATGACCAGCATGAGATAATAATCCTTTAAAGTACATTCGCTTTGCCGCTTTTATTTCGGAAGCTAATTTTAGAATCATTGCATCATTTGGTTTAAAACCACATCGATTCAAGCCCACATCGATCTTTATATAAACTGAAACTGGATAGCCCACTTCATCTGTACCTTCTAAAATGGTTTGAAAACATTCTTTACTATCACAGATTAAATAAAGGTCAGTCAAGTGAGTCTTAGGGGCTTTTAACAGACGAAGCATTTTGGAAACATCCACAATCGGATATGCAATTGTAATAGAAGGAAAACCTGCTTTTAAAAACAACATCGCTTCTGAAATTTTAGAAGCGGTTATACCTGTAGCTCCTGCATTCATTTGCATGGCAGCTATATACAAATTTTTATGAGTCTTGATATGAGGACGAAGGAATACATCAGCAAAATTTGCTTTTTTTTGCATTTTGCCAATGTTGTGTTTTAGTTTATTTTCATCCACTAAAACACAAGGCGTTTCTAGTTTTTTAATGGATTTGTTCATTTCATTATTTGATTTTACTATTCGAAGTATTCGCTAAATAAATTCCAGAAAAAATTATTGGGCGGATCACAGCTAATGGAAACGGGCTCTTTCTTTACCGGATGAATAAAAGTCATTTTACGACAATGTAAATGAATTGAACCATCATCATTTTTATTTTTAAAACCATACTTAATATCCCCAAAAATCGGACATCCTAGTTCTGATAGTTGAACACGGATCTGATGGGGTCTTCCTGTAATCGGTCTGGCTTCAACTAAATAATGTGCATCTATCGCGGCGACCAATTCATAATCTAACGTAGCTAATTTCGCCTTAGCGGTTCGCTTACCTATTTTGTCATAAGCTTTTGTCACGTTTCGGGCATGATTCTTTAACAGAAAATGTTTGAGGTGGCCCTTGATAGGATTAGGTCGGTTTTTGGTGACTGCCCAATAATGTTTATTGACTTCTCGCTTTTTAAACAATTCAGACATCCTCGTTAAACCTTTACTTGTCCGAGCAAAAATAATGGTACCGCTTACTGGTCGATCCAAACGATGAATCACTCCCAAAAAAACATCCCCAGGTTTTTTATATCTGATCTTGATATATTGTTTGACATAATCAACTAAAGGCGTATCCCCAGTAGCATCACCATGTACCAACATCCCAGCTGGTTTGTTCACCGCAATCAAATGATTATCTTCGTAAATTACTTTTACAATACTTATATCCAACATTTACTTGTGTTTTGGTGTTTTGGTTTTGTAGTGTTATTGTGTGAAAGAATCCATGAACTATAATACTACAACACAACAATACCAAATAAACCACAAAAGTATGAAATTATCCCTTGGTTTTTCTCCTTGTCCTAATGATACCTTTCTTTTTGATGCAATGGTACATGGAAAAATCGATACTGAAGGCTTAGAATTTGAAGTATTGATGGCCGATGTTGAAGTTTTAAATCAGAAAGCTTTTGCTAATCAACTGAATATCACAAAATTAAGCTATCATGCTTATGCTTATTTAATGGATACTTATGCCTTGCTCGATGCAGGATCTGCCTTAGGAAATGATTGTGGTCCATTACTGATTGCCAAGACAAAATTGTCAGATGAAGCGATTCATAAAGCCCAAATCGCCATTCCTGGCAAATATACGACCGCGAACTTTTTACTAAGCCTCGCCTATCCTAAGGCCAATAATCGCCAAGAAATGCTCTTTTCTGATATTGAAGGAGCTATCCTTACGGAAAAAGTGAACGCGGGTTTGATCATTCATGAAAACAGGTTCACCTATCAAGATAAGGGATTGGTAAAAATTATCGATTTAGGATCTTTTTGGGAATCACAAACGGGTCTACCCATTCCGCTCGGTGGTATTGTCATTCAAAATAATTTACCTAAAGGCATTCAACTTAAAGTCAATCGAGTATTAAAAAGAAGTGTCCAATTTGCTAGGAAATATCCAGAACAGACCGGAGAATTTGTTCAACAATATGCACAAGAAATGGATCCAGCAGTGATGTATAAGCATATCGGTTTATATGTCAATGACTTTACAGAAACACTTGGTGATCTCGGAAAAAAAGCAATAGATCAACTTTTCAAAATGGCCGTGGAAAGAAAAATCATTGAAAAATATGATTCCTCTATTTTTGTGGTATAGTAACAAGACAAGCGTAAGTAAAATAATTATCCTTTTCTTTGTACTAAAGAGGAACAAAAACTAATCAATAAGAACAAATAACTAGAATGGCGAAAGCCGAGCTTAGCATTGGTCAATTAGTTTGCAATTTTCTATTTTTTTGTTTGGCTTTTGCTTCTAGTTCTCCTAAAAATAAATATATCTTTGCGCTGCTTAAAACATAGGCTAAATCTTGAGCATGTTTAATTTTTTGCTTCCTGATAAGCAGGAGTTTTAAGGACGCTCTAAACCAATTTTAAACTAATCTTAAATCGACACGCTATGATTATCGGTGTACCAAAAGAAATCAAATCTGACGAAAATCGAGTGGCACTCACCCCTGCTGGTGCCCTTGAATTAACCAAAAGAGGTCATAAAGTTTATATACAGAAAACCGCCGGCGAAGGAAGTGGATTTTCTGATAAAGATTATACTTCAGCTGGAGCCAAAATGTTAAAGACCATCGAAGATGTCTATAAAAAGGCAGAGATGATCATGAAAGTTAAGGAACCTATTAGAAAGGAATATAAGTTGATTCGTAAAGATCAATTACTATTTACTTATTTTCATTTTGCTTCCTATAAACCTCTCACACAGGCAATGATCAAGCAAAAAGCAATATGCCTTGCTTATGAAACAGTAGAATTACCTGATAGAACGCTTCCGCTTTTAGTTCCAATGTCTGAAGTCGCAGGTCGAATGGCTACTCAAGAGGGAGCCAAATTTCTGGAGAAACCAATGGGAGGATTGGGTATTTTACTCGGAGGTGTTCCGGGTGTACAACCAGCAAAAGTAATGGTCATTGGTGGTGGAGTTGTTGGAACTCAAGCTGCAAAGATGGCCGCAGGAATGGGGGCTAGTGTCAAAATTTTGGATATTAATTTAAATCGACTCAGATATTTAGCAGACACCATGCCGCCTAATGTAGAAACTATTCACTCCAATGAATTGATGATTCGTAAATTGGTGGAACGTTCTGATCTCATTATTGGTGCCGTTTTGATTCCTGGAGCTAAAGCACCAAATCTAATTACGCGAGACATGTTGAAGACCATGCGCCCTGGAACGGTACTAGTCGATGTTGCTGTTGATCAAGGAGGATGTATCGAAACATGCAAACCAACAACACATGCCAAACCAACTTTTGTGGTAGATGGCATCGTTCATTACTGTGTGGCCAACATGCCTGGTGCCGTGCCTTACACCTCTACTATCGCTTTAACCAATGCTACTTTACCTTATGCTATTCAGTTAGCAGACAAAGGCTGGAAGCAAGCTTGTAAAGACAACAACTCTCTTAAACTTGGGTTGAATGTGATTGAAGGAAAAGTAGTGTACAAAGGAGTGGCTGATGCTTTCAAATTAAAATTACATAACGTAGATGATTTCTTAGCATAGCGAAGATAGATCAGTTATTTTACAAACGTCTGAATGATTCTACATGAACTATTCAGACGTTTTTTTGATTTGAAATAAAAACAAGTATAGAACCTATCTATCTTCAAATCAGTAAACAATTTTGCAAAAAAACCGTAAGCCACATGAATAGCATTTTATGAAAATCTAGTTTTTGACAAATATTAAGCACTTTCCAATGCGAGATTCCATATTAATTTGAGTTTCTACTCAAATGCACTTAACTTTGGCCACATCGAATTTAAATATCCTAACCTAAGCACCCTGCTGCTTCAAAAAAATAAAATCATGCTGACTAACACCGCTTTATCTTCCGCCGATCTTATAGCCATAGAGGATCGTTATGGTGCTCATAATTATCATCCACTTCCAGTGGTGCTTTCCAAAGGTGAAGGCGTACAGGTATGGGACGTCGAAGGCAAACAATATTATGATTTCTTGTCTGCTTATTCAGCAGTTAATCAAGGACATTGTCATCCAAAAATTATTGGGGCATTGAAAGAGCAAGCTGAAAAATTAACCTTGACCTCAAGAGCTTTTCACAATGACTTGCTAGGACCTTACGAAAAATACGTCACTGAATATTTTGGCTATGATAAGGTATTGCCTATGAATACAGGCGTAGAAGCAGTAGAAACCGCTTTGAAACTTTGTAGAAAATGGGCTTATGAAGTAAAAGGTGTGCCAGCCAATCAAGCAAAAATCATTTTTGTTTCAGGTAACTTTCATGGACGAACAATGGCCATCATTTCAGGTTCTACTGATCCTTCAAGTACTAAAGGTTTTGGTCCTTATATGCCAGGTTATACCATCATTCCTTACAATGATTTAGCGGCTTTAGAAGAAGCAGTTAAAGATCCTTTAGTCGCTGGTTTTTTGGTTGAACCCATTCAAGGAGAAGCAGGAGTTTTTGTACCAGATGAGGGATATTTAAGCGGAGCGGCGGCCATTTGTAAAAAAGCCAATGTCCTTTTTATTGCAGATGAAGTGCAAACAGGGATCGCAAGAACTGGTCGATTATTAGCGACTTGTGGTAATTGTACTTGTGCCCAATTCTGTGAAAAAACACCTGAGGTAAAAGCTGACATTTTAATTCTAGGAAAAGCAATGTCTGGAGGTGTATTCCCCGTATCCGCAGTCTTAGCCAATGATGACATTATGATGTGTATCAAACCGGGCGAACATGGTTCTACTTTTGGTGGAAACCCACTTGCTTGTGCCGTTGCCATTGCTGCCTTAGAAGTCATTAAGGATGAAAAATTAGCACAGAATGCTGAAAAAATGGGTAAGCGTTTTCGAGAACGAATGCAAAATCTTGTTGAAAAATCTGATTTGGTCAACTTAGTCCGTGGAAAAGGTTTATTAAACGCGATTGTGATCAATGATAGTGAAGATAGTCACACCGCTTGGGACATTTGTGTCGCCATGAAAAACAATGGTTTATTAGCAAAACCTACTCATGGAAATATCATTCGATTTGCTCCTCCATTGGTCATTACAGAAACTCAATTGGAAGAGTGCTGCGATATTATTGAAAAGACAATTATGGAATTTAAAATGGCTTAAGATCGGTCAGAATTTAGGAATCAAATGTCAGAAGGCCCGCGAACGTATTCGTTCGTGGGCCTTCTAGTTCCTAACGAGTCAATTATATCAAACCACTTTAGGAATCGTAAAATGGAAGGTCGTCCCAAGTCCGTATTCAGATTCTACCCAAATTTCTCCGCCATGTTGCTCGACAATTTTTTTACATACAGCTAAGCCTATTCCTGAACCTTGATAATCACTTTTTGAATGTAGTTTTTTAAACAAGCCAAAAATCTTATCGAAAAATTCGGGTTTAATTCCAATTCCATTATCCGCAAGTGTAAAAGTCCAATTCTTTTCGTCCTCTTTACCTGAGACTACAATGTGTGCATTGATATCCTTCTTTTTAAACTTAATCGCATTGGCAATTAGATTTTGAAAAAGTTGGTTCAACTTTGTTTTGTTGGCTATGATCTGCTTCGGTAAATTTTGAATTTCAATAATGGTTTCTGTTTCTTGTATTTTTTTCCCCAAATTATGACTGACGACAAACAGCGTATCTTCGGGATTCATTGGCTCTAATATATGTTCTTGAGTATTGACTCTCGAATAGCTCAATAAATCTTCAATCAGGTTATTCATATTTTGCACGCCAGTGACGATATAATGAATAAATTCTCGGTCCGTTTTATCTAGTTTACTATCTAAACGCTTTTGAAGTAATTGAACAAAGTTACCAATCGTTCTTAAAGGTTCCTTCAAATCATGAGAAGCTACGTAAGCGAAATTTTCTAATTGTGAATTAGAAGCTACATACCGCTCCAACTCCTTATTTTTTTCATCCAATTCCGATAATTGGGTTTTTAATGCTTCTTGAGAAAGTTGAAGATCTGTAATATCTCTTATGAATACACTATAAACGGTCTTCCCTGTTACCTTCAAAGGTGTTACTGAAAATTCAGCAGTGAATTCCGATTGATCAGAACGAATTAATCTAGTCTCAATTTTTTGATTAGCCAATTTAGGACTATCCGTTTCTAAATATTCTTTCCAATATTGAAGATACTTTTCCATGACCGCAGGAGGAGCCACCAACTCTAATAAAGCTTGGTTCATCACCTCTTCTTTAGTATATCCTAGAATCACTTCTGCCTGCCTATTCCAATCCTTAATACATAGTTCTTCATCCAAAATGATCACCGCATCATGAGAAGTATTGATGACACTTTTGAGTAGATTCTTTCTTTCTTTTAATATGGCTCGAATTCTTTTTTGTTCTGTAATATCTTCAATCAATGCAACGAAAGTAACACTGTCATCTTTTTTGTCCTTGTATACAGAAACAGTACTAATCGCTGAACAAATACTCTTATCTTTTCGGATATACCGTTTTTCAATTTTTATATTTTTTTTATCCCCAATTGAAAGTGCTTCAAAAGCTTCCTTATTTTTATCAATATCCTCTGGATGAGTAATTTCACTAATGGTCATATTTAATAACTCATCCTCGGTATACCCCAACATTTCTTGAAAAAATTGATTAGACTTTAATCCTTTATCATTTCTATTAGTCACTACTCCAACTGGGCAATTTTCATAAATATTTTTCAAGATGGAAAACTGGGTGTGGACATTAACTTCTACCTCATTGATTTCTTCTAGTGTTAATATATATCCTTGTAAATCATCTCCTTCCTTTACTGGAATAAATTCTAAATGCAAAGATAATTGTTGATGAGGTAGTGGATAATACACATCAATTTCAAAGATCGACTTTCTACTTTGGATACTAGACACTATTTTTTGCCAATCAATATCAATAATGTCTGTCTTTAAATTTGCGCTAAAATCAAAAAACGAATGAGGTAGTTCATTGAGATTAAATAATTCTAGAAATTGTGGGTTAGACTCTTGAAATTCCATGTCAACATCCAAAATCACCATTGCCTTTTGAACGGATTTAAAGAAAGAGCGCCATAAAATGGATTCTTTTAAGGAAAGGAGAGATTTCGTAGATTTAGAAGAAAGTACTTCCATAAGTGGATCTGGTTGATTTCAAAATTACTGCAGTCTGATCTATTTTTTTCTGTGTTAAGGCTGTTTATTAAGCGTTTGTTTGCTTCACATGCTTTATAAACCAAAAAGATGGGGCTAATGCCAATAGCTGATACAAACATCATACCTGTTAACGAGAGATTACAAGAAAAGGTTAAGGTTTGAAGCAGTTTTTTTCATATAAGACAAAGTCGAATGATTAGAAGTTAAACCGTAACTTTTAGTTTCAGATCAAGTATAACTAATGTTATATTGAGTTTTTTAGCTCAATTTTCTTCAATTAGCAAATCATTCTTGCCTCTCAGGGAGAAAAATGAGCTTATCTTCCCTAATTTGAAGAGAAAACTTTTATTTTCAACAAGAATATTTTTTCATCATATCCAATTACCGAGCAAATTTTTCCTAAATTCGCTGCAATAATTCACCCTAAATTTAGGTTAGGGAAATAGTCAAAATAAATTCAACTGACTTGATTTGAAAAACAAACATCATATATTCAATTTATTTGCAACATTTCCCTTTAATAATCTTGATAATTATAAATTATTTTAAATCTTTTTTGCCAACAAAACTGATTTAAAAGTCTCGGTTATTGCCTGATAATTTGATTTAACGAATTCGTTCACCCATGCGATTAAAAAAATTAGTATTTCCCCTATTCCTCTTATTGGCTAGCATGCCCATTTTTGCGCAGCAAAGTTCCATCTATTCAGATGCCAACTTAAATTATAAGCGCGGAAGAGAATTCTACGATAAAGGACTTTTTGGCTTGGCCCAAAAAGAATTTCAAAAGGTAATCGACATGATTCGTCCCGAACATGAACCTGATGGCATTTTGTTACTGACCAGTGCAGAACTATATTATGCCAAATCAGCTGTTCGTTTGGACCAACCGGATGGAGAAAAACTGATCATTGACTTTGCACGAACTCATGATCCTGACCCACTTGCAACTGAAGCCATTGTCGAAATGGGTAATTATTATTACAATTCTAAAGATTATGTGAGAGCCGCTCAATTATTCAGAAGCATCGATACTTATGACTTAAATAAGGAACAAAGATCTGAAGTTAAATTCAAATTAGGTTATTCTTATTTTGTAAAAAAGAAATTCACCGAAGCTAAGATGGCTTTCGCCGAAATTCGGGATGTACAAAACAAGTATTACTACCCTTCCAATTACTACTATGGAATGACGGCTTTTTATGAAGATAATTACGATGAAGCGATTAAGAGTTTTAAAAAAGTAAGCCGATCAAAAAAATACTCTCCCTACATTCCTTACTACATTACCCAAATTCATTTTGCCAAAGGCGAATATGATGAAGTTATTAAGTATGCTGCAGAAAAAACAGAAAATGCCAAACTCAAGAACTTGCCGGAAATCAATCAATTGGTCGGTAAAGCTTATTTTGAAAAGGGAGATTTTAGACGCGCATTGCCACATTTAGAATATTTTGCCACTAAGGCTAAAAAATTGCGACCAGAAGATTTATATCAATTAGGCTATGTTCAATATCAAGATGGTGCGTATAAAAAAGCCATCAAACATTTTACTCAGTTGAATAAACTCAGCACTCCTATGGGACAAAACGCTATGTTTGCCTTGGGTGATTGTTATCTTCAATTGGGTCAAAAAGCCAATGCGCGAAATGCTTTCAAAGCTGCAAGTAAATTGGATTTTGACAAAGAGGTTCAAGAGGATGCGTTGTATAACTTTGCTAAGTTAAGTTATGAATTGAACTTTGATCGAGAGGCCATTCCAGCCTTACAAGAAATTCAACCTTCTTCCAAATATCATAGCGAAGCCCAAACCTTATTAAGTGCTATTTTTCTAAATACTCGAGACTACGAAAATGCCATTCGTATATTGGAAGATATTCCTAGCAAAACACCTCAGATTAAAGAAACTTATCAAAAGGTTGCCTATTTGCGTGGCGTTCAATTGTATCGAGAAAGTGATTATGAACAAGCTCGAAAGTATTTCAATAAATCATTGGAAGTACCTATCGACACCAGAACAAAAGCACTAGCTATTTATTGGTTAGGTGATATGGCCAATGCCGATAATGACTTTGATGGCAGTATCCGAGAGATGAATAAATTTTTAACGCTTAGTAAAAAATTAAGAAATCTTCCAGATGAATCGTCTAACTATAGTGCCAATTATATTCAAGGATATAATTATTTAAAACAAAAAGATTACAACTCCGCGCTTGGATATTTTCAGTCCACTATCGCAGGAATCAAAAGTAATTCTCAATTCATTTCTAATGAAGTGATTGCTCAAAAGATGCTAGGTGATGCCGTCTTAAGAGCAGGTGATTGTTTGTTTAAACGAAACAAGTATGATCAAGCCATCCGATTTTATGATGATGCGATTGAAAATAATTATACAGGATTCGTTTATGCTTTGTATCAAAAAGCCATCATTGAAGGGCTTCGTGGAAACACAACCAGTAAGATCATTGCTTTAGATAATATTGCGAATGATTATCCGGATTCAGAAT
>CAYTVR010000091.1:3586-24475 GCA_964441245.1 uncultured Saprospiraceae bacterium | reverse complement strand
AATGTTTCTTTTCTAGATTCATACTCTGCTCGCATCGCTGTCAATTCTTCTTCTTCATCAAAAGCATAATAAGCATGGCCATTATCCACTAATTGTTGTGCATAACTTCCATATAAATCTTTTCGCTCTGATTGTCGATAAGGACCATGTTCTCCTCCTATCCCAGGACCTTCTTCAGGTGAAATTCCGCACCACTCTAGTGCTTCTTTGATATAATCTTCTGCTCCTGTTACATAACGCTTTTGGTCAGTATCTTCAATTCTCAAGATAAAGGTCCCCCCTTTTTTTTGGGCTAATAAATAATTATATAAAGCTGTTCGGACTCCTCCGATATGTAAAGCTCCTGTTGGGCTTGGCGCAAATCTTACTCTTACTTTTTCCATTAAAAATCGACTATTTTATAAAATTTCAAAATTGGCTAGACAGCCATTATTTATTGGAGATTATTTTCACAAAAATACAATGTCACAGGCAGCGTATTTTGAGATTGTTTCGTTTAGAACTTAAAATCCCAACAAATTGTATCCCGGTTAAAGTTCCTTATACTATATTTAGGGACACAAAGGTACAAGAAATATAAAAGCATGTAAGCTTTTTTGAACATATCATTATCATTTATTCGTTGTATACCTTTAAAAGAATACTTTTAGAGTCTGAGATTTTCAAAATAGTCTACATTTTATTTTTTCAAAGTAAACCTCTTTGGGTTTCATTTTGAAAAGTGTTTACTCTCATTATCTCATGAATTATTAACGACAAGAATGTATCTAGTAAAAACACCAGGCTTCATCCAAGATCTCTTTCCAAATTTCACATGGAAAGTTCCTACTCAGGAGAAAATTATTTACCTCACATTTGACGATGGTCCTATCCCCGAAGTAACTCCATGGGTGCTCGATCAATTAGCCCAGTATAAAGCTAAAGGAACTTTTTTCTGTGTTGGAGAAAATGTACAAAAAAATCAAGATGTCTTTCAAGAAGTGATCAATCAAGGTCACTCTGTTGGAAATCATACTTACAATCATTTGAATGGTTGGGGATCAGACAATATTCCATATTTCCATAATATTCGACATTGTGCCAGATTGGTCAATTCAAGCTTGTTCCGACCACCTTATGGACGATTGATGCCAAAGCAAGCTCAATTTTTACAGAGACATTATCGAATTATTATGTGGGATGTATTGAGTGGGGATTTTGACATTAACATTAGTAAAGAGCAATGTTTACAAAATGTTGTTAGTAAAGCGAAGTCTGGATCTATCGTAGTTTTCCATGATAGTTTGAAAGCACAGGCTAAATTAAAATATGTACTCCCGAAGGTGTTAGAATATTTTCACCAACAAGGATTTAGATTTGAGGCTTTGAATGATCAGGTTGTGGAAAAGGAAGTGACTTATACCAAGACTGCTTAAATAGTAAGTCTTTTCAACTCGGCAATGTTTAGTTATTATATAAATGAGCCACTGTTATGCAGTGGCTTTCTTTTTTAAACAAAAAAAGGACACCTATATTGATGCCCTTTTCATTTATAATCAACCTATTTTAATTTTTGCCAGAAGCAAAAATATCTTTCAATTGGTCCACAACTTTCGAACTTCCAGACAAAGAAATATTGCTAATCTTTTCTGCAATCTTTTCCACGTATTCCATTTCTTTCAATTTGAAAAGCATTTCATTGTCTTCCATCAACTTCGCGGTATTCAACAAACTTCTAGTCGAAGCTGTTTCTTCTCTTCGAGTAATGATATTAGCTTGAGCTGCTTTTTGAGCAATCAAGACTTGATTCATAATCTCTTTCACTTCTCCAGGCAAAATTACATCTCGAATACCGCAGTTGATCAACTCTGTTCCTAAATCAGTCACTCGATCTTGAATCGCTTCTATGATGAATGTATGGATGTTTTCTTTTCTAGCCAACAATTCATCTAAAGTCATTGTTCCAATGAAATCTCTTAAACCTAATTGCAAAGTGATGTACAATTGTTTTGCAAAATCTTTGGTTTCAACAAGCGCTTTTTCGATATCAACAATTTTGTATTGAGCATAAAAATTGATTCGCAAAGCAGCTTTATCTTTGGTCAAAATTTCTTGTCCAGAAATTTCCATTTGCTGTTGTCGCAAATCAGCTTTCAAAACAGAAATGGCTTGTTCATTTTTCCAATAATAGTGGATACCCGCTTCTAAGGCTTTGACAAATTTACCATCAACAAACAACAAACCTGTTTCATAAGATTCAACTACATGAACTCGCACGAAAGGCATAACTCCTGGTCGTTGAATGATTTTCCTATCAATACTTTTTGGAATTTCCAATTCATTTAAGTCTACTATTTTGAACTCATAGTTGATAACACTTTTCCAAAAAGCATGTCGACCTGAGGTCAAAACTCTTTGAAATTTTGACTGCTTGTATTGAAAGGCTAATTCATTATCCTCTACTTCAATGACATTAAGCATTCCTGTCAACTGGTTATTTTGCAAAAGGATTTCCAATTCACAAGGAGCGACAAAAGGTTCTGTCACATCATAGATTTTGACTTCGTCAGACAACCACAACCAATGGCTTCCTTCTCTCAATACTTTAATAAAGTTTCCTTCTCGGAAAACTAAACCGACCTTGTAAGCAAAAATTTTTACTCTTTTCATAGCTTATAATTTTTAATCGTTATTGTTCTTATTCAAAATAATAAACAGTCAAAAGCAACTTCATCCAACTAATGCGGAATTCTTGTTATGTAAAATTATTCTTGTTGGTTTCTAAATTTCGTTTCTAATTTTCAAAACCAAACATCTAGCTTGATTTGGTCCATTATCATTTTCATCTAGAAGGCAACAAGCGTCTTTTTCACAAAAAGCAAAAGTTTCAAAGCCTCATTTGAATTGTATGCAAGAATCAAAATTCAAGCATACCGAATTCACTTTTGACTTGTTTATGTCGCGAGCTTTTTTTAAGGTAGTTGCTCTTCTACCTAAATGATGGAACCCTATTCCATTGCGTTTACCAGTTTCGCCATCCCAGTTATGGGAGCAGGACTCGAACCTGCAAATTGAACTCAATGCTCTGCCTCTGAGCTATCACGACATATCCTGTCGGAGTAGGACTCGAACCTACGACCTTTGAGGTGATGGGTACAAAGCTGTGTCAAAAATCAGTATATTAAATTCTATAAGAATTCAATACTATGGCGCTATTCAGAAACGCTCATCAGGTATTTTTTTTCAATCAGCTTTACCTTCTTAAATATCTTAGTGTGTTTTCTTGTCTTCATTATTACGAATCAATTCAACTTAATAATTTTTAAAATAGTTCCTTCGTTAATTGATACTACAAAGATAAACGAGAAATACGCAGTCTTTTTGCGTAGTTCTTTTTTATTTTTATAAAAATAAAAAAGAGACTTCCTTTTGCAGAAAGTCTCTTTCAGAATTATTACTTTTTTTGAAAATTCAGAATTCAAATAAATTTGGTCATTCAATGATTCTAATTCGGTACAGTTGGCGCTTCTAAGAGTTTAAAAAACTGATCTAATTTTGGCGTAATAACAATCTCGGTTCTTCGATTACTACCTCTACCTTCTTTATCATCATTGTCTGCCTTGGGAACATATTTTGAACGGCCCGCAGCAGTGATTCTTTCTGGTGACACAAAATATTCTTCTTGCAATATTCGAACAACTGAGGTTGCCCGTTTCACACTCAAATCCCAATTATCTTGGATACATGAATTAGACATTGGGACATCATCCGTATGGCCTTCGACCAACACATTGAGTTCATTATGATCATTGATCACATCAGCAATTTTTCCTAAAACTTGATTTGCCTGTTGATCAATTTTGGTACTTCCCGAGCGGAATAATAATTTATCCGAAATCGAAACATGAACCATTCCACCTCTGACTTCGACTTGAATATCCTCGTCGTCGACATCAATCAAAGATCGTTTTAAATTCATCACTAAAGCCAAGTTCAGCGAATCTTTAGATTGAATTTTGGAATTTAAATTCTGAATTAAATCGTATTGCTGGCTCATCGACTCTAGAGATTGTTTGATGCTCTCTGCCCCAGTTTTACTCACAATAGAAAGGTCGGACATACGGTCTAATAAACTCGCATTGGTTTTACGCATGTGCTCCAATTGTTGTTCCAATTGGGTCACTTGTTCGCTTTTTAAAGTCAATTGACTTTTTAATTTTTCAGCTTCTTTATTTTTGCAGGCACTTAAGCCAATTACAAAAAACATTAGGAATAAAAGGTGTTGATTTCTCATTGATTTTAAGTTTAGCCTAATGAACTATTTTAAGGTTATTTTTATTATCGAAGTGGTATGAAATTTTAAATTTCACGCCATTTTTAGGTGTAAACCCTTATAAGCTCTTTTGGATTATAAGGAGATTTATCGCCCAAAGATAACAAAATAGTCATGCGGTGTTTTAGTCCCTAGACTTTTATTCATCACTAAAAAATCACACCTTTACATTACGAATATATTTAAATCAAAACATCAACAATTTAATACTTCACTTTAGCTACAGCGGCATAGTTTACTTTCAATTTATTGGCCTTTCTCAATTCTAATTTCACATCCGATACGATCCCCATGCGAACACCTCGATCAACTTTTAAAGAAGTCGTAATCTTTGGTCGTTGCCATTCTTCAATCTTAGATTCAAATGCCTTTAGAGCTTTTGGTAACTGGTCTTTTCTAATAAAAGCATCATTGATTTGGATGACTGGAACTGTTCCTCTCCTTGGATCCGTGGGTGGTCCGATAAAAATATTATTCACCAAAGATTGTTGTTTTATTTTTTGCAGTTCCGTAGCTTCTGGAACTTGTACTTTTACTAGTAATTTTTGCTGCCGCAAAACGGTGACGACCATAAAGAAAAAGAGTAACATAAAAATAATATCTGGCAAAGCAGAGGTATTTACTTTGGGAATGGGACGATCAGAAGCATTTTTGAATTTCGACATAATTATAGTTTTAGGTTTTAGAAAAATGGACGACTGGCAATTTTTTTTCTAAAAAAATAATTTCTATTTTCTGTAAAAGGCACATAGCTAAGCACACTAGATCTTCTTTTGCACGACGATGAAGATCCAGTGTATTTTTATTTTGAACTATCCTTCTCCATGTCCCGTCGGTTCGGCTTCTGAAATGATCAATGGAATTTCCGATCTGATTTCTCTTTGTTCTTGTAAAGAAATTTTGTCAAAAGATTTTCCGAAAAGAATCAAAGACTTTTCATCCCATAATTCGTTATAAGCAGCTTTCAATTCATTGTACACCGCGATGTAAGTGTCGTAAGAAGTTCCTCTATCATTTTGTAAAGAGACCAATGGTTTTTTGGTCCGTCCAGTTGCTTGATTTACACTCAAATAATTACTAATAAAATCCTTCGTTTGTTTTCGCAAAAGCGAAACATCCATCATGTGATCCTCTACCAATAATTGATCATTGGCATTGACTTTAACCGTATATACTCTGTTCTGATCTACTGGTGGCGGAGTTTCAACAGAAAACGGAGGGAGCTTAACCATGATTCCTTTGTCTACTAGAATCGTAGTTGTCACTAAAAAGAAAATCAAAAGTAAGAAGGCGATGTCAGCCATAGAACCAGCATTCACCGCATTGTCTAATCGACGTTTTTTTT
Organism: uncultured Saprospiraceae bacterium; assembly: GCA_964441245.1. Classification (GTDB taxonomy): domain Bacteria; phylum Bacteroidota; class Bacteroidia; order Chitinophagales; family Saprospiraceae; genus JALZUU01. Next base: position 18,818 of record CAYTVR010000091.1, on the reverse strand, counting down.
TCGAAAACATAATCTATTTGTTTTATAGTTGAAATAATAAATTTTAAGATGTTCAACTTTTCGACGACGACTTTTCTGGGCAGGAAATATCTAGACTTTAATTGAATAGATGCAAGGGCTAGTCGTTTTGGTGGGAGATCTCGAAGAAATTTTTACTATCCGTTGTATCTTTCCTATCTTTAGTTTGTTATTAATCTAAATTTGATTTTATTCCTAAGTAGATTGACCTACTTAGCTTATCAAAAAAAATAAAATGTCTAATATTCTTAAACGTTGGAAGGCGACTTGGAATCCTGATATGTATCATGGATGGGGGCAAGAAAAAAAATATTTTGAAGGCTGGTATTTTAAAATTGTAGATCCGACAGAACAATATGCTTTTGCAATTATTCCAGGTATTGCGATGGAGACCGATGGAAGTAAAAAGGCATTTATACAAGTACTTGATGGGAAGCAATGCAAGGGGGCATATCATCATTTTACAGCTGAACAATTTCAACCATCTGATCAAAAATTTGAGCTTCAACTCGGTCCAAATACATTTTCCAGAAACGGTATACAATTGGATTTGCCTGAGCTAAAAGGCAAATTAAAAATTCACAATCCATATCCTTGGCCCAAAATGCTGGGCGCTCCAGGAATCATGGGCTGGTATTCTTTTGTTCCTTTTATGCAGTGTTATCACGGTGTAGTCAGTATGCATCATTCTTTGGAAGGTCAGTTAGAAATTGATGGAAAAACCATTGATTTTACCGGAGGAAAAGGCTATATCGAAAAAGATTGGGGCGAATCTTTTCCTAGCTCTTGGATTTGGATGCAAACCAATCATTTTGAAGAAAACAAAACTATTTCTTTTATGGCTTCTGTTGCTAGAATTCCTTGGTTGGGAAGTCACTTTATTGGATATATTGTTGGTTTTTTGGTTGATGGAAAATTACATCGATTTGCCACTTATACCGGAGCGATGATGAAAGCTCAATTAGAAGAAGAATTAGTTCGACTTGCTTTTAAAGACCGACAATATCGATTGGAAATCATTGCCCATAAATCCGAAGGGGGTGATTTAATCTCTCCTATTTCTGGTCATATGACAGGGAAAGTCAACGAAAGTATGCAGGCTAAAATCGAAGTGAAATTATTTAAAAAAGATCAATTAATCTTTTCTGGTACTGGAAGAAATTCTGGCTTAGAATTAGGCGGACCAGTAGAAGAATTGTTAACAGACAAATGGCGACGGTAAAAAATAAATATTCGTATGAAACAAAAAACCAGGTAATGTTGTTTCTATACTAGATAAAATGAAAAAAATGAAAAATCCATTTCATAAATATAGTGAACTGTTTAGTGAGAATAAGCTGTGGCAAAAGTTGAATCAATACGCAAAAAGTGCTGGGATGAAAACCGTTTATACTGCCTTATTGCTTTTTTTCGCTTATCGACGACAAGAAACACCGGTTTGGGCTAAAAATATTATTCTCGGAACTATTGGCTATTTCCTTGCTCCAATTGATTCCATACCCGACCTAACTCCTTTGTTGGGATATACCGATGATATCGGTGTTTTAAGTTTTGGTTTAGTGACCGTTGCTTCTTATGTCAACATGGATGTTAAAATTGAAGCCCGAAAAAAACTAAAAGATTGGTTCGGTGCTATTGATTTGAACGAACTCAAAGAGATTGATCAACAATTGTAAACTCCCTTTTCAAAAGCATCATTTTATAAAATATAATGACATAAAAGTCTAATGTATTTTCTGATGAAAATCACCGTCTTGTTTTATCTTTACCCTTTCAAAATATCAATTCCTTCCTTTTAAAAGTTTTTCTTCCTTGATTTTATATTATGAAGTCGTTTTAAAATAGAGCTTCATGTCTACAGACAAAGCATTGATCGCCAGATGCTTCAGCTTTTTCTCGTCCCGTAGCTAAGGCTACGAAACTTAAAAAGAGCTTAGTCGGGACTATCAAGCCTTTATCTTCGACTTTGAACATCATTTTAAAACAACTTCTATTTTTTCTTATCATGTTTTATAAAATAAATTTTGAATTTTATTATTGTTGCTCATCGATCCTTTCGCACTATTTAACATTTTTCAAAGCTCATAAAATTTGCTTTTATTTGAAATAAAGGCGTTATTGAATAAGTGATAATAATTTATTTGTTTTATTTAAATATATAATTATCATCTTCGAATACTAGAGAAACGTAAACATTACCAAAACTGAACAAACATACCCATGAAATACAAGGCACTTAACCCTGACCTGTATCGCTTGAACCGTAAGCGTTTCGCTAGTCGTATGAAACCTGCTTCAATTGCGATTTTCCATTCTAATGATGCTATGCCACGTAGTGGTGATCAATTTTTTCCATTTCGCCAAAATTCTGGTTTATTTAGTCTTTCAGGACTTGATCAAGCGGAAACCGTGTTGGCCATATTTCCCAATTGCATCAAAGATGGACATGATGTTGTTGCTTTTATCAAACGGGCATCTAACAAAATGAAAATCTACGATGGAGATACTTATTCCAAAAAAGAAGCAAAGAAAATTTCAGGTATCAAAAAAATATATTGGTTAGATGAGATGGATAAAGTTCTAAACGAATTAATCTTATTGTCCAAAAGAATTTATATCAACACCAATGAAAACACTTATTTCAAGTCGCCCGTAATTTCTAAAAATATTCGAAAGGCTAAAGAATTGATGGAGCGTTATCCGGCTCATAAATACCATCGTTCTCAACCTATCTTGAAAGAAATCGCCATGATCAAATCCTATCATGAAATTGAAGCGATTCAAGAAGCTATTGATATCACGGATCTTGCTTTCCAACGAGTTTTAGATTTTGTAAAACCCGGCGTGATGGAATATGAAATTGAAGCCGAAATTATTCATCAATTTATTCGTAATCGCGCGAATGGCCATGCCTATGAGCCTATTATTGCTAGTGGCAAAAACGCTTGTATTTTACATTATAATCAAAACAACCAACGTTGCGAAGATGGTGATTTACTATTGATGGATTTTGGAGCAGAATATGCCAACTATGCAGCAGATTTAACTAGAACCATTCCAGTCAATGGCCGATATTCTACTCGACAACGAGCAGTATATGATGCAGTATATCATGTCATGAAAGAGGCTCGACAAATGTTGGTTCCTGGTACAACTATGGAGGACTATCATAAGGAAGTAGAACGTATGATGGAAAGTGAACTGCTTGGACTTAAACTCATTTCTAAAACAGATATAAAAAATCAAGATCCAGAAAAACCTGCTTATAAAAAATATTTTATGCACGGTACTTCTCATCATTTGGGCTTAGATGTCCATGATCTATCTCACAACTATGTGCCCATTCAAGCGGGAATGGTTTTTACTTGTGAGCCGGGGATCTATATTCCAGAAGAAAATATTGGCGTCCGAATTGAAAATAATATTCTAGTGACCGATAATGAACCAATTGATTTGATGGCCAACATTCCAGTAGAAGCAGAAGAAATTGAGACACTGATGAATACAAAGGTTTTGTCTTCGTGATTAGTTTGATTAATTTTTCTACTGTCCCTATATTAAAATGCAAGTAAATAATTGTTAGGCATTATTTACTTGCATTTATTTCAATTGCTTGAGAGATATAATACTTAATCATCTGTTTGTCTAATTCCCCTTTTTGAGGGAGGACTCTAATTGTCTTACCTTTACCGGTTAACAATCCGTATTTATCTTTCATTTTTACTCCCTTTAAAAAACCAAAATCAATTCCATAGGGCATTGTTCGCATATGGCAAATTCCTCCTTTTTCGTTGCTATAAGTTGTAATTCTGTTTTTTTTAGTTTCAACAATTCCGTCATATGACAATAGTATGTCTCTTGCTTGAAGGAATAAATCTTTGAATTCGGATTTTAAGTCTTTATCAAATTGCATTTTGTTTCTTTTAGATTTTTTATTCGCTCTTTTATCTGTTCTTTAACGAAATCCAATTTTCTGTATAGTTATAAATACATCAATTGGCTACAACTATCTTTTCATTTCAATAGAATAATTGATTTTTTTTTGAAAAAAAGAAGGTATTATCCTGACAACAAATCCTGACAAGCTCGATACAAATCTTTCCAGTCCTTCCGTTCTCTGACTACTGTTTCTAAATATTCTTTCCAAATCACAGCATCTTGAACTGGATCTTTAACAATTGCTCCTGTAATTCCTGCTGCTAAATCATGGGCATTCAATTCTCCATCACCAAAATGCGTCGCCAAAGCTTGTCCACTATTGATCACTGATATCGCTTCCGCTGTACTCAAGGTACTACTTGGTGTTTTCAATTTTGTACGACCATCTTCCGTTCTACCACCACGCAACTCTCTAAATATAGTGACCAACCGTTTGATCTCATTAATCGGTGCTTCTTTTTTAGCTAGCGCTAAATTTTTACCAATTTTTTCGACTCTTGTTTTGACTATAGTCACCTCGTCTTCCAAAGTCGCAGGCAAAGGCATAACCACCACATTGAATCGACGACGCAGCGCACTCGACAATTCATTGACTCCTTTATCTCGGTCATTTGCTGTAGCAATAATATTAAAACCTTTATTCGCTTGCACCTCCGTACCGATTTCAGGCACAGGCAATATTTTTTCCGAAAGGATCGTAATCAAGGTATCTTGTACATCGGAGGGAATCCTAGTCAACTCTTCAATTCTAGTAATTTTACCTGCTTGCATGGCATTCATAATTGGACTAGCGACCATTGCTTTTACTGATGGCCCTTCGGCCAAAAGTTTGGCATAGTTCCAACCATAACGCATCGACTCTTCCGTCATTCCAGAAGTTCCTTGTACCAATAAAGTAGAGTCTCCAGAAATGGCTGCGGCCAAATGTTCACTCACCCAAGTCTTAGCCGTTCCAGGTATTCCCATCAGCATCAATGCTCGATCCGTAACCAAAGTTGCGACCGCGATTTCAATCAATCTTTGATTACCAAAATATTTGGTTTCTATAATAGTCCCGTCATTCAAAGTACCTCCCAACAAATAGGTCATTACGGCCCAAGGAGACAATTTCCAATTGGTAGGTTTTTCTCGATCATCATTTTTAGCCAGTGCTTTTAGTTCTTTTGCATATGCATCTTCTGCATGCGGGCGCAATATGTTATTTTTCTTACTCATGGTTTTGTTTATTCGTGGTAACGTTTTCAGGTGTTAAGGTGTTAGGGGAATGCTCTAACACGTTAATACTAAAACACATTAATTATCATCCAGTTTTTCTATCATGATTTGTCTGAATTGCAAAGTAGCTAAAAAACGTTCTACGTCCTCTTCCCAACCGGCCCAAATTTTAGCATCAAAAGGCCATCCTTGACTTAAGGTCGGATATAATAGTGGATTGATTTGATAGGCTGCTTTTTTTAAGATCCGCCGAATATGTAAACCTCCCCAGTAGCGACCTTCATCAGAGATCATCCATTGTTGTAATTTTTTTACAAATAAAAGACCTAAACGATCACTCCAATCTTGAGGTGTCTTCAACATTAAATCCAAGGGTGTATTTTCTTCAGGCAAACCTTTTTCAATACTTAGATATTTAAAAGCTATTTGATCGAATTGTTCGAACTTAATGATAGGCAATAAATTTTGTGCTTCTAGATTTTGCCAACGTTGTTTATCATAATTTTCTAACCAAAATTGTAAAAGCAGTTCCAGCCAACTTGCATCCTGATGTAATGCCGTACTTTCCATCATTGATTGTATCAATAAATCTGCATATTCACTTCTAATCATTGCTTCTAATAATGCCAAACCTCGTAAATCTAACATTTGCTCTAATTGATTCGGCGGGACAAGTGCCAACATTTGTACCAATCGACTTGCTTTCAAACCGCCTTGATACCATTGTGCACTTGGATCGATACCATCCCGTATCATGCTGTCATCAAAATTTTCAGGAAGCTGAACTTCCAAACTTATCTTCTTGTTTTTTCTTTTTTTAAGTTGAATTAGAGGTCTTAGGCGATTGATCATTCTTTCGGCCAATTCACTCTTAGGAATTTGAGCCAATAGCTTTGCAGCAAAACGACGTATTTCTTTTTGACTTTCGTCTAAACAGTTTTCTAAAAATAATTCATCACTTTGGGACAAGCCATTTTGTAAAATTAGAATCATTTTCTTTTTGTTCGCAACACTCTCTGTTTTCCAACTTTCAGTTAACAATGTAATCGCACGAACCGGATCAGCATGACGCATCTTTTTTAAAAACACTAAGCGATCTTTTGTTTTTCCTGTTTCCCAAATAGTCTCATCTACTTCTTTCAATAAAAAATGCCAATCTGGATTTTGTTGAATCAACCATTTTCCTCTCGAACCAATGCATGATCGAATACTATTCCACCAATTATTTGAAGATCGAGCTTTTTCAATTAAGCCCGGAAGCATTTCAGGAGGAATGTTTTTTCTCCGATCAACCAAAGCATTAATAAACTCTGGCAAAGCATCTGCATACCTTCCTGACAAAATCAATTCTAAATGTGCAACAGAAGGTGGCGAACAAAAGGAAATCAGGTCTTGCTTATCCTTTTCGGGTAAGGCCCGATCATATACAGATAATGCCTCTCCAGATTTTTGCATCAAACTATACAAGCTAGCTCCTTTCAATAACACTTTTGCCGGATCTTCTTTTATAGAAACCCCTTGTTGTTTTAATTTCTCCAAGTTTACAGGAGAAAGTTGACTTCTATCCGTTCCCATCAAACCAACTTTAACTAACTCTTTCCAGATCATAATGGCTTAAATCAAATGTTAATTCATCGCAAGATAAAAACTTTTTGTTAGTTCAACTTGAAAACTTTCAATTTTTTGTTTATATTTGTTTAGATAGTGTTCCTTTTTTGTTAACATCTAAAAGGATGATTTAAGATCATTTTTACATCAAAAAAAAGATCCTCATTTTTTACAGAACATTACTTTCTTAATGAAAAGTTATTTTTATAAAAAAACAAGCGCGATAAATTATATGTGTTTTATAAAAATGTAATTATTTTCTTAACAAAGAACAAAATAATATTTTAGCCAAAGTCCCGGAATAGGATAAAGAATAAATCATCTTTCATCTAAAAAAAACAGGTTTCTATTTCTCGTATTTTTCAGCTAAAGTCACTATAAAGTGGAACTTGAACATTAAACAAAAAACATATTATTATAAAACATCTTCATTTTTTTCGTGCTGATCTCGTATTTTGAAGCGATGTTGCAAAAGTAACCAACAAGTTTTCCACATTTCAAAGAATACTTTTCAACACTTGTTAGTAATCAACAGGATTCGGACAAATAGTCTTTTATAAAATTTCATTGTAGATTTGTTGTCCGAACTATGATAGAAAACTTTTAAATCTTATTTGAAAACATTCCAACCTACACATTGGTCTCCAATTTCAAATAAGTCAAACATACTATATGATGAAAGAAAACTGCACGGAGGCATGATTTCTTAATTTTTTCTAGCTTAAGCTTAAAATTTAATTCCCATTTAGTTTTGATAAAAATCTAAATAGGCTTTAACTTAATAAGTGACTACAAAATAAAACATGTCTGAATCAAATAATCCGATTAAGCAAGTTGCCCAATTTCGTGGCAACAACAAAAAGAAGGGAAATGACCTCTCAAGTTATGTCTTTGGGAAAGTACAACCTCAGGCCTTACCACTTGAAGAAGCCGTTTTGGGAGCAGTCATGCTCGACAAAGATGCATTAGCCATTGTCTTAGATATCCTTCGTCCAGAAAGTTTTTATTCCGATGCTCACCAATTGGTCTACAGAGCCATGCTTCGTTTATTTGAAAAAACGCAGCCAGTCGATCTATTGACGGTAACGGAAGAACTTAAAAAATCAGGTGATCTCGAAAAAGTAGGTGGTCCCTACTATCTCGTGGAATTGACCAATCGAGTCGCTTCTGCTGCAAATATTGAATATCACGCAAGGATCATTTCTCAAAAACACATCCAACGTGAATTGATTCATGTTTCCACAAAAATCATCCGTGATGCATATGAAGATACCACTGATGTTTTTCAACTATTAGATGATGCCGAACAAGGTCTATTTAATATCACTCAACAAAACCTTAGTAGAGGTTATGAGAGTATGGGAACCTTGGCCAGTAAAGCTTTGAAACAGCTAGAAGAAATGTCTCAAAAAGAAGAAGGTCTAACTGGTGTTCCAACTGGGTTTACAGATTTGGATAGACTAACTTCTGGATGGCAACCGTCTGATTTAATCATTGTGGCGGCTCGACCGGGTATGGGGAAAACATCTTTTACCCTTGCACTCGCGCGAAACGCCGCTGTTGACTTTAACAAAGGAGTTGCTTTCTTTTCACTAGAGATGTCAAATCTTCAATTGGTTCAACGTTTGATTTCCATGGAAGCGGAGATTTCTGGTAGTAAATTAAGAACAGGACAATTAGAAGATTACGAATGGCAACAATTGCAAAGTGCAATTGAAAAAATGAGTGAGGTACCGATTTATATTGATGATACTCCTGGTATTAATATTTTCGAACTTCGTGCGAAATGTCGTCGATTAAAAATGCAACACGATATTCAGATGGTCATTATTGATTATTTACAATTAATGACTGGAGGTGGGGAAAGTGGAAAAGGTAATCGAGAGCAAGAAATTAGTATGATCTCTAGATCATTAAAAGCTTTGGCAAAAGAACTGAGTGTGCCAGTTATCGCATTGTCTCAGTTGAGTAGAGCCGTAGAAACTCGTGGGGGGACGAAGCGACCACAGTTATCGGATTTGAGAGAGTCGGGAGCGATTGAGCAGGATGCAGATATCGTATCTTTTATCTATCGACCAGAATACTATTCTATTCTTGAAGATGAAGAAGGACAATCCTTAAAAGGTGTCGGTGAAATCATTGTTGCCAAACACAGAAACGGAGCTTTGAAAACAGTGAAACTGAAATTTACAGATCACTTTGCTAAATTCTCTGATTTGGATGATCCAGACTTTGATGACTTGACTAAAAATCCTGGTTCCGGAGGAGACAATACCATCATTACTAGATCATCAAGAATGAATGATGATGATATTCCATTCTAGTTTTAAAAACATTAAAATCGAACTGTAGTATTTATATTTTTCGATTGATAAAAATATTTTCAATAATTTTCGGAAAGGTTGTTTTCATAGTGGGGAACAACCTTCTTTTTTTGCTTCAGCAGGAACATTTATTACCATACTACTCTTCTTTTTGGTCAATTTAAAATTTCATCGTTTTTGATTACATAAAAATCAATACCTTTACAGAAAGGATTATTATCAATCATGAAGAAAAAATCGCAGGATAAAAAGACTAAGAGTACTTTCCATAAGTTTGTTCGACCTTCTCGGCCTAAGAAGGGAGTCCCTGAAAAAAAGGAAGTCATAACAGAGGAAATGCGTCTGAGTAAATATGTCGCGCATTGTGGAATTGCAGCACGTCGAAAAGCAGCTGAGTTTATTAAGCAAGGTTTGGTGATGATCAATGATGAAGTGATCAAAGAACCTGGCGTGAAAGTAAAACCTGGAGATATCGTCAAATACCGTGGAAAGGTCATTACTCCTGAATTAGAAAAAGTTTATGTTTTGATGAATAAACCCAAAGATACCATAACGACTGCCAAGGACGAACATGGACGTAGAACGGTCTTTGATGTTCTGGGAAATGAAATCAATGTGCGACTTTTTTCAGTAGGCCGTTTAGATAGAGCTACAACAGGATTGTTATTGCTGACCAATGATGGAGATTTAGCCAAAAAACTCTCTCACCCTTCTCATGAGGTTTCTAAATTATACCACATTACTTTAAACAAACCTGTTACTGAAGCGCATCTCAAGCAAATTGCTGCTGGCTTACAATTAGAAGATGGTTTTACGCCAGTTGATAAAGTCAGTTATGTGAAAGGGAAAGCAAAGAATGAAATCGGGATTGAAATACACATTGGTAGAAACAGAATCGTTCGAAGAATTTTTGAACACTTAGGCTACCAAGTCAAGCACCTTGATAGAACTTATTATGCCGGTTTGACCAAAAAAGATTTAGCTCGAGGCAAATATCGTTTTTTAAAAGAAAGAGAAATTGTTATGCTCAAGCATTTTACTTAAACTATCACTCCCTTACCAACCCTCCGATTAATTGAATTAGATCAGTTTCCGTATTTTTCAAATTAAAAATTGCGGTCAACTTCGATTGTGATGCATTAATATATCCCAATTGAATAGATCGAAAATCAAAGGAATTTATTTTTCCTGCTTTAAAACGCTCTTCCGCTATTCGCAAATTCTCTTCAGAATTTTCAACCAAGTCATCTGTTAACTGGAGCAAACTAATTTGATTATTATAGGTCGCCAGCGTATTACTCAACTGAGTCGATAAGCGACGTTTTAGATCTTCAATATTGAGCTTCGCAATCATCTCCTGCACTTTTGCATTCTCGACTCCGCGTTTTCTATTCCCACCATCATAAAGATTGTAACTTGCTGATAAATTAATATAACCGGTAAAAGTCTTTGTATCCACCGCTCCAAAAGACTCCATGGTCTGGGGGTTAGTCGCATTAATTTTTGAAATTCCAAAATTTTGGCTTAAGCCGGCTCCCACTCCTACCCTTGGGTATCGATTACTTTCTTGAAATTCCGTCTCAATATTAGCTAGTCGTTGACTAATCAAAAGGTTTTGAAGGTTCTTATTTTTCTCAAACAATTCCTTCTGCAAATCATCAAATACATAAGACTTAGCTTCATAATCAAGAGCATCTGTTAAGCGATATCGAATACTTATATCATCTTCACCCATCGCCAATTTTAAATTTTGCAAAGCAATATCAAAACTATTTTCTTGAATCATCAAACTTGTCGAATCATTCAAATAAGCATCTTTAACTTGCAGTACATCAAACTTTCCAGCCTGTCCAAACTCTTTACGCACTTCTTGATATTCAATCCTATCTCGAGACAAATCAAGCACCTGACGGAAAACTTCCAATTGTTCTCGTTGTATTAAAACTTGATAATAAGCCAGAATAATCGATCGAATAGAACTCTCTACAGCTATCGTTGTATTCCCTATACTTTGGCGTTCCAATTCCTCCAATCGTTGTTTATTAATTCGAACTTTGAAGCCATCAAAAATCGTCCAGTTGCCATCAATACTTGGTGTTATTCCTCCGTTCAAAAAACTTGCTTGGGGAATAAAGGATGCTGGATTAGTTTGGTCTCTAAAATTATTTTGAGAGTTGAGATTAAAATCAATGATCGGATAACGACCAGCAGTTCCGTTATTGTTATTGTTACGTGCGATCTCTTCGTTCCTTTCGGAAATTTGTATCTGATAATTATTCTTTAATCCAATCGTGATTGCATCAGAAAGTGTCAAGTCCGTCTGTGCATGAAGCACAAATAAAAAAAACGAAAAGCAAGTGACTAGAAAAAACCTAATTATTTTCTTAGTTATATCCATTTCTTTGAATTAAGTGTCGATTTTATTCTTAAAAAATTCTTTTTAAATCCCTCCTTTTAAGGAGACAAAATTATCGCTCAAGATGAATTCATTTAGATAATTGTGTTAACCATCAAATGAGTTAAATTGTAACGACCACATGAAATCATTTAGAGTCAAAGTTATACCATTGCCCCCAAAATAAACAATATGAAACTAACATAAAAGTCAATAGTTCGTTCAATATACCCAAACATCTATGCTAGCAGCTTGTTCTTAATAATCCAAAATATGATCAAACAAACAAAAAAATCAAGAATATTAAATGGACTATTTGTTGCATAGCTTAAATGGTCAAATATCTGAAGAATGATTGCGTCTTTTGGATATATTTGGTGAATAATATTAAAAACTGTACTTTCGACCGTTCTGAAACAAGCATTTAATATCATGTATAAAGGTAAAAAAATCATAGTTGTCCTTCCTGCTTACAATGCGGCTCTTACACTGGAAAAAACCTATAATGAAATCCCAATGGACTTGGTAGATGAAGTCATTCTTTGCGATGATGCCAGTAGTGACAATACCTCTATTTTAGCCAAACAAATTGGAATAAATCATATCATTATTCATGAGAAGAATAAAGGATATGGAGGAAATCAAAAATCGCTTTATAATAAAGCCTTAGAATTGGGCGGTGATATTGTGATTATGTTACACCCAGATTATCAGTATACTCCTAAGTTGATTCCAGCAATGGTCAATATTATTGGCGATGAATTATTTCCTGTGGTATTAGGGTCTCGAATTTTAGGAAAAGGGGCATTGGCTGGTGGAATGCCTCGATATAAATATGTAGCCAATCGTTTACTCACCTTTACCCAAAATTTATTGATCAACTATAAATTATCGGAATACCACACAGGATATCGTGCCTTCAGCAGAGAGGTTCTTTCCGCTATTAATTTCAATGAAAATTCTGATGACTTTGTTTTTGATAATGAAATGCTTTCGCAAATTATTTATGGTGGATTTCATATTGCTGAAGTGACTTGTCCTACCAAGTATTTTGAAGAGGCCTCCTCTATCAATCTAAGCCGCAGTACAACCTACGGTCTGGGAGTTTTAAGAGTTTCCTTCAATCACTTTTTACAACGGACAGGACTTTTTAAATTCAATATGTATAAAAAGCCAAAGTAGCTACTAGATCGTATTGCTAAAATTAGGAAAATATTGCAGAGGAGAGTTTTAATAAATAGTGATAAGATCTATCTATTTTTTATCTAAAAGATAAAAAGCTTTTCGCCCAAGAAGAATAGCAGCTAAGACTAGTGCGTATGTGAAGGTTGCTGTCATATAATGGTTGCAAATTTAGTATAAATTATCAGTATAACGATAATGATCCTACTAAATTTTCGCATCTTAATAAGTAGCAGTCCCATTTTACGCTAAAATCCGACAAATCAGCTATATTCGTTCCTATCGCACTTACATTAACATCTAAATGTTCATCTACCTTATTATATGGATAATCTAAAAGACTTTCTTGATGATTGTGTAGAAAAGTATAATCGACCTGATTTTATTGAGAATGATCCCATTTGTATTCCTCATGAGTTTAGTCAACTCCAGGATATCGAAATCATTGGTTTTTGGACGGCGATGCTTGCTTGGGGGCAACGAAAAACAATCATTAATAAGGCTCACGAGTTAGTAAACCTAATGGATAATGCTCCTTATGATTTCATCAAAAACCATCAAGAAAAAGATCGTAAAGCATTTCTAAGTTTTAAACATCGAACATTTCAAGCTACAGATACCCTTTATTTTTTGGAGGTTCTTCAAAAACATTATCAAGAACATCTTTCACTCGAAGAGGCATTTACCCAACATCTCGATATTAAAGATCACACAATAGAAAAAGCACTGATTGGTTTTCACGAGTTGTTTTTTAGTTTACCCGATAGTCCTCAACGAACTCGCAAACACATTGCTACGCCTGCACGAAATTCTGCTTGTAAAAGACTAAACATGTTCCTACGTTGGATGGTTCGAAATGATAAAAAAGGAGTTGATTTTGGTTTGTGGAAAAAAATAAAACCTGCTCAATTATTAATGCCACTAGATGTCCATGTAGATCGCATCGGTCGTCGTTACAACTTAGTCCATCGGAAGCAAAGAGATTGGAAAACGGTTTTAGAGTTAACAGATAATTTAAGAAAATTTGATCCTAAAGATCCTGTAAAATATGACTTTGCCCTTTTCGGAATGGGAGTAATTGAGAAAAATGAATTAAAAAAATTGATCTAATTTATATTGAATCCAAAAAAAAGGACATACATCTCTGTACGTCCTCCTTTCTCTATCTTTAAAAAATTATTCTTGTTCAAAACGAATTTCTTGAATCAGGTATTTACTACCGGATTTCATCAAGTAAAGGTAAACACGATATTTTCCATTGTTGGTTGTCAAGTTACCAATACAATACTGACCGCCTTTTCCTTTCGAGGTTCCTTCGTGAACCTGCGCATAATTTTTGGGCTTTTGTGCATCAAAAAATGATTGCACTACTTGCTTTGCTTCTTTTTGAGAATAAATATCCACTTCGTTCAAAATGGTTACTTCTACACTCTCATCAAAATACGAAGCAAGTGTCGCCGCATCTCCACTACTCAAGGCTTTCGAAATTAAACCTAAATTGGGCATAATCGAACTCGTCATAGGGAACATTAGGAATAGAAACATTAAACACTTCATGTTTTTCAGTTTATTTACAAAAGAATATTTCCAACTTTATGCCAGAAATAATATGATAAAGCTAATTCTAATTACAACGATTGTCAAGTAAATCAGAGCATCCTTACCTATTGGCTCTTCTTAAATCGATACATACTTTAACATAAATGTTAAGATAATGATTTGTTTTTATTTGACTATAAGGGATATATGTTAAAATACTGTAGGAAATGGCAATTGGTTTAATAGAATACATTAACGAATTAAATCTTAGTTAAAGTATGTTAACTAATCTCTTCTCTCTCAAAAATTCATTGATATCTTTGTTCATTTTTTACACTAAGTCTAGGATTGAAGGAGATAAAATTGGTATTTTTACGATTCTTATTCATTGATCCCAATTAAAAAGATCATTTCAAGGTCATTATCAAATTCTTCAAATCGTTTCTTTATTACTGAGTATATGAAATCAAAAAATGCGTTTTTAATCATTTTAGATGGATGGGGCCATAATCCAAATCCGAAGGTAAGTGCATTGACGCATGCCAACACACCAACAATGGATAGATTGTATAAGAACCATCCAAATTCTGAGTTGATCACCTTTGGAGAAGAGGTTGGCTTACCTGAAGGACAAATGGGTAATTCGGAAGTGGGTCACCTTAATATTGGTGCCGGTAGAATCGTCTATCAAGAATTAGCCAGAATTAATAAAGCTATTCGAGAAAGAACTTTCCATCAGCATCCTGAAATTTTACGCGCATTAAATTATGCGCGTAAAGAAAATAAAACGGTCCATTTAATGGGTCTTCTTTCAGATGGTGGTGTACATTCTCATATCAATCATCTCAAAGCTTTATGCGATATTATGGAAGAACAAAAACTATCGAAAGTTTTTGTCCATGCCTTTATGGATGGTAGGGATACTGCCCCAAACGGAGGGATTGACTATGTAAAAGATTTATTGGATCATATTCAAGATAAAAATGTAGCATTAGCCACACTTATTGGTCGC
>CAYTVR010000091.1:0-3576 GCA_964441245.1 uncultured Saprospiraceae bacterium | reverse complement strand
TGGACATCTCGCCTCCATGATTGGTCGCTATTATGCAATGGATAGAGACAATCGTTGGGAACGAATCAAACTAGCTTATGATTTATTAGTTAACGGAGAAGGAGATAAAACCAATGACGTATTAGCTACCATCCAAAAAAATTATGATGCTAATAAAACAGACGAGTTTCTTCCGCCAATTGTTTGTACCGATAAAAATGGTCAAGCAAAATCTACAATTCAAAAAGGAGATGTAGTTATATTTTTTAATTTCAGAACGGATCGTCCACGTGAAATAACAAAAGTATTACATCAATTGGATATGCCTGAATTTGGTATGACAAAACAAGATTTGTATTTTCTAACCATGACTCGTTATGATCAATCTTTTAAAGATGTAAAAGTCATTTATACCAAAGATGATATTAATGAAACACTTGGGGAAGTAATTTCGAACGCGGGGTTAACTCAAGTTCGCATCGCAGAAACTGAAAAATATCCTCACGTAACTTTTTTCTTTTCTGGTGGTCGGGAGCAAGTATTTCCTGGCGAGGAGCGAATCGTTATTCCTTCTCCCAAAGTGGCTACTTATGATTTGCAACCAGAAATGAGCGCTCCAGATTTAACAGAAGCAATTATTAGTCATATTCAAGAACATCATCCTAACTTTATTTGTTTAAACTATGCAAATACGGATATGGTAGGTCATACTGGTATTTTTCCAGCAGCCGTAAAAGCTGCTGAAATAGTGGACACTTGTTTAGGTGAATTATTAGAAGTCGCTCAAGAAAATAATTATGAGGTCATCATAATTGCAGATCATGGAAACTCTGACATAATGGTTAATGAAGATGGTTCTCCGAATACTGCTCATACCACCAACCTTGTTCCGTGTATTTATGTTAGTAAGAATAAAGATTTCAAATTAAAAAATGGCAAACTTGCAGATATAGCACCGACGATTTTATCTTTATTAGGTGTTGATCAACCATTAGCTATGGATGGAGAAAATTTGTTGTATAAATCAGTTGAAGCTTAGAGCTTTTCTACTCCATTTTTGATCATGTGCTCGTAGAAATTTGCCAAAGAACACTAATTTTTATTTAAATGAAAAAAAATATTCTTTTGGGTATTCTATTGTGTCTATTGACTTCATGTCAAATTTCAAGTACTGACGTAAATAACGATCGGATAGCTTTTTTTGATTTGAAAGTTTATTTTCAAAAAGAAATTGCTCAGAAGAAAAATGTAAGAAGTTTCAATAAGAAAATTGATTTAAATAGTAATGTAGAAGAAAAAAAAGTCAATAATCTTTCGTTGGAAAAAGAGTTAGCTATTTTCAGTCAATCTGATATTAATAAATCTGCTTGGTTTGACAAATATGAAATAGATAGCTTACTTGACATAAAAGGGAATCTTCATCATGTCCATTACTCTGCTAAGGAAGAAAGTTTAAGAACTCAATCCATTTCAATTTCCTATGATCCTCAACAGGAACAAGTCGACACCATCAAAATTCATAACCTCTCTTCTAGTTCTATCGCTGATTCTGAACAATTTTTGACTTACATTCCAGATTATGGATATTCCATCTTAAGTCGTCAAAAAATCAATTCCTTATCCGAGCATAATTTAGCTGTTGACGTAGAATTTGTTTATTAACTTTCAAATACCCAGGGACTTCTGAATCTCGTATCAAATCACTAACAACTTCATTGTTTTTATCTACTACTGCGATTACTACTCTACGATTGTATTTTCTTCCTTCCGGAGAATCATTTCCCGCTATATCTCGATTAATGGCTACAGGAGTTGACTCTCCAAAGACTTCCACCTTTAATCTATTACAATGAATCCCTTTTGATACTAAATAATGCCTTGCCATCCTAGCTCGTCTTTTTGAAATTTTAATATTATACTCAGGACTTCCTTTAGCATCTGCATGTCCATAAACTCGTGCCTTAAGTGCAGGGTTATTTTTTAGTACTAAATAAAGTTCATCTAACTTTTTTCGTTCGTGATAAGCCAATGATGATTTATCAAATCCGAAAAATACCGAACGAAAGTATAGATTCTCTGTGCTAATATTAGTGTAGATAGATCCTTGATTAAGATCAGAGCAATTGGCTCCACACATAGTACGCTCTCTTTCGATATCTATAATTTGAGCGTGAGGAAAGCCTCTTTTAACCAATTCTTTTCTAGCAGATTCGGCAGATTTTGCAGTTCTAAAACTGGTACGAATATAGTATCGATGAATCCCATTTTGGTCTTGATTCATATATACATTATTAATCCCCGAAAAAGCAAAACGAGTAAAAGGAACTTTATCTACATAGGCAGCCAACTGAACTCGAAATTCTTGTGCATGTAGATTCAAAGAAAGGAATACTAAAATAGCAATCTTAGCTAATGAATTGACATTAAGCATAGTGTTATAGTGTTGTATAGTGTGTAAATAATGGTTTTAATATAATTTTGGACTTGATGTATGTCCAAAACTATCGAGAGCAACTTTTTGAGGTAGGCACAATATACAGCAAATTATAATATTAGATATAATTTTAATGTGTCAAAAATGACGAATAACTAAACTAAGGTGTTAAAAGTTAATAATCTAATAATCTAATATGAACACATCATAATACTAATGAAGCTAAGAAAATAATATTTCTATCCAGAAAGAAGTTATTTTCAATAAAATAGAGTCCTAAGAGTAAAGATAGGGTTTCCATTTTCTTTTCTTTTCCTTTTCTTTTCTTTTTTACGATTTCACCTTATCAATTGGGTGGTATATTGATATTAGATGGGCATGCTTTCGTTCACTTATGACACTTCTTCTTGTCTTATTTATTACTAATGGGCATAAAAAAAGCCCGCTACCAATTAAGGTATACGAGCTATTTTATTTCTCTTTAATCTAACTTTAATCCAACTCTAATCTAATATTACTTTTTTGATCGGCCTGCTTATCATTTCTCCACTCGACAGTAAATCAACAATAATCAGTTCAACCTAAATACCAAAAAAAAGAAGAAAAAGAAGAATAAATAAGAAAGAAAAAAAAGTTGGCAACGACCTACTCTCCCACTTGGTATAGCAGTACCATCAGCGCTGAGGGGCTTAACTTCTCTGTTCGGAATGGGAAGAGGTGATCCCCCTCGCTATAGCCACCAACAAATCTTTATCGTCGAAGAGTTATACTCTTCCTTAATCCCTTTTACTCTCAAGATATCTTAATCTTAATTCATCAGGAACGACATTTTTCCTTTGTTCGTGATCCATAAACTTGGATCAACAATATTTCTTTTTGATCTAAATCTTTTAATTAATTTAAATCTTTTAAATCTTTTAAATCTTTTGACTTAACCTCATTCGGCTAAATCATAGATCATACTGAAAATAGTAGTAACGAGTGCCAGATTTACACCAGCTTCATTACTTATTGACTTCTCTTTTACAAGCCAAATCAATAAATAATCAATATTCAAACTTCTAAATAATCTAAAAATCTTATTGCTTCATTTTATTATTCGGTATTTCACATACCTAAAAAAAAGTGGAAGCATTCGGGTAATTAGTACTACTCGGCTTCAT
>CAYTVR010000090.1:0-24878 GCA_964441245.1 uncultured Saprospiraceae bacterium | reverse complement strand
CCCCATGTTGGATTACCTTGCTTCCAATCATCCAAATGTGCAGTCCATTTTTTCACCAAATGATCCTTATGCCCATCACTCGCGAAGTCTCCATCAAATGCATAATAGGACAGAAAATTTTCTGGAGCATCAGGTCCACATTTATAAAACACTTCTCCTTTTTCAGCTAATTTTAAATAAGGCGTTCCATCATATTGTAATCGACCTCTTCCTCTAAAGTCGGCGGATTTTTTATCCGTTGCTTCAACTGTAAAACTTCCTTGCTTACCATCCATAAACTCACCTGATGGCACCTTTTTTTCGCGGGTACGGACCGCAGCCCATTTACCTTTTATGAATTTCACTTTATAAGTCCATGCTCCTATTTCATCAGGAGAAAAATGTACTTTCCACTTATTTCCCGATGTTGCCGATGTTTGTCCCGCATTTCCATCTGCTGCAAAATATCCGGGAATAGTATATGATTTATTGGATGCTTTATGTTCAAAGGTAACATCAAGACGATAGTTATAAAATGGATTATACTCATCTTTTTCTGAACATTCTGGGCCGTCGAATACCAATGTTATTTTATGCCATTTTTTAAGTTCACCTTCCATCTTTTGCGCTATCAATCCATTTTGAATGAATAGTATGGCGCTTATTGTTATCAGAAATATTTTACTTTTCATTTTGTACATCAATTTTATTTTTTAATATTTTCGTATGTTTTTTTCAAAGCTTAAATTCAAATATCGATATTAAAACAACCTATAAAAACTGTTCTATAAAATTAGGCAAAAATAAAGATAGTTGTGGAAACAAGGTAACTAAAGCTAACACAATTAAGCTAACTAATAAAAAGGGTAAACTCGCTTTGCTCACTTTTCCGATAGAGGTTTTGCCGATGCTTGCCGCAATAAATAAACAAACGCCAACTGGTGGTGTAGTTAAACCAATAATCAAATTCAAAACAGCTATCACTGCAAAATGAATGGGGTCAACTCCTACGGTCATAGCTACGTTTAATAAAATTGGAAATAAGATTAATAAAGCAGCAATGGTTTCCATAAAAGTGCCTACCAAGATGAGTAATATATTGATTAATAGGAGTACTAAATATTTATTGGTGGTAAAATTTAAAATCTCAGCTGATAAAAATTGTGGTAATCTTTCTGTTATCAATATCCATCCAAACAAATTAGCAAAGCCCACTAAAACCATCAATGCTGCTGACGTTTTCATGGAATTGATAACGATCACTTGGATCTTTTTAAAGTTTAATTTTTTATAAATAAATACCCCAACCAGCATCGCATAAGCTACTCCGATAACGGAAGCTTCGGTAGGTGTAAAAACACCTCCTATGATACCGAACAATATTATGATGGTCATTAGTAGGGCCCAAAAGGTATCAATAAATCCACTAAGAATTTGTTTAAAACTACTTTTGGGATGCTTTGGATAATTTTCTTTTACCGCAATAAAATAAGCCATCAGCATCAATCCAAATCCTAATAAAAAACCAGGAATGGCTCCAGCCAAAAATAATTTGCCCACAGATAATCCACTTAAGGTTGCGGCAATAATCATAGGAACACTTGGAGGAATGATCGGTCCAACGGTGGAAGAAACAGCCGTAACTGCACAGGAAAATCCTTCGTCATATCCTTCTTTTTTCATAGCTGGTATCATTACTGAGCCAATACTTGCGGTATCAGAAACTGCAGTCCCAGTTATACCTGCAAACAACATAGAAGATCCAATATTTGCCAAAGAAAGACCACCGCGAATGTGTCCTAACAAGTGATTGCAAAAGGTGATGATTTTTTCTGTCATCCCGCCATAATTCATCAAATTACCTGCTAGTATAAATCCAGGAACACTCAACAAGACAAAGATGTCAATACCTGAATACATTTTCATCGGAATAACAATCAAAGGGATGCCCTCTCCTATCAAATAAACCAAGCAAGCCAGTCCTAACGAAAAAGCAATAGGAAATCTAAATAATAAACTTACTATAAAAACTATTAGAAAAATCCAGATCATATCATATTTTTTGTTTCTTCGAAAAATCTCGCCAAGTAAAATAGCAAATAGAAATTGATAGAATAAACATACTAAAAAAGGCAATGGACATACTGACTCTCATCGCTGGAGCTTTTTCAGTCCAACCTAATTGGACAAATTTCAAGGAATAAAAAGCCATTAATCCAAATAATAAAAAAGTAAGCAATTGAACAAGAATGGATAGTATCTTTTTCCAAACAGAAGATAACTTTTCATAAATGATATCCAAGTAAACATACTCATTGCTCTTTACAGCTAATCCTCCTGCAAAGGCTGTGGCATAAATAAAAAAAAGTCGCGAAGCTTCTTCCGTCCATGAGGGTGCACTAGTCAGAAAAAATCTTGCAAAGATCTGTAACAATACACTTCCTAATAAACCATAAGTGCTTAATAGCGTACCATATTTTAAAAATTTAGTAATTTTATTTTGCATTTTTCATTTAGTTATGGCTCAAAATTTCTATTTTCGAGTAGCGATGATCTCTTGATAAATAGTTTGCATTTCTGGTGAAAGACTATTATAGATTGCTTGCTCACATTTTTGACTAAAAGCAGCTCTATCTACTTCTACAAACTCCATCCCCTTTTTCAATAATTGGTCTTTTACTTTTTGTTCATTAGCTAAAAACAATTGTCTTTCATATTTTTGCATATCTATGGCTGCTTTCAAAAAAATAGTTTGTAAATTCTTGGGCAATCGTTGAAATTGTTTTTCTCCCACAACTGGATAACTCCAACTCACCACATGCTCGGTTAAGTTGACATATTTTTGAACTTCTGCAAAACCAGCATTTAAAATTAAGGCGAAAGGATTTTCTTGTGCCTCAATGGTACCTTGTTGCAAAGAAGTAAAAACTTCAGAAAAGGCCATCGGCGTTGGTTTAGCGCCCATTGCACTCCAAGCCGTTACAAAAGAAGGAACGTTTGGAACTCGAATGATCATTCCCTTTAAATCATCAGGATGTCGTATCGGACGATTAGAGGTTAGATGACGCGGACCTCTTTCAAAAACAGCTACCGGTCGCAAACCGATTTCTTCAAGCATTTCTTTCTTAACTCTTGTTCCAACTGGGCCATTGAGTAATGCATTTTTTTCAATCGTATCCCTTATTAAAAAAGGCATTTCACAAAAAGTGGCAATTTCTATCCAATTACTCAACAAAGAAGCGGTAACCGTCATTTCAATAACGTCCGCCTGAATCAACCGAATGGATTCTATCTCTTTAGCCAATTGTTCTGATGGATACACCTCCACTTTCATTCGACCTTCAGAACGCTCTTCTAGAATCTCTCCAAAATATTGGAAGGCTTGATACCAAGTATGTTTTTCATTTGCCCAAAGGCTTACCCTAAAAAGATAGGTATCTTGAGCATCGTTTTTACAACCCACTATCAATGTGATCACAAAAATAATTACCATTAGATAAGATAGAAAATGAAAACTTCTGGCTTTATTTCTCATGGAGAATTTAGGTTTCTTTTACTCGTGCTTTGTAATAAAGTTGTTCATGAATTTTCTTTTTCAAAGCTTTGCTTTGACTACCAAATCCATACGGACGCATAAATTTAGTTGACCTCTAAGTTAATATTTCTTTTACAACATGTCCGTGAACATCGGTTAATCTAAATCTTCGGCCTTGATGTTTAAAAACTAAACGTTCATGATCCACTCCCATAAGATGTAAAAGTGTCGCATGAAAATCATGAACATGCACCGGATCTTTAACGATGTTGTAACTAAAGTCATCTGTTTCTCCATAAGAAAATCCTGGTTTAACTCCAGCACCGGCCATCCACATGGTAAAGCATCTTGGATGATGATCACGACCATAATTGGTTGCGGTTAATTTTCCTTGTGAGTAAACGGTACGACCAAATTCTCCTCCCCAAATGACGAGTGTATCTTCCAACATGCCTCGTTGTTTTAGATCTTTAAGTAAAGCAGCATTCGCTTGATCCGTCATTTTACAATGATGCCTTATTCCATTTGGCAAACCAACATGATGATCCCATCCACGTTGATACAATTGTACAAACTTAACACCCTTCTCTAACAATCTTCTTGCAAGCAAACAGTTAGCGGTATAAGTACCTGGATCTCGACTTTCTTCGCCATACATGTCAAGAATATAATCTGGTTCGTCCGAAAGATCCGTTACTTCTGGAACAGAGGTTTGCATTCTGTAGGCCATTTCGTATTGAGCAATTCGTGCATTGATTTCTGGATCGCCATAGGTATCGTTTTGAATGGTATTGAGTTGTTTAAGGTATTCCAACATTCTGCCTCGATCTTTGCCATCATAGTTTTCTGGATTATTCAAAAATAAGACAGGATCTTTTCCCGAGCGGAATTGAACGCCTTGATGTTCCGTGGGTAAAAAACCATTTCCCCAAAGTCGAGCGTACAATGGTTGACCACCACCTTTTTTTGAAACCAAAGTAATAAAGGTCGGTAGATTATCATTATCCGAACCTAATCCATAACTGACCCAGGAACCAATGGATGGACGGCCTGGTAATTGATGACCGGATTGAAAAAATGTAATCGCCGGATCATGATTAATCTGTTCCGTGTACATCGACTTTATAAAACATAAGTCATCCACCATTTCAGCGGTATGCGGCATCAACTCACTTACCCACCTCCGACATTGGCCATACTGTTTAAATTTATAAATAGAGGGGGCAATGGGCAAACCAGATTGAGAAGCACTCATCCCTGTTAGTCGTTGTCCTTTCCGAACAGAATCAGGCAATTCTTCTCCGAACATTTTTTCCAACTTTGGCTTATAATCATAAGTTTCAAATTGGGACGGACCACCACTTTGAAAAAGATAAACAATCCGTTTTGCTTTTGGTAAAAAATGAGGTAAACCTGGCAGACCATTTTCATTTCTGAGATTTGGAATTTGATGATTCGTAGCTGTATTTCCAAACAATTTTCCTGTACCAAGCAATGAACTTAATGCCATTGCTCCTAATCCTAAAGAAGTTTTGGTTAAAAACTGTCGTCGATCAATCTTACGTTCGATTTTTTTTAAATCTTCATTATTGGATCGGAGTATATCGTGATGATGGCTCATTTTTTTGTTTATGTAATTATCGTTTTTTTAATATCCAATATCCAGTAAGGAATATTCAATGGATATTGGATATTGGATATTTTCTTACTCTACCGTTTCGTAATCGTTGCATCACTATTCAATATCACACTGGCTACGATGGCATTCGCAGCTATTAAATTCGTATCCAAAGATTCATCAATTTTATATTCACCTGTGGCTAGCCAGCCTTTGGCTTTTTCAGGATGCTTTGCAAATATTTTATATTCTTTTTCTCGTAAGTCGAGCAACAATGCCACTTCTTTTTCATTTGGGATTTTACCTGTCAATTTGGAGTAAGCCATTTTAATACTTTCCGTAGGACTTTCAATGCGGGTCATATTTTCTCCTATCACTTTTGCAGCTTCTACAAATGTTGGATCATTGAGCAATACCAATGCCTGTAATGGGGTATTTGTTTTTTGCCGCTTGACGGTACAAAGATTTCTATCAGGTTGATCGAAGGTTGATAAAGTTGGATTTGGAATGGTTCGTCTCCACATCGTATATAGACTTCTGCGATAAAGTTTGTCTCCTTTATCTTGTGGATAAGGATCAAAATTCATGGCCCAAAGTCCTTTTGGTTGGTAGGGGTAAACACTTTCTCCACCTACTTTTCTATTCAATAATCCGCTTGCCGACAAGGCATTATCTCGCATCATTTCACTGGTCAATCGAATATTAGGGCCTCTTGCTAACCATTTATTTTCGTGGTCTCTTTCTGCTATTTTTTCATCTGCAATCGAGCTTTGTCGATACGTTGCGGATAGGACAATTTGTTTTTGTAAAGCCTTTACATCCCATCCACTTTCCATAAATTCTAGGGCCAACCAATCCAACAATTCAGGATGAGATGGGAGTTCTCCTTGATTGCCAAAGTCCTGAGATGTTTTGACTAAGCCTCTGCCAAAATAATTTTGCCAATATCGATTAACGGCCACTCGGGCTGTCAAAGGATGATCTTTATGAGTCAGCCATTGAGCCAAGCCCAAACGGTTTTTTGGTAAGTTTGTTGGCATCGGCATGACACTTTCTGGAGTATTAGGAAATACTTCTTCTTCATAATTATCATAAACACCTCGACCTAAAACATAAGTCTTTCGTGGTGTTTCCATTTCTTTCATCACCATGACTTCTTGGACATTTTCCATGCTATCCACATAAGCGGTTCGCATCGTTTTCAGTTCGTATAAAGCCTTTTGGTACCTTTCTGAAAAATGGGTTAAATAATATTCGTCTAATTCTTTTTTATGTTCTTTCGAAAATTCTGTAATCGTTTTTTCTGCTAAAGAAAAAGAAGTAGGCTTGGCAATTTGTAGCACTTCAATCCCTGTCAAAGCTCTATCATAAACCAAAACATCATCAACTATCGCATTCTTCAAACCCACACCGCGCCACCTCGCTCCTATTTGTAAATTAGGTTCAATAGGCTGCGCATAGATGATGTCTTCTAAATAATTAAAAACGATATCTCTTGTCAAATTATCTTTTTCGACAATTGTTTCCGCTACTTTTCCATTCATAAAAATCTTAGTACCAGCTGCGGTACTTGATCCATCATAAGTCAGGGTTAATTGAACCCATTCTCCTTTAGGAATTTCAGAAACCGTTCTTTTGATAATAGCATTTTCGGGCATGGTACGCGCCATTACCCATTCGAGTTGATTGTCTTTTAAATACAAATGATAGCCCCGATAAGAATGTAAGGTTGTCCCTTTATTTTTATGAAAAATGACGCCCTCTTTCGTCTCCTTTGGAATGTTTACCCAGATACCAATACTAAATGGTTCACTTCTTTTGTAGATTCCGACCTCCTTACATTCTAACCAAGCATCCCCGTCTAATTGCAAACCTTGTCCAATATGTCCTGTATTAAATTTTGGCATTTCTTTGGGTGAAAATTCTCTTGCCATTTTGGGCTTTTGGCTTGGCGCAATACGATTCGTTAATTTATTATCAAGTGAATAATGTCCTACTAATCCTTTTTGAGGAATCGACTTTGTAAAGTTTTCAAGATTTACTTTTTCAAGCCAAGCCTTTATGGCTTCTCCTTCTTCTTTGGATATTTTTGCTAAGGCTTGCGTTTGTTCTTTTATTTGATTTTTAAAATTGCTTAATAAAACTTCTTGTTGCTTGGTGGGTAAAGTTAATGTTGGCGGCGGAGTTGCTTGATCCCATGAAATCTGACCTGTTTCATTAATCGTATTGAAAAAGCTATATATTTCGTAATAATTTTTCTGAGAAATGGGATCATATTTGTGGTCATGACATTTGGCACAAGAAACGGTCAAACCCATAATACCATCTCCTAAAACTGCCACTCGATCAGAAACATGTTCTACTCGATATTCTTCACCAATAATTCCATCTTCCATGTTTTGTGAATGTAAGCGATTGAAACCTGTTGCGAGAATTTGTTTGGAAGTAGCGTTGGGCAATAAATCACCTGCTAATTGCCACGTCAAAAATTGGTCATAGGGCCTATTTTCATGAAAAGATTGAATCACCCAATCGCGCCAAGGCGACATGTTTCGATAACGATCTACTTGATAACCATAAGTGTCAGCATATCGGGAAACATCCATCCAATCTGTAGCCATTTTTTCGGCATAATGAATAGAGCCTAATAAACGATCGACTTGCTTTTCGTAGGCATTTTCAGTATCATCATTTAAAAAAGAATTCATTTCCTCAATTGTTGGAGGCAGTCCCGTTAAATCCAAACTTAGCCTTCTTAATAACAATGCTTTTTCGGATTCTTCGGAAGGTATCAATTCTAGTGTTTCTAATTTTTTAAGGATAAAATTATCAATTGAGTTTTTGACAAATTTTTCATTTTTGACTTTAGGAATTTTTTGTTTCTCAGGTTTGATAAATGCCCAATGAGGTTTGTATTGGGCTCCATTTCCGATCCATTTGATGAGGACTGCCTTTTCATAGTTCGACAACTTTATGTTGAATTCCGGAGGTGGCATCATCATCTCATTGTTAGTCGAAATGATCCGATGAAAAACTTGGGATTGCTTTAAATTACCTGGTTTGATGGCAAACTTCCCTGGCGTTTCTGGTAATTCAGCATAAGCTGTTTCTGCAATATCTAATTGTAATCCTGCTTTTTGTTTAGCTTTATCTGGTCCATGGCATGCATAACATTTATCGGACAAGATGGGCTTGACATGCATATTAAAATCTAATTCATTTGGCAGTTGATCATATTCCACTACGACTTCTTCAGGTAATTCCGGACCGCATGAAACTAGTCCAATCACCAATAGAAATAATATACCTTTCCATATAAAATTGATCATAAAAAAATACGCATTGTTTAAGTGAAAATTATACGATATTTTAGTCGTTCAAAATCTTTATCACAATATTAGTGATTATATAATACACTTTATGAAAGTGTATTAACTATGTCCAATCAAGTTAATAAAATAAATCAGCAGAATAAACATAAAACTGCTAGACATATACTAGACATTTTAAAATTTACATTAAAATAAATGTAGGCAATTCATTAAATTCACGTTTAAAATCAAGTCTATTTGACAGTAAACAATATTTTAATGAATATATTAACTAGACAATTCACTTTATCCATCGCGCTACTATTCCCGTTTTTGCTGTCAGCACAAATCGATTCCTACCAAGATGTTAAAACCGCTGATGATTTCAATAAATGGAGAGAACAAGTCAATATTATTCGATCCGAATCACTAGACAGTGCCATTTATTTATATCAAGCTTCCAGCGATTATTTTTTAGAACAAAGAGACACTTTAAATGCGGTGAATTCCTTAGTTGAAATGGCGACGTTACACGGTCATGAAGCAAAATATCAGCATACTTATGATAACTTATGGAAAGCGCTACTCTATGCAGATTTAGCTAAAAATGATGAGGCTAAAGTAATTGTGTATATCCAATTAGGCAGATATTATAGTTTTTACAATAGAAAAGAAAAAGCACTAGAGTATCTTCAAAGATCAACAAGACTTAGTCATGAATTAGTCAATAAAGGAGATTTAAAAAAAGAAGATTTATACCGATGTTACTATGCACTTTGTTCTACCTATCGGGATTTTCAAGATTCTAAAAAAGCTCAAGTTTACTTAGATAGTTGTTATCAGCTTACTGACAAAAACAATATAGCTCAACATTATTTACAATTCGAAACTGCATTAATTAAGAAGGCAGAAGGAAACTATCAAGAGGCACTAAACTTAATGTTGGAAATCCGACCATGGATGGAAGAACACAATCCTAGTTTCTTAGTTTTATTGTACACTCATATTGGCGATGCTTATTTATATCTTAAAAATATTCAAAAAGAAGAGCAGTATTATCGCAAGGCACTTTCCATTTCTGAGCAATATAATAGTCATTTAGATTTTACACCAATTATTTATGAGAGATTATCAAAGTTATATGCTCAAAAAGGTGACTATAAAAAAGCTTTTGCGAGTAGTCAAAAAGAGAAAATACTGGATGCTGAATTCTTTGATAGTCGAAGTCAAAATAATTGGTCCTTATTAGAAATAAAAGATGAATTTCGAGTAGAGAAAGAAAAACAAAATCAATTGATTCAACAGCAACGGCTGGAGCAATTAGAAAACGAGGAAAGAGTCAATTTTCTAGAAAACATGATCCTCTCTATTGCCATCATTTTCCTGATTTTTGCAAGTATACTTTATTTTAATTACATTCGAAAAAAACATAAAGTAGAAAAAGATTTGATTCGTAAGAAACGAGAGTTAGAAGTGAAGCAAACTGAGGAATTACGAGCCATAGAAGTCAAACAAGCCAATGAGTTACTAGAGTTAAAAAATAAAGAACTCGCCACTTCCTCTTTAAAATTGATTGAAAAAGACGAAATTTTATCGACCCTTAAAGAAAAACTATCTCAAGAAAAAGGAGATATTAAAGCTCCTGAATTGAAAAAAATTGTCCGCAGTATTTCAAGTAGTAATGCGCAGAATTGGGATGAATTTGAGGCTAGGTTTATGTCGGTCAATAAAGTTTTTTATAAGAAGTTAAATGAAAATTATCCTAAACTAAGTAGAGGAGATCAAAAAATTTGTGCTTTGGTCAAACTAAATTTTTCTAGTAAGGAAATGGCAAAACTTCTAGGCATCTCCATCGAAAGTGTTCATACCAATCGGTATCGATTACGTAGAAAATTAAACTTGTCTCGAGACGTAAGTCTGACAGAGTTTGTTGCCAAGCTTTGAATTAGGATAACATCTTTTGGGTTTTATTGAAGATAAGGAGCTAATTTCCCCCAATCAAATATAACTCCAATTCCCGCAACATCTGGAGCCACTGCTCGATAATTTTCAACAACTAAAGGTTGCATCGTATATTGATCAATTGGAAAACTATGCACCTCTAACCATCCTCCATTTGATTGAGCAGAAACTAGACTTACATGCAATTCTTGCATGCCATGAGAACAGACTGGGATGTTATATTTTTTGGCTAATTTTGCAACAGCTAACCATCCACTCACTCCTCCACAATTAGAAGCATCGGATTGAATAAAAGATAATTTAGATTGCTCAAAAGCATATTCAAACTCATGGATCGTATGTAAATTTTCGCCCATTGCCAAGGGCATACCTGTAGCTTCAGCTATTTCTCCATAACCTTTATAATTGTCTGGTATGGTTGGTTCTTCAAACCAATAAATATTGTATTTTTCAAAAGCCTTGGCTGCTTCAATTGCCTCTGCTACACTCATTGAATAATTGGCATCCACCATAAAAATAGCTTCCTCTCCTATCAATTTTCTTACCGCTGCAATTCGTTCAATATCTTCACTTAATTTTTCACGACCAATTTTAATTTTTATCGCATTAAAACCACGATCCAAATAACCTTGAATATTCGACAATAATTTTTCCATCGGAAACATCAAATCAATTCCACCACAATAAGCTTTACATGTATTTCCAGCACCTCCCGCTACTTGCCACAAAGGTTTATTTAATGACTTACATCGAATGTCCCAGAGTGCAATATCAATTGCAGAAATAGCAAAAGAGGCAATTCCACCTCGGCCCACATAGTGAATATGCCATTCCATAAAATCATAAATATGTTCAATATCCGCGCCGTCTTTTCCCAAAATTGCAGGAGCTAGATCATGCTCAATCATTGCTTTTATAGCGTGCCCACCTTTTCCACCAGTATAGGTATATCCCGTTCCCTCCAGGCCATTCTCTAAGGTAATGGTAGTCGTTACCAGTTCAAAATGAAAATGATCCCCATGCTTGGCATCAGATAAAACCTCAGGAAGTGGGACTTCGAAAAGTTGAGTTTTAAGGTGTTTTATTCTAGTAGTCATTTGAATTGATAATGAAGATTTTCAATGATTAAGGATCTTGATATTTTTTTTAATCAAGGTTTTTTTGAAAATTTTTCACGACGAAAAAATATCCAATAATCAATCTTCAATGTCCAATATCCATTTTAAAAAGCCGTAAAAAATATTGGAAATTGATTCAAAAATCATCTCCCCATCCAACCACCATCTACTAACATAATACTTCCATTCATATAGGCAGCAGCTTGTGAACAAAGAAAAACAACTGGGCCTCCAAAATCTTCGGGTTCTCCCCATC
This sequence comes from uncultured Saprospiraceae bacterium, assembly GCA_964441245.1. GTDB lineage: Bacteria > Bacteroidota > Bacteroidia > Chitinophagales > Saprospiraceae > JALZUU01. The sequence goes on along the minus strand of CAYTVR010000090.1, from coordinate 13,099 downwards.
GTCCAGCAGGAATACGCGCTAAAATAGACTTAGAACGAACTTTGTTTTTTCGTAAGGCTTCGGTATTATCCGTACTAATATAACCTGGAGCAATCGCGTTGACATTCACTCCACTACTAGCCCATTCATTGGCAAAAGCCATGGTCAATTGACCAATTGCTCCTTTACTCGCAGCATAACCTGGAACAGTAATTCCTCCTTGAAAAGTCAACAGTGAAGCTGTAAAAACAATCTTACCATCACCTCTTGCGACCATTTCTTTACCTAACTCTCGGGTCAAAATGAATTGGGCATTCTGGTTGACTTCCACTACTTTATCATACATTTTATCAGGATGTTCTGCGGCAGGTTTTCTTAAAATGGTACCTGCATTATTGACTAAAATATCGATCTGTGGAAAGTCCTTTTTTACCGCTTTAATGAATTCATATAATTTGGGCCTTTTACTGAAATCACATCGGTAGGCTTTAAAACTACGCCCTCTTGCTTTGACCGCTTTCTCGACCTCACTTCCTCTTTTTTTCAAAGTAGCGGAAACACCAATAATATCTGCTCCTGCTTCGGCTAAAGCAATAGCCATTGCTTTTCCAATTCCTCTTTTACAACCGGTAACTAAGGCCGTTTTACCTGCTAAACTAAATTTATCTAGTACGTTCATTATTTAATTTTTATTTTTTAATAATCCTTTTTTAATATTTTTTAATGGCTCATTATGATCTCGTTTGATCTGAATAATTAAGACGGTGTCTTTTCCTTTTTAAAGCTTTGCTTTAACAACCAAATAAATTTGGTGGACCAAAACACCAAACAAAATTATTTAGCTCCAACAAAAAAATCTTCTTAGGATTGACAATCCAAAAGTACTTTCATGCCGTCCGGGTTTTTATCTATATTTTCAAAAACATTTTGAATATTTGAAAGCGGTTCCACTTTTGTAATCATTTTTTCAAAAGGTAATTCATTTTTTGTAATCAATTGAATCGCTTCTTCATAATCTTCTTTTTCATAAACTCTTGCGCCGATCAACTTAAGTTCTTTCCAAAAGAATTGGAATAAGTTGACTTGCTTAGCTTGTCCGTGGATAGCGACCATCACTACTCTACTTCGAATCCCTGCAATATGGACCATCAAATCAACCGTGGCCTGAACACCTGCTACTTCAAAAACAACATCTGCTAACTTCCCATCTGTTTCTTTTTCCATATAGGCGACTACATCGATTTCGATAGGATTCACCACTTCAAATCCTAATTCTTTTGCCAGTGCTATTCGTACCGGATTTACTTCCGATATGATCACTCTTGCTCCTTTATTTTTGGCCACCATAGCCACTAACATTCCTATTGGTCCACCCCCTAAAACAACTGCCACTTCGCCCGCTTGAAGCTCTGATAAACGAACATCGTGACAAGCCACAGATAAGGGTTCCACTAATGCTGCTAGTTTCAAATCAGTATTCTCGGAAAGTTTGTGTAAGGTAAAAGCAGGAACATTCCAATATTGTTGCATGGCGCCCGGACTATCAATGCCTATAAATTTTAAATCTTTACAAATATGACTATAACCTTTATCCGAAGCTTTTTCTCCTCGATTATCTAAAGGACGTACTACTACTTTTTCTCCAATGTGAAATCCATCTACTCCCAGTCCAACTCCTTCAATAACTCCTGACATCTCATGACCAATCGTGATTGGAATACGAACTCTTTTATCCATCATCCCATGATAAATATGAACATCGGTTCCACAAACACCACAATAAGCCACCTTAATCTGAACTTCCCCCACAGCTGGTGGATCAATAGATTTTTGAGCAACGGAAAAAGTATGATTTCCTTGATAAAAACTTGCAATCATATATTATCTTTTTAGTCCTTTGACAAATATTGTATATATAAATATTCAGAAATAAAATCCTAGGCCTCCTTTGGTCGGTTTTCATCTCTTTTTATGAATGTCCATAGGTACGTACAAAATTTGTCAAAGAAGGATCTTTTTTAGAAAAAAAATGAAAAAATTTAGCGCAATGTACAAAATCATAAATTTAACCAACAAAAACAATTCGACTAGCATACTAGACAAAATATGAACATTAATTGCAGAATTATACTTACTTCTGAGTTTAGTACAAGTAGTTAATTTCAAAAACGCTTGAGCTAGATCTAAAAATAGCCTTGACCATAAGTTTAAAGAATTTCGATTACAATGTATTTAAGTTCTGAAGTTTAAGTAAATTTGCTTCCAGAATTTGGATTTATACAAATGTGAGAACCATTCAAGATGAAAAAAATATTAGTAGCCAATAGAGGAGAAATTGCATTACGCGTCATGCGAACGGCCCGAAAAATGGGCATCAAAACAGTGGCAGTATATTCTGAGGCAGATCGAAATGCACCTCATGTACGCTTCGCTGATGAAGCTGTTTTATTAGGCCCAGCACCTTCCAATCAATCCTATTTATTGATTGATAAAATCATTGATGCTGCTCAATCTACAGCTGCAGATGCGATCCATCCTGGTTATGGTTTTTTGAGTGAAAACTCCCTTTTTGCCCAAGCTGTAGAAAAAAATGGCATTACTTTTATTGGGCCTAGACCCAAAGCCATCGAAATCATGGGTAGCAAATTAGCTGCTAAAGATGCGGTCAAAGCTTATGATATTCCAATGGTTCCTGGAATCGACAAAGCCATCGTTGATCCTGAAAAAGCAATAGCGATCAGTAAAGAAATTGGATTTCCGATTTTAATCAAAGCCTCTGCTGGTGGTGGTGGCAAAGGAATGCGAGTCGTTGAAAAAGAAGAAGAACTTGAAGAACAAATGAACAGGGCAATCAGTGAGGCAACATCAGCTTTTGGTGATGGTTCTGTTTTTATTGAAAAATATGTGAGTTCTCCTCGACACATTGAAATTCAAGTATTGGCAGATACTCATGGCAATGTAGTTCATCTTTTCGAAAGAGAATGCAGTATCCAACGTCGACATCAAAAAGTAGTGGAAGAAGCACCCTCAGCGGTCTTGACTCCCGAATTACGAAAAGCAATGGGTTTGGATGCTACTAAAGTAGCTAAAGCTTGTGATTATGTGGGAGCAGGAACGGTGGAATTTTTATTAGATGGAGATCTTAATTATTACTTTTTAGAAATGAATACTCGATTGCAAGTCGAACATCCAGTAACGGAAATGATCACAGGTATTGACTTAGTTGAGCAACAAATCAAAGTAGCTAGAGGTGAAAAGTTGAACTTCAAACAAGAGGATTTAGAGATAAAAGGACATGCCATGGAGCTTCGTGTTTATGCAGAAGATCCTTTGAATGATTTTTTACCAAGTGTGGGTACTTTATCAAAATATCGTCCTCCTCATGGTGCAGGAATTCGAGTCGATGATGGTTATGAAGAAGGTATGGAAATTCCTATTTATTACGATCCGATGATCGCGAAGTTGATCACCTATGCTCCTACTCGATCAGAAGCGATCCAAAGAATGCGAGAAGCGATTGAGCAATACCATATCGAAGGCATTCAGACGACCCTTCCTTTTGGACATTTCGTTTTTGAAAATGACGCTTTCGTTAGCGGAAATTTTAATACTCATTTTGTAAAAACTTATTTTAGTCCTGAGTTATTAAAAGCAGATGAAGCGGAAGCTGCACAAGTAGCTGCTGAAATTGCTTTAAATTTATTTCTACAAAATCAACAACAGCTTAAGGTCCCTGAAGTCAAGGAATCAAATTGGACTCGAAGACAATCGTAATTGGACTCAATAATATGAGTCATCCAACGAATTACAAGACTATGGTTGTAAAGTAGAAAAAGACACAATATTTACTGCTTCGCCCCACATCATCATAGACATATCTTCCTCTGCTGCTACGACCATAACTTCTACAGATGCCCCAACTGTTTTTAATTGTTCAGGCATTCGAATAGGTCGCCATTCTCTTCCCCCCTTGTCTACTATTCCCCAACATCCCATTCCTATATTTTGATAGACTACTTTACCTTTTATTCTTTTCATAATTAATGAATTATACGTTTAGATTTTTTTACAAGAACGGAAAGAAAAGGAAATTAGGCAAAAAAATCCGATTGATGCTTTCTTTTTACTGACCAATCGTAAAATATAATTGACATAGACTTCATATTCCAAGGGCATCCATGAATGTTAATATGGACTTGATTATGTTTTGCGATAATCAAATCCATATTTATGTTTAAGCCTAAGCTATTGACCGGTTCAAAAAGGTGATACGTTTTTAGATATTTTTCTTTATGATCTGCGTTAGCTGTAAACGCAGACTGCCCGTATAGGGCAGCTTGCATTTATGTTTTATTATTAGACTTGTTACCCTTAACCTTGGAGGGCTACAAGTCTATTTTTCAATTGCAATTTTCAGTAAATTTAAACCTTTTTCATTAGTCATCTCCATTTCTTTTTTTGCTCCAAATAGCCACATGAAAAAGGCATCAACAATACCAGACTCTAATTTAAAATCCTGAGTAACTGTAATTTCATTGTCATCCTTCAAAAAGGAGTAATCAAAAGTAGGAGTTGCTTTAAATGGTTTTTGAATATCACATCTCATACCCACAAAATGAAGGCTATCGACTTTGACTATTTCCTGATAACCAAGGTCCTTCCCCTGATTTCCATCCCAATGATATTGCGCTCCTACCTGTCCATCTGTACCTTTCACTTCATACTTTTGACTAGGATCTTCTGCTAAAAAAGGAGACCATTTTGGGAAGTTCTTTAAAAATCGAACCATGTCAAAAACTTCACTTTGATTACCTTGAATAATCACTTGTTTTTGAATATGAATATTGGTTAGTTGATTGGCTTTGTAAAATCCAAAACCGATAAATGTGACTAGAGCGACGACGATAATTGATAAAATCATTTTCTTATTCATTTTAAAAAAGTTAAAAATTAAAGTTAAAAAATTAGTTAGTACGGGATGAGTTTAATGCGCTTACATCGGGATGATGTCTCTAACTTCAACAGTTCCTCCCATGTTAAGAATTGGACAACCCTTTGCCATTGTTACCGCCTCATCAATCGTTTTTGCTCGAACAATCAGATTGCCTCCTAAAGTTTTACCTTCAGCGATATTAATCCCTTCGGTAACAGATAAGTCTGCTCCAATTCGTTTGCCTGAAAAACCTAATTGATTCGTACCGACCAATTTTTCTTTAATGGCAAGGTTACCAATGAATGCTCCCCATTGTTGTTGCTGTGCTAATTGTTCTTCTTGAGTAGGTTGATATTCATTATTTGGTTCAAATCTGAATATCATCATGAAATTTTTTAGATCCTTCATTTGTAAAAGTTTTTAATGATTAATTAATATGATACAAATATAGGAGCAGGCTGGCTGGATAATCTTGTCATATGACAAGAAAGGAAAGAAAATGTATTTTTTTAAGAAAAATTATTGCTTTATCAGTTTTCTATAGATGGAAATATGTAAAAATAAAATAGTTGCGGGGGCAAATGCAGGTATAAAACAAAACGGGAAAACGCCTAAGATATCAACACCCTGTGACCCCGTTTCAATGGACAATTTGGTTAAAGCAAAAGCAGTTACAGAAGTGGCTACAATATCAAGAAAGCCAAAAGTATTCCAAGCAAAGGTTAATTTTTTAGCGTAAGCTTTCTTGTCTTGAAGGATTTTGACTACAAAAATACTGGTCAGAGCAGTAATCACATCGCCCAATCCTGCAATTAATGCAATAGAAGTAGGTAACACTTTGTAAAAACCTAAAATGAGAAAGAAAGAACCAATCAATCTAAAAATATGTATCCGAACTAAATCTGATAGGCTTAATTTTTCTAGAATGCTCTTATAAGGCTTACTATTAAATATGATAACCATTAAAAATAACAATAATGGTATCATTGTAAATTTCAAAATCTTTGGTGGTAAAGTCGCCTCTTCAAATAAGCCTTTAAAACTAGCAATACTGACATAGACCAAGTATAGGCTATAAAATAGAATAACCATAAATTGATTCTTCTTGCCTTTTTCAACATTGAGACTCCCTTTTTTTGCAAGGTTCGCTATCAAAATAATTGGAATAGGTATGACTATTAAAAATAAAATGGAAACCCAATAAGGTACTAAATCGGAAAAGTAAATCATTGCAAAATTATTTTGATTTTTTTAAAATTTCTTTTCTAATTCTACTCAAGGAAGTATCTGTAATTCCAAGATAAGTCGCAATATGTTTTAGTGGAACATTATGAATGACTTCAGGTTGATGCTTGACCAAAGCTAGATAACGCTCCTTAGCTTGGTCTGTAATCATGGAAACGGTATGATTTTTTAGCTCAAAATAATTATTTACAAGACTAGTTCTCCCAACTTCTCGAAACGATTCTATTTTAAACAATTTCATAAAGTCATCAAAATAAATTCTCCAAGCAACACACTTTGTAACAGCTTGAATATATTCTTTACAAGGTGTTTTTAAAAAATAAGAATGCCAATCAATAATGATGTCATTTTTTGTAAAAAATTTCGTGCTTATGTCATTACCCTCATAATCAATTGCATAGGAACGCGCAAAACCTGATTCTAAGAAGAAATAATAGTTGGCAATTTTGTGTTCCTTTATAAAATAATCATTTTTCTTCAATTCAACTTTTTTGAATTGTGCCACAATCAATTTTAGTTCCTCTGCTGAAAAATTTTCCGGTTTAAATATTTCTTTCAAGAATTGGGTTTCACTCATTATTTGATTTTTCTTTGTATCTAATAGAATTCTTCAAAACAGATGATTAGTAGAGGAGGTTTTTTTCAAGGTTTCTGAGGAGTAAATTGTTTAGTATTTAGTCCCCTGCAACTTCCCTTAAGTATTTAGCAGGTACATGATCCGTCAACCAAACACCATTCTCTGATTGATAAAAACTAAATCCATCACGCTGCATTTCATCTGATAAAACTTTTAAAAGGATTAATTTTCCATGTCTTGTTCCGACTGCACTTGCCGTCTTTATGCTTTCGCTTAAATGTACATGATGTCGATTCATTTTTTTCAAGCCTTCAGATAGAATAGACGCTTTAAAACGAGTCGCGGTTCCATGATATAAAATATTTGGTGGAATTTGGGCTTGATAACCTAAGTTCACATTAACGGAGTGCCCTTGATTGGCTCGAATTTTCTCCATTTTTTCGTCAAAACTAAATCGCTGCTTTTGATTATTGGCAACTACACTTTTCAATGTTTCTAAATCAAGAGAAAGACCTGATTCATTTATTTTGGTGAGTAAATCAGTAATCTGGGTCCAGCCTGCTTCATCTAGGGAAATACCAATTTTTTCAGGTTGATGACGTAATACTAGACTTAAAAATTTACTAATTCTTCGTTCGTGCTTTATATTTTTCATACTCCCTCAACAAGGGTTTTATTAGAGGAGTTCCAATAGTTGGAGGCTTTGGATTATTTATTTTTAAAGTACCTAAGGCATTTAAATTCATTTAAGAAATAACACGTTAGATCTAATATGATTTTTAAATGCCTGATTTTTTAGTTCGCCAAAAAAAATGACTAATGATTTTCACTGAAAACTAAAATGAAACATGCTCTAAGCTTCTCCATTCGAATTGGACAATACTTTTTCTACCATGAGATTCATATTTTCAATTAGCTCATTTTGCTTATTGATCACACCTTGTAACTGGCGAATCTCTTCGTGAAGTGTTATTTGAATATTTTGTGGCGAAGGCAAAAATGGACTAATCTTAGCACGAACATACCAAATCTCCCGGATGTCGCCTAAGTTGACATTATAAGGTTGATAAAAGTTATTATCAGAAAACAATTCTAATTGCTTACGCTCTTTAATCTTATTATGTAATCGCTTAACAACCACATCTCCTCTTGTAACGATCACATAAACATAATTGTCCTTAATCGAGGTCTCCCAAAGTGTAGGTTCGAGATAGCTACAAATTACCTTATCCCCTTCGAATAAAGTGGGTTCCATACTATCACCAGCGACATCAAATGAGCGATGTGTTCCGACTTTATACTTATAATCAGGAAGCGTAAAAGTAGGTAACTTTTGAACAAAGACTGGATCAGTCAGTTCTCCAGCATATCCCGCATGCGCAGGTATCGGTACATGAACAATTCGTTCATCATCTTTCGCATTAGTCACAATAGTCAAAACTCGGAAAGATTTATGATCTTCCTCGGTCATAAACATCGGTCCTTCTCCCGTATAAACGTACACAGGATTGATCTTATAAAATTCAACTGCTTTACGCAAAAGCTCAATCGTTACATCCCGTCGACCTTTTAGAATTTCACTTAAACTTTGAGGGAGGTAATTTAATGACATTGCAAATTGGCGACTAGATCTCACTCGATTGTCTTCTCTCAATTTATTATGGCATTTTATAAATCGTTGAGTAACGATATTCGGATTCATATATAAGATGTTTGTCAAGTGGTAAGACCACTTTGGTGTATTATCATTCAAAATGGATATTTCAATCCACTTTAATATTCCTAAATCAAATTATTGTAATATTTGGGGATATCACACCGCAAGATAGGTTTTTGTTTACAAAAAATGAATTAATTTGCTAACAATATTCAAAAAAGTTATACTTTTGATCAATTATTTGATGCTACTTTAGAGGCTAAAATGATCAAAATAAGCTCGTTTTAGGAGAAAAAGAGCCATTCCAAGTTAATTGGCGATGTAAACTTGATTGGGCCGATTGACAATCAATGAAAGTAATTTGGACCAAATTATCTACTCTTCAAAACACTAATATAATAATTCGGATCGACAGAAAGTGCACTACCGCCAACTTGTAATTCTGCCCATTTTGAGGAAGGACTGATTCGCATTTTCTCGTCATTCACGGTGATATCAAGAGGCATGTCAAAGCTGTCAATCACATTGATCCATCGATAAAATAGTTTTTCTTTTTTGAAGTAATACTCAAAAGTAGGGACTCTCCTATCTCGTAAATAATGATCAAAAAACGCTTGTAAATTCAAGCCGAGATATTGCGCCATATGATTTTCCACCTCAGTGGAATTAGTCGTTTTGTGATAAAAGCGTTCACCTAAGGATCTTAGTACACCACGCCATTTTTCATCATTATTGACAATGGTTCTGAGTGTGTTCAACATATTACCACCCTTGTAATATACATCAATGGGATAATGGTCAAAATTCACTCCGTAAGGACCAATCATCGGCTGCTTATTTTCAATTTCCGATCTAGTCCCTCTCACATACTCTTGTCCCGCTTCTTTTCCATAATGATATTCTACAAACAAACTTTCAGAATAGTTAGTAAAACTTTCATGAATCCACATGTCCGCCAAATCCTGATGTGTAATATTGTTAGCAAACCATTCATGTCCAGATTCATGAATAATGATAAAGTCAAATTTTAGGCCCCAGCCAGTATCACTTAAATCTCGTCCCAGATATCCATTGGTAAATTGGTTGCCATAGGTCACACTACTTTGATGCTCCATACCCAAGTAAGGTGCTTGCACCAATTTGTATCCATCTTCATAAAAAGGATAAGGCCCAAACCAATGCTCAAATGCTTTCAACATTCTTGGAACATCTTGAAATTGTTTTTTGGCAGCTGTTTCATCTTCACGTAAGGCCCAATAGGCGACATCTAAGTTTCCTTTCTCTCCCGGAAATATTTCATTCCAATGAACGTAATTTCCAATGTTTAAATTAACACCATAATTATTGATTGGATTGTTGACAAACCAATGATAAGTCTTTGTTTTCTTTTCCGGATTGGTATCGATACCTCGTAATCGTCCATTGGAAACATCTGTCAAATATTCTGGCACCTCCACACTTATCAATAAACTATCTACTTCATCAGCCATATGATCTTTACAAGGCCACCAAACACTTGCCCCCAGCCCCTGACAAGAGGTAGCGATAAAATGTTCTCCACCACGATCCCTTTTCCAGCTGAGTCCTCCATCCCAAGGTGCTCGTCTAGCTACTCTTGGATGACCTTCATACGAAATCTTCAAGGAGTTGATCTCTCCTATTTTTTGTTTTTGCTTAAGCTGAATAAAATGGGCATTACCTTCAGAGGTGAAAGATAAAGATTTGCCACATTGTTCTATTTTTGTAATTTTTAAAGGCGCTTGCAAGTCTATTTGCAACACGTCATGAGCTGAAAGGACTTTATATTGCACAACGTTACTGCCGATAATTTTTTTCTCTTCTGGTAAGACTTCTACCTCTAGATGGTAATATACTAAATCCCACCAAGCGCGTTCTTCAGTAATGGTTCCTCTTAGAGAATCTTGTCTGTTGAAAGTCTGTGCATTTACATGTATAAAGTAAAAAAGACTGTATAAAAAGAGTAGAATAATTCTAATATTCATGGCTGATATTAAATGTTTGTATCCAGCAAAAGTAGTCATAAAAATGGAGGAATATCAAACAAAAACGCGATAATCAGTCAAACCAATTATCGCGTTTCTTAATAAGAATACTAATATTCAAAAGAATAAAGTTTCTTGAAAACATCTTCCTACTCTCTTTTCCAAGTAGAATTTGTCTTAATTTTATTAGTGGACATCACACCATTTTGATCAGTGCTCGTTTCTTCATCCTGTGAAAAGACTAGCTCTCCATCTGAATTGATTTCAAACATAGCTTCTTGTGGTCCACTTGTCCCAGCTACAGGAACGCCGTTTGACTCAAATTCAAAAAAAGATCCATCGATCGTCATCAAATTGCCGTCTGTACTGTAGGTACCCACTCCTGAAACTGCTGTGTTAGATGAAGTGGATGAACTTGAGTTCATCCCATTTACCGTTGATGTAGTCGTTACATCATATCCACCGGAGGTTGTCCAAGCAGTTTCTGTAAAAGTAACTTTGTAATTAAGATTGGATCCCAGTATATCTACCTCACTTGTAGTTGATGTACCATCAAATGTTGTAGAACTTTCGATATCACCATCAAAAGAAACAGCTACCCAAGTTCCAATAAGATCACCAGTATCCGTGTCTGAATCATCATCATTATTACAAGCGGTTGCCATCACTAATAAGGACAATGCGAAAAGAATTTTTGTTAATTTAATCATACCTTTTTAAATTTTAAATTGTTGTTTAAGTGAATTACTATGCTGAAAATATAAATTTTAAATGCCTTAATTTTGAATAGTCCTAAATCGCGATATTTACCGATTGCGGACTATTCAAAATTATAATTAGAGATCTAGCTAAAAGATTATAAAATCTAGACTACAGGGTACTACGCAATAGAAAGACCAATAAAATAAGGTTTTAAATCACATCATAAAATACGCTCCAAAACCTTGTTTTATTATATTTATATTCTACTATTTTTTGTTAAAATGAATTATAAATAGCTGTGAAATCTTCAGGCTTCAAAGAAGCTCCTCCGACCAAACCACCATCAACATCTTCTTGACTAAACAATTCTTTCGCGTTGGCTGGTTTTACACTTCCTCCATATAGGATCGTTGTACCATCTGCAATTTCTGCACCATATTTATCCGCAATCAATTGTCTGATTTCTTTTTGAATTTCTTGTGCTTGTGCAGGGCTTGCCGTTACGCCTGTACCAATGGCCCAAATCGGCTCATAAGCAATGATTATTTTAGAAAAATCTTCAGGAGACAAATGGAAAAGACTCGCTTTCAATTGTACGGCAACAAAGGCAACATGTGCCTCCGCTTTTCTGATATCTAATGATTCTCCACAACAAAATATTGGAGTCAAGCCTTTGGAGAGAACTAAATCGGTTTTGCGAGCTAATAGTTCATTGCTTTCTGCAAAATATTGTCGACGTTCTGAATGTCCCAAAATCACATACTCTGCTCCTACCGATTGAATCATGTCAATAGAGATTTCTCCAGTATACGCACCTTTCTCTTCCACATGACAATTTTGTGCGGCCAATTTAATGTGATCCACTCCCTTTAGTCGGTCTGCAACTGCTTTCAAATGAGTGTAAGGTGTACCTAAAATCATGATCGCATCTGATGCCTTTGTACCTTCAACAAGAGCATCTACCAATTCGAGGCCTTCATCGTAGTTTTTATTCATTTTCCAATTTCCAGCCGCAATAAGTTGTCTTTTCATCTTTTTAAATTGATAAGGTTGATTAAAAAATATCTTGATTTTATGGATAAGGCTGCAAATATAAAATATCTGATAAGCAATATCCAATCTTCAATAGAAAACATCCTAAAAGAAATAACTAAGATTTATTTTCTAGGCAATTATTGTGGTTTAGAATCGAGATAGAATCTGAGCATTCAAAAGCAGATTCGTATTTCTCAATGGATATTCGATATTGATGCAATGAATATTCCATATTCCATCTCTTATATGACCACTCGACATCCTTTTTGAGCTGACAAACGAATGGCTTCTACGAGTCGAATATCTTTTAAACCATCTTCTCCTGGCACCAATGCTGCTTTATTCTGAAGAATAGCTAAAGCATCATCATCCATTTGTTGGGCTTGTTGATTGGGAATCACTTGATCTAATCGTCCCTTACTAGTAACCCCTTTGATGCCATCATATTTTTGAAATGGAGATAGGTTGTACCAACCTTCAGTCGCGGTTACATTAAGATAATTAACGTTCATACCGATACTAGTCACACAATTCGCAATCGCGCCACTTGGAAATTCTAATTGAAAACTAGTCGTCATATCTGCTTTCGCAAAAACAATTGGATCCCGATTAAATTCTTGAGCAAAAACAGCTACTGGTTCTTCTCCAGTTGCATATCGAGCGGCATTTAAACAATAAACTCCCATATCATACATGGCTCCACCTCCTTTATCTCGTTCTAATCGCCAATTTCCTTTTTCATTTTCCCAGTTGGCATTGAATCCCGCTGCAGCGGAAACATGCTGTACTGCTCCAAAAGTTTTTTCCTTTCCAAAACGAATGATTTCTTGCGTATTGGGTTCATGTTGCATTCGATAACCAATCGTCAATTGTCGCTTATTCGCTTGACAAGCCTTGATCATCGCCGCACATTCTTCTTCTGTCATGGCCATTGGTTTTTCACACCACACATGTTTGCCAGCATTGGC
>CAYTVR010000089.1:0-25632 GCA_964441245.1 uncultured Saprospiraceae bacterium | reverse complement strand
AATGGATTTGGGATACCATTTTATTTTTATGATGAATTTATGAAGTTCAATAATTTCTATGAAGAAGTGGAAGACATGATATCTGATTCGAATTTTAAAAATGATTTAGAAACTCGGATAGAAAAACTTAAGCAATTTAGAAAAGATATTAAAGATGCACCAATGCCTCAGTGGATGTTGGATGAGTTACAAGAAATGCATGATGCTTTTCCAACAGGAACGTCAGTTAGATGTCGATCCAGTACGAACAATGAAGATTTACCAGGATTTAGTGGAGCAGGATTATATACTTCTAAAACCCAACATCCGTGGGAAGGCCACATGTCGAAATCAGTCAAACAAGTTTACGCAAGTATGTGGAATTTTAGAGCCTTTGAAGAACGTGATTTTTATCGAGTAGATCATTATATCGCTGCTATGGGACTCTTATGCCACCCTAATTTTCAAGAAGAAAAATCAAATGGAGTAGGGGTTAGTATTGATCCAATATACAATACAAACAATACTTTTTATCTGAATACGCAAGTGGGAGAATCATTGATCACGAATCCAGATGAGAATTCTATACCTGAAGAATTAATCTTGTATCAGGATCCTGCTGCAGGCTACAATGTTATTAGAGAATCTAATTTGGTAGAGGATAATGAGCTGGTGATGGGAGAAGAATATTTGAACCAAATGAGAGATTACTTAAAAGTCATTCATGATGAGTTCGCTATACTATATGATGTGGTAGGAGCAGAAGGTTTTGGTATGGATATAGAATATAAGGTAACTGCTCAAGACCAATTAATCATTAAACAAGCAAGGCCATGGGTTTCCTTTTGGGCGGACATTAAGGCGACTTATGACTTGGGCGTATCAGAAATTTTTGAACCTCAAAGTTCCTCAACATTAGGAGCCGAAGAATTAGTCTCTGTGAGCATTTCAAATAGTGGCTTAGAGGATATGAACAATTTTGAATTATCTCTTTTGGTAGATGGTGAGTTAAAGGAGACGATGACCATAGCCGATACCTTAAGTAAATTAACCGACAAGGAATTTCAATTTTCTATTCCACAAGACTTTTCAATGATTGGAGATTATAATCTATCTGTGGTGGTTGCTCACCCAACGGATGGCTATCGGTTAAATGATACCTTGGATTTGGTTTTGAGCAAACTTCACCTTTTGGAAGCTCAATTAGGATTAGTTAATACGAAGCCGCTTTGTGGTAGTAGAATAGAAGTTGAAGCGAGTATTACTAACTTGGGTGAAACTGCTTTCAATAATACGGCAATAGAAGTTGAAGTAAATGGACTGGTAGTAGAAACAATTGAAAATAATGTTTCTATCCCTTACTTGTCTAATGAAGTTTTAACCATAATAGTGAGTGAAAATTTAGTAGCAGAAGATAATGAAATAGCGCTTAAATTAATAAGGGTGAATGGTCAGGAAGATGCTATAAGTGATAACAATGGACTCTTATTTGTTTCTGATTTAGAAGATACAGGTGAATTGGTCAGTTTGGTTTTTACTCCAGATCAATATCCTAATGAAAATCGTTGGGAGATATACAATCAAGCAAACAATGAATTAGTAGCTTCTGGAGATTACTCATTTACTATCGATAATGTCTTTACAGATGAATTATGTTTAGAGAATGGGACTTGTTATACCTTAAAATTCTATGACCAATTCGGAGATGGAATATGCTGTAATTATGGAGATGGTAATTTTTCACTTTTGGATTCAAATGCAGATTCACTAGTGTTTAATGATGGCGATTTTGGAAGTGAGGTAGAAGAAGATTTTTGTATCAATGATGATCTGACCAATACCATTGATGTTGTTCCTTCAAAGGACATTAAAGTATTCCCCAATCCGGTCTCTGATCAATTAGTTGTTGAATTTGGTGAAAATTTTAGTTCGTCTGATGATGTAAAAATCGAAGTCTATGACAATCTAGGTAGACTGTTAGATGCTCATCGCATCGGGTATGTAGCAGGAGGTTTGAATACCTATCTTTCATTTGCTAGACATACTTCGGGGCTATATATTGTTAAATGTTTCAACAATACATTTGAAACTAATTTTAAAGTAATTAAAAATTAAATATACTTCTTGATCTTTAATGGAAATTTCGATTTTAGGGAGATCGAAATTTTCCATTTTTTAAAAACCTAAATTGCTTACAAGCTTATGTCGGCATAATACAAATGAGTTTCTATTTACATAAAATGACAAAATCTAATTATTTAACGGACACTTTGCTAAACTCGATTTTAGCCATTTTTAGTTGTTGCTTATCTTTAGTAAGCAGAAAAGCGAATCTATTTTAATTACTCTTGCCCTGTTTATTAGGCAGTAATTAAAGTTGCAAAAGTTACACCTAAAGAAGACTAAAAACCAGCAACTACTAACAAATGACTAGAGTTTAGCTAAACACTATTTTAAACCAATCAAAATAAACCTTTGTCGTTAATCAACATTAAGGGATACTTAATAATTTGTAATTTAACACGATTCGGTCAGTTTATAAAAAAAGCTGAAGGCCTGATATTCATTTTTAATATCCATGAGTAATATAAAAGTGATGGGGTAAATGATTTAATGAAAAAATTATTTTTTCAAACTCAGGCAACCTCTATCATAAAAAGGGATATAAGAGATATAAGATCAAAGGAAAGAAGTAAAATATTATAAAATGAAATTATTTAAAACTACAATAGCTTTTTTAGGAATAGCTTTTTTAGTTTCCTGTAATAAAGAAAGTATAACTACTACTATAGATAATGTACCGGAGGTTCCGGTAGAAGAAGTGAGGATTAACACATCAGGATTAGTAACATTCTTTTTGGATTCTCTTAGTCTGGAAGTTGAAAATTATAGCCTGATCATGAATTCATCCTTAGTAGGAGCCCCAGGTGCAAAATTTGCAGCTTTATGGGACCCTCTTAGCGAAGATGAAATGGAGCTTCAGGAGGCATCTTATGACGTGTTTGGTGTACATATTTTTTCAAATGAAGATTGGAATGCATACATGGATTGGGTCGCTGCTGGCTCTGATCCAGACACAGAGCCTAATTCCATTTTTGACCCGTATGGTGGAGTTGAAGTAGTTTGTACCGTGAGTAATATAACAGACACGACTGCTTATGTAGAGGTGATAGGAAGTATAATTGATAGTCTTGGAACTGGAGAGGTATATGATTTGTCTGGTTCATTTACTACGAAATTAATTGAAGTTCGATAATTAAGGAGCAGATATAGCTGGGAGTCTAGCTTACTATTTTTCTACAGCTTTTTTTATACTTTAAAATATAGAACTATGTGAATTTTCTTTAAATGGAAAATAAATGAAAATTGTTGACTTGATTTTTTACAACTATAAGAAGAAAAGTACGGAAGAAATTATTGATGGCTGCCGCCAAGGAAATACCCAATGTCAAGAGGTGTTATTTGAAAGGTATGCACCATTGATTATGACCGTATGTCGTCGATATGAGCAACCAGATTTTGGTGCCTCGGATATCTTGCAAGAAACTTTTATATTAGTTTTTAGGAAGATTCATCAATTTGATTCGAATAAAGGAAATATAGAATCCTGGATAAAAAAAATAGCAGTGAACACTGCTTTAAAAGTCATTCGAAAACGAAAAATAAAATTTGTTAATATCGATGATAACCAAGGTTCAGTTAAAGAATTACCAGAAGAATCTATTGAAATAGAAACGATCTCAGAAGAATATTTATTAGAAAAAATAAAAGAGTTGCCACCTGGTTATCGTATGGTGTTTAACCTTTATGTAATAGAAGGGTATACGCACAAAGAGATTGCCCAACAGCTCAATATTTCTGATCAAACCTCTAAATCTCAATTATCCAAAGCTAAAAAATTATTAAGAAGTAAACTTAAAGATCATCAATTGCTTCAAAATAGAAAAACCATATAAGCATAAGCATACAAGTTTATTGTTGATTAGTTTTACGATTTATTATTATTATGAAGAAAGAAGAATTTGACCTTATTGGGAAAAAAATTAGCCAGTATGAATCACCTGTTGATTTAAGTACGGAATGGAAGGCGATGTTAGAAAAACAAAGGAAGCTAAGGTGGAAAAAGTTTTTTCAAGGCGGTATGCTAGTTGTATTTTTGGCATTTTCGGCATCAATGACTTATTGGTTGATGAGTGATAGTAAATCAGATTTGGCTCAAACCCAAACGCCCTTTCAAAAGGAAGAATCAAGACAAATAACTCTGAATACCGATGTGCTAAAAAACAATACGAATAAAAATACGATAACAACCGCTCAAAAATATAAGGATCAAACAGGTTTAGTGGCTAGGTCGAATAGTGTTGAAAAAACTAAATCAACATTAAATATTACTGGAGTAAAAAAAGAAAACCTTGCTGTTCATCAAAAATTAGAAAATTCTTTAATTAACAATATCAAGAAAAGTAAAACATTAGGTACTATTCTGAAAAGTGATAACAATGGTCATCTCTATCAACAAAATATAGCGACTGAATCAAAGGAAAAAGAAATTAAATCTAATGTAAATCAAGAAGATAAAATTGGTCAAACAAAGCTTTCCGTAACTCCATCTAATTTTAATCAACAAAATAGGGCAAGTAAACCGAAACCTCCAGAAATTAAATCTAAGAAAGTTCCACTACAAACTGATGGTTTTAATTTATTACAACTTCCCCATCTGGAATTTAACTTAATTCCAGATGATTTGTCGTTAGCGAAAAGAGTAAAACTAGAAAAAACTTATCCAAAACCCTTCATTAAGCCTCTTCGCACAAAGAGAAAATTACAACTTTTTTTTAATGCCGGTATGGCAATAACCAAGCAACATTTGAGTGCCAAAAATATCGAAGTAGAGAATTATAAAGAGATACGCGAAAACTCAGAAGTTGCTCTTGAAACGTATACCTATGATGTCGGAGTTAACTGGTTTGTCAATAAAAAATCATACTTAAGTTTTGGAGGAAATTATACGATACACTTTGATGAAATTAATCATAGTTACGAAAAACCTAAACTCTTCTTTTTCGAAGATGTCGTTTTGAGAAGAAACATTTATGATAATGGCAATACATTAGAAATTAGAAGTGACACTTCAATTATTGGATCAGAAACCATGACCACTCAACAATTCAATAAATACTCTTCTCTAAATTTAGGCGTTTCTTTTGGCCACTATATTTTACAAAAAAAGCGATTGGGTATTGCCATAAATGGTGGTGTATTCCAAAATATTTCATTTAAAGTAAATGGAAAAATTAAATCTGATGGTGAGGAAAATAATCCTCTGGAAAATATAGAAGGTTACAAGAAAACTTATGGTTTAAGCCTCGCAGGAGGAATTGATTTTGACTATAATGTTGGCCATTCGATAATTTTAACCTTAAGGCCAACGATGTCTTACTCGCTTTTTTCATCTACTGCTAATTCTAATATTTTGGATGCTAAATTTAGCAGATACGGTGTTTCACTAGGATTAAAATATAATTGGTAAAGCAACTCCTCCTTATAAAACGTTCCCCAAAACACAAAACCAAATAGAATAGTTAACCTGAAAAGATTCGAACTTCCATTACCGGAGTCAAAGTCCGGTGTGTTACCCTTACACTACAGGTTAATAAAATAGTCAGCCATGTCGGAATCGAACCGACCTAAGAATTATTGGATGCGCAAGGTGGGTATTGATCCCACTTCCCCCGATTCACAATCGGGTACATTACTTTTATGCTACATGGCACATATTTATCTATTATAAAACTTTCCTGATTTTTCTAAAAAATGTATTACCTCGTGACATGTTGGACATACGATCTTTAGGTTTTCAAGTTTATTGTTTAAATGTGATCCATCTAAATGATGAACGTGTAATACTTCTGGGTATTCATCATAACCGCATACTTCGCATATTAACGGTTTGTTCTTTAATGCTTTTTTTCTGTACGTTGTATTCCCATTTTTATAGTTAGGATTTTTATCTCCCATTCTATGTGAGTTATTAAACGTAACTGAGCAAGATTTTGAACAAAAAAGCCTACCTGATTTAGATGCATTAATCACTCCTACAGATTTATAAACAGTAGTTTCACAATTTCCGCATTTTATTTCTTTTCCTGTCTTTTTAACTCTTGACAGGTCATTTACATAACAAGCTCTATCACAATATTTGGTTCTCTTTCTCATATGTGATAAATTGGCCTTACAATATCTGCAATAATTCATATGTGAATATGAAAATGAGATGTCAACTAAACAAGTTTCCGATGTACATTCACAATCTAGCTGCCTTTCCAGTTTGGCACAATGGCTTGGTGAGGATAGTAGGACTCGAACCTACACGCCTTTCGGCAACAGTTTCTAAGACTGCTTTGTCTACCATTCCAGCATATCCCCAAAGTCGATCTGTCTAGACTTGCACTAGAATCTCAGAACCTTTAGTCCTGCGTCATACTTTAGACCACCGATCGTTTTTTGTCTAGTAGGCAGGATTCGAACCTACAACCCCTCGCGTCCAAGGCGAGTACTCTACCGGATTGAGCCACTACTAGAAATAAAATTAAATCTATTGTTATCCTGCATCGTTAATTAGATTACAGATTGTTTTGGTCTGGAAGATTGGATTCGAACCAACAAACAACCACGCGTCCAAGGCGCGTAAACACACCAAATGTATCGCTTCCAGAAAATAAAAAAGCCCCGTAAGCAGAACTTACGGGGCTTCTTATAAAAGAGCACAATACAATCAGTATCCGTAAGCGGGGCTTATGAAAATCGGAAGCTGATGTTGTAAAGTGATGAAATTTTTCATTATTTTTTTTCTTTTAAAAAGTATATTTAAAATGTTAGTAGTCTCGATAGGACTCGAACCCATATCTCCCGTTTCGTAGACGGGTGTCCTTCCTGTTGAACGACGAAACCAATTTGGTCTAGTACGCTTGCAAGGACTCGAACCTTGATTATTCGGGTAGAAGCCGAAGGTCTTTCCGGTTAAACGACAAGCGCATGTTGTTGCATGTATTTGATCGCCGCCGCCTTAGATATGTTTTTACTTTATTCATTTTATTTTGTCAATGCACGATAGCTAGCATCTTTTTTTTGAAAAAATGATTGCACTGTATCATGTGTTCAGTCTTATAACAATATATGAAAAGAAGAGTTCCCTGAAGTGAAAATATTTTTAATTAAGTAACGATGAAAAAATAAGGTGGTCATCTAGGCTAGGTAGATTTGAAGCTAGATGAGGCAAAAAACGTAAGCGTCCGCCTGAGGCGGGCAGTGAGGCTTTTTAACGAAATATAGCTTCAAAGCTGGCAGTATAGATGGTTAAATTATTCTTTCATCGTTACTAAATAGTATTTTGGAAAAAGGGCTTTGTGGAAATATTTTGCTTTTGATCATAAAAAATGTTGGAATTTGTTTGGTCGTCAAGATCATATATTGTTCAACATCCTGAAGATTTACTTCAAATAGTTTAACAATATACTTTTACTCCTTCGATAGTTTTACGAAGAGGCAAGCATAATTATTACCATAATATCAAAGATCCTTTCTATCAATTTTAATGCAAAAGATCCTCCCACGTTTGAGTGCCCCACTGCGCTGTCTACGTAGGAGGAAAAGTTATGTAAGTTGTGTCATGGTTTAATAATTCAATGATAGAAAACAGATCTCTTCTTATGACTTATCATAACCGAGTTGTTAATGTTTAGCTATCTTAAAAATAGTTTTTGTGTGGGGCAACCTACTTATAACACAAGTCTTAATTACAATTAAAAAAAGACCTTCTATGTTTGTTCTCCAAAAATGGATATACATAGAATGGTCTTTGTTATTCAGCGAATATAGGATGGAAAGAAAAGTATATTCTAACCGTCCCAATACACGCATCATTACGATATAAGAGAGTTATGGATGTCAGTTTTTTTCTTGCCCTTCTCCAAGAATATATTTATTTTATTATGATGTGAAATTGTGTAGAATTGTTTGGATGTAGTCAAGCTTAATAGGTGTCTTTAGCTGTAACTTGATTTCAGTGTTCAATATGGACTAATAATTTGGAGAAAGAAAGAGCATATGTTGCAAATCCCTATTAAAAGACTATAACTATGTTGCAAATATGTGTAATTATGATGTTTAAGAAATAGATTTGATTTTTTCAGAGAAAAATGCTTGGATATGATAGAGATGATTGCTTTTGGTTGAGCGGATGAAGTTTTTATTAAAAAAGATATTTTCCCCCAAGGAAGTCCTTGAAGTAAAATCGTACAGGAATCGTATGAACCAAGTCAGGTGACCGATGATTATGAATAAATGCTCAATGCATTTTTTTATTTCGCCAATTGCTTGATTTTGATGCTCAAAGCCGCAAATAATAAAGTGGTAAATGGACTGAGCCAATTAAATATGGCATAGATAAAATAATCAGCAACAGATACGCCTAGTACTCCTGATTGATAAGCACCACAAGTATTCCAAGGAATGAGAACAGAAGTAACCGTTCCTGCATCCTCCAAGGTTCGACTTAAATTTTCAGGTGCCAAACCTTTATCTTCATAAGCTTTCGAGAACATTTTACCAGGAACGACAATCGCTAAATATTGATCCGAGGCAGTGACGTTAAGTGCCAAGCAACTGGCGACGGTGCTGGCGAATAAGCCAAAGGTTGATTTGGCTAAACTTAACAACGATTTAGTAATCCTCGATAAAGCTCCGATTCCATCCATTACTCCACCAAATACCATTGCACATATAATCAACCAAATTGTATTGAGCATTCCATACATTCCTTTTGCTTTGAATAATTTGGCATATTCATCTGGAGCGTCCAACTTAGTTTCAATCGTAATGGCATTCATGATGGCCATATAACTTGATTTAAAAGTGACAGATTCCGCACCACTAACTATTTTGATCACCTCAGGTTGAAAGATAACTGCAAAGATACCTCCTAATAAAGTGCCTACAAAAAGAGCGACAAGTGGTTGTACTTTTTTCACAATCATAAAGACGACTACAATGGGGACTAAAAACACCCAAGGAGTGATATTGAATTTGTCCGCCAATAAATTGGAAATGGTAGAATGATCTGCCGTACCTCCAGTGGTGGTTTGGGTGAAACCTATGATTAAGAAAATAATGATGGTCACAATTATGGAAGGAACAGTAGTAAGCGACATGTATTTGATGTGACTAAACAGTTCTGCTCCAGCCATCGCTGGTGCTAAATTAGTCGTATCACTTAATGGCGACATATCACCAAAGTAAGCTCCGGACAAAACAGCTCCTGCGGTCATTCCCAGAGAAATATTCAAGGCACCTGCAATCCCAACCAAAGCAATTCCGACTGTAGCAGTGGTAGACCAAGAACTACCAGTGGCCAATGATATAACCGAACAAATAATTACACAAGCCGCTAAAAATATAGTAGGATTTAAAATTTGTAAACCATAATAAATCATCGAAGGGATGATCCCACTGATCAACCAAGTACCCGCTAATGCGCCTACCATCAACAGGATAAGAATAGCTCCAGAAGTTGATTTTACATTTTCGGCTACTTCTTCCATCATTTTTTTGTAAGGCACTTTATTATAAAATCCCACGATCATCGCAACAGCTGCTGCCATCAATAAGGCGAATTGATTGGGCCCTTCGATCGAGTAATCACCAAAAGTACCCAACACGTTATAGGCCAATAAAATGACGAGTGCAACAACGGGTATCATTGCCTCCCAAAGGCTTAATTCTTTATTCTCTTCTATTTTGTAATCTTCCATAGGTAAGTTCGTTTCATTTCAAAGGCCAAGCTCCCGATAATTATTGGAATATTTAGTTGATTAAAAAATTAGTTTTTCACAAGCTTGACTTTCGATATTTGTTCTTGGTAACTAGTTTTTAGTTTTTTTATGTAAAAATTAGGTCCATTTTAATTATAGCTGAATGAAGTAGACAGAAGTAATTGAATACACTTTTCTGTGTACAAAAAGAGCAACCAACCAATCGCCAATACCAAACAACTAGAAATGTCAATATTTACTCATGCATGAAATTAATAAAATCTAGAAGAATTTAGAGAATGAAGGTCTTTTAAATCTTACTTTGTTCAATAGGTTTTAGTAAAGTCTGATATTCTTCATTGACGGTAACCGTTTAAATCCAACGAAAATGGAATTATTTTAACTTATTTTTTATCTTTAAAGTATACAATCACCAGCGTATAATCGCCCAAAAAAAAGCTTATGAAACTATTCAACATTTACACGTCTACTTTTTTATTCATTTTATTTTTTTCCTATTCCAGTATGGCTCAATCAGAAGAAGAGCAGTTATTAGAAAAATTAGAATCCATTGATGCTAGACGTATCGATTTAGACCAAAGTCAAAATAATGCTTACAGCGCCAACTTAAGAGATGAAGATGATTTGTTACTAGCAGAAAGAAGTAATTCCTTATCAAGCCCTTCTGATTCGACTGAATATTATTATAATCAAGATAATCAATTGATGGAAAGAATAAAGAAGGAACTGGTTGATGATAATTGGGAGAATGGTTTTCGATATACTAATGAATATGATGCCAATAATAATGTCATTCTAAACCTAGCTGAGGATTGGAATGGAATAGGCTGGGTCAATGATCTTCAAGCAATTAGGGAATATGATGCTAATAACAATCAAACCTTAATTACAGTTGAAAGATGGAATGTGTTTGAATGGGAAGTGTATAATCAAAATATTAATGAATATGATGCCAATAATAATCTGATTTCAAATATTTTTAAACTTAGGAATGGAACAGAATTAGAAAACATTTGGCAAGATACCTATGAATATGATTCGAATAATAACATGATTCTAAGAATACGTCAGTCTTGGAACGGAACTGCATGGGAAAATACTTTTCGAGCGACAAGAGAATATGATTCGAATAACAATGAAATTTCCTTTTTTCAAGAGAATTGGGAAGGAGGAGAATGGGTCAATGGCCAACGAAATACTAGAGAATATGATACCAATGATAATCTAGTTTTAAGAACCGTTGAATCATGGAATGCAACAGAATGGGAGTTTTTAACTCGATTTATTTATGAGTATGATATGAATAATAATCAAACATTATTTACTCGTGAGCTTTGGGCTGAAACAGAATGGATGAATGGTTTTCGATACACCTATGAGTATGATGTCAATAATAATTTAAGCTTAAGTACATACGAGGAGGTGAACGGGACAGAATTAGAAAATTCTACTAGGATTACTTATGAATATGATGCGTATAATAATCTGATTTTAGAATTTAATGAGTACTGGACTGAAATAGATTGGACGTTTTTACGGGAAACTTTTTTCTATTATCAAATTATAAACACTACTGCGACTATCGATCCTTTAAAACTTAATGTTGAACTATTCCCCAATCCAACAACGGGTAATTTTAGTATTGATTTTGATGAAGAATTGGAGGCGCCAGCTAATTTAAATATTTATAATGCGCTGGGCCAATCTGTTTATCAACAAACCATTCCAAGTCATACCAATCGATTGTCTTTGCGACAAAAAGATTTTTTAAAAGGTAGCTATATTGTTCAAATTCAAATGGGAGATCAAACCATCACAAAAAAATTGTTGATTACAAAATAATCAGATATTATTTTTTGTTGAAAAAGCACAATACATCTTTCGCTTAACAGCGAAAGCAGAATTATTTTAATCTATTTCTTTTCGTTAAAATATACATTCACCGGCGTATAATCGCCATAAAAAAAGCTTATGAAACTATTCAACATTTACACGTCTACTTTTTTACTCATTTTGTTTTTTTCTTATTCCAGTAGTGCCCAATCAAAGCTGGAGCAATTAGAATCGAGAAGCACTATAGGCATCGATTTAGACCAAAATCAAAATAATACTTACAGCGCCAACTTAAGAGATGAAAACGATTTATTACTAGCCAAAAGAACTAATTCAATATCTAGTTCTTCCGATTCGACTGAATATTATTATGATCAGGATAATCAACTGATTGAAAGAATAAGGAAGAAGTTGGTTGATGATAATTGGGAGGATTCAAATCGAGATAGCTACGAATATGATGAAAGTACTAATATCATTTTATTCTTAGGTCAGAACTGGAACGGAACAGCATGGGAAAATGATCGTCGAAGTATCAGAGAATATGATGCCAATAATAATCTAACCTTAAGTACATCTGAGAAATGGAACGGGATAGAATGGGAGTATTTAAGTAGAAATATTGCTGAATATGATGCGAATGATAATCTAATTTCAAGTGTAACGGAAGTTTGGAATGGGACAGAACTGGAAAATACTTGGCGATATATATTTGAATATGATGTAAATAATAATAACATCCTAATCCTAGAGCAGAATTGGAATGGAACAGCATGGGAAAATGCTAATCGAAGTATTAAGGAATATAATTCTAATAACAAGGAAGTTTTTTCTTTACAAAAGAATTGGGAGGGAGGAGAATGGATCAATTATGCTCGAGATATTACCGAATACAATGCCAATAATAATCGATCGTTAGTAACCTTTGAATTATGGAATGAAACAGAATGGGTGTTTTCAGATCGATTAATTTATGAGTATGATATGAATAATAATCCGACATTATTTGCTCGTGACCTTTGGGCTGAAACAGAATGGACGAGTGTTTTTCAATATATCTATGAATATGATGAGGATAATAACTCAAACTTAAGTACATACAAGGTGGGAAATGGAACAGAATTGGAAAACTTTTCTAGAAGTAAATATGAATATGACGCCAATAATAATCTAATTCTATCATTTACTGAGGACTGGGCTGAAACAGAATGGACGTTTTCACGGGAAACTTTTTATTATTATCAAATTGTAAATACGACCGCTGTCATCGATCTTTTAGAACTTAATGTTGAACTATTTCCCAATCCAACAACGGGTAATTTTAGTATTGATTTTGATGAAGAATTGGAGGCGCCGGCTAAATTGAATATTTATAATGCACTCGGTCAATCTGTTTATCAACAAAGGATTCCAAGTCAGACCAATCAACTGTCTTTGCGACAAAAAGATTTTTTAAAAGGCAGTTATATTGTTCAAATTCAAATGGGGGATCAAAACATCACAAAAAAGTTGTTGATTACAAAATAATCAACTTGTATTCTTTTGATGATTAAATTAAAGAGTAAGTGCTTGGACAGTATTAATGTCTAAGCACTTATTTGTTAGAGCTAGATCTATTTCCATAATTTTGATAAAATGGCTCAATGTAAAATCTAAGAAAAGAGAATTATACATGAGCTTAGTTCGAAAAAATAACCTAAACTGATTAATATAACGAATACAAAGCAGATTAATAGGCGAGACATCTGACTATAAGTAAAATATTTATATTTTTGAGTATACGTAAAACTCCAAAATGTCCAATTTTAAAGAAAAAATAGAAAATCTTTTAGAAACGATCAAAGACGGTGTCGTTGACATGACTAGTCTTGAGGTGACCACGATCAATGGTGATATCCAAGCTTTTATGGATGCGGATGGAAAGATGGACGTAACCAAGGTTCGAGAAGAGCTTCGGAGCACTTTAGTGGAAAAAAATGAACTAGAAATTGTTGCACATACCCGAATGGATTTTGATCAAGATGCCGTAGTTTTTGCTAAAGAAAATATGACTCCAGATGAACTTGAATTATTTGGACTACATCAAGAAATGATGAAAACAGCTAGATCATCAAGAGTAGCTTTTTTTCATTTTATAGAAGAAATATTGGATGACAAAATTTAAATGATTATTAAAACAAGTGATTTTTAAAACCGATTCAAAGTGACTAAAGAACAAAAAAGAAAACTTCGAGCTGACCTCTTTTGCCATTTAGATGGAATTGTTACGGCACCGACTGCTTTTGCTTTGCACAAAAAAGGGGTATTGGATTTTTTATTAAAAAGTAAAAGTACTTCCTTATCAACCTTAGTAGAAACGTTTGGGGCCAACGAAGGATATTTAAATGTAGCTTTGCATACATTGGCCTCTCAAGGTTGGTTAAGTCATGAAATTAAGGATGAAAATGATATTCAAATTAGCCTGAATGAAAAAAGTAAGATTGCTTTTCAATTCATTCCACTTTATGAAGAGGTAGTGCAATTGATGCAATCCTCAGAGAAATATCACCATCGAAAATTTGAAATTGAACCCTTTTTGTTATTGGAAAATATATTCAAAAAATTTCAAAATAATTATGGTGTAACGCCTTCTGATGATCCTACCATCAAAGGAGTGCAACATCAGATTTTAAAACATATCGAAGGAATTATTGTCGGACCAACTGTCGTAGCATTGGGCATGAATGGAATGTTTCATAAATATTTTATGGAAGCTTCTTTCCGTCCAGATGAATTTCATGCTGATGGCGAAAGTTTTGCTAGGTTACTTGATGTTTTTGTTTATCTAAAGTGGTTTGAAAAGAAAAATGGCACGTATCGATTTACTGAGAAAGGGATGTTCTATGCTCGTCGTGCAAGTGCTTATGGAGTGACCGTTTCTTATATTCCAACTTTTCGAAAAGTAGAAGAATTGATTTTTAGAGACCCCACAATATTTTGGAATTTGCCGAAAGGAGCGAAAGAAATCCATGTGGATAGAGCTATGAATGTATGGGGAAGCGGTGGAGCTCATTCTGCTTATTTTAAGGTGGTAGATGAAATTATTATTAGTCTTTTTAACCAACCGATCGAACTCCAACCTAAAGGGATCGTTGATATGGGTTGTGGCAATGGAGCGTTTTTAATTCATCTTTATGAAACGATTGAAAAACGAACGTTGCGAGGAACCATGTTAGAGGAGCATCCATTATTTTTAGTGGGAGCTGATTATAATAAAGCAGCTTTGAATGCAACTCGTGCCAATATTATTCAAGCTAATATTTGGGCAAAATTGATTTGGGGAGATATTGGGCGACCGGATTTGTTAGCCAAAGATCTGGATGAAAATTATGGGATTCAATTGCCCGACTTGCTCAACGTTAGAACCTTTCTCGACCATAACAGAATTTGGGCAGACCCAAAAGAAAAAACACCTAATAGAAAAAGTAGCTCTAATGGAGCTTTTGCTTTCCGTGGTCGACGGATTTCAACGACCGAAGTAGAAGATAATCTTCGAGAACATTTACAGAAATGGTCACCCTATGTCCAAAAATTTGGATTGCTAGTGATAGAATTACATACCATTTCTCCTAAACTTACCGCTAAGAATTTAGGTAGAACTGCTGCTACCGCTTACAACGCAACGCATGGTTTTTCAGATCAATACATTGTCGAAATTGAAGTGTTTAATAAAGTGGCCGCTGAGGCAGGATTGTTTCCTATAGAAAAACATTTCACGAAATTTCCAAACTCAGAATTGGCAACGGTGAGTATTAATTTATTGAAAGCGAAATAGCTGGAATTCGATTTCAACTAAATGATTCAAACAGGATGTATTAATAAACGAAAATGATCAACACCGAAATTTTATCAACCCTGATTCCGCAGAAAGAATGGGAGCCTTTTCAAGAAGGACGAGAGGCAGAGTATGTGCAGCCATTGATAGATTTGGGATATTTGAAAAGGGAAGAACAGCAGACCAAAAAAAATATCCAAAACGCTTTATTTCTTTTTCGACAAGAATATCAACAATTGAATTGGTTGCAAAAAGGAATGAATCTGCCTCCTCATTTAGCTTTAGAAATGAGAACTGAACCAGATAGTTTAGAAATAAAGTTACTCCATTTATTGATAGATATGGATGGTGATTTTAGAATAGAACAATTACCGATTGATGGAGAAAAAAGTATCATTTCAAGAGTTATTTATTATCGCTTAGGAGTCTTAGGATTATACACAGGAACTTTCGATCAAGCTTATTCTAGCCTTCAGATTGATGAAATATTTGCTCCTTTACGGAAATGGATGATTTTGGAAAAAGATCATTTGAAGTTGATTGAATTAGCCGGGAACGTACCAGAAATGATTCGAACGGCTTGGCAACATGGACGACTTGATGAACGTGTGCTTTGCTTTAATTATCAACCGAAAAAGGAAGTCCTAACAGATGAATTAAAAAAAGAAGTAAAATCGGAAAAGGCGATGTCTGACGCAGAAAAAGTGAAAGAAAAACAAATATTGGATGAAATAGAAACAGATATGAAAACGATGATGCCTCAAAAAGAAGCATCAATTTTAGGAGCTGCTGATGCGAAACGAATTAAAAAAGTGATTACTAAAAAAACAAAGCGGCGACAAAGTAGAGCAGAGAAATTACGAAATGAAATGGGCGTCATTGTTGATGAGTTAAAAAATAAAATGGCTCAACAAAAATTGGAACAAGATGCTTTCAAACAAAAAATTCAAGAAAAGGATTTAGATCGAAAAAAAGCGCAAGTGAAACTGGGACATCTTAGTCTAAATATTATTGAGTTACAAGCAGAACAAAAACAACCCAAAGAGTGGAGAAAAGAAAAAAAAGAGTTAGAAAAAAAACAAAAGAAACTCAAGGAAGGTTTTGAAATATTACCCAATGATGAGCAAAAATTAGTGATCCTAAAAGAAACGAAAACTAAATTGTTGGAGAGACTTTCAATGGATCCGAATCATTCTTCCACCAAGAAAACCTTAAAAAGAACGGAAAAACAATTGGAAGAGTTAGAAGAGAAATTTGCGAAAGCTAACAAAATTCAAACTAACGAAACTAGGTTAATAGAACTGACTCAACTCCTCAATGATTTTACGAGTGTATCCGAAAAAATAAATGTACTAAAGGAGCAAAAGAAAAAACAGAAAGCTTTGATTGACCTTTTAAAAAAGGAAGTAGCTGACTTGAAAGAAGCCCGTAAAAAAGACCAAACTGCTTTTGATACGGACCTGTCAAAAT
The DNA here is from genome assembly GCA_964441245.1 of uncultured Saprospiraceae bacterium. GTDB lineage: Bacteria > Bacteroidota > Bacteroidia > Chitinophagales > Saprospiraceae > JALZUU01. The sequence goes on along the minus strand of CAYTVR010000089.1, from coordinate 8,706 downwards.
CTCAAAAAGCCATTCAACAAAAGCATAAGGTTTTTAAGAGACTTTCTGATAAACTTAAAAATATCCCAAGAAGATTTCGTCGAGAATTGAAAGAATATCTCACCACAGAAGCTTATGGAAAAATTACAAATGAAATCTTGAATAAAAAGGATAGTGATTTTTTTAAGACCTTACTAGATGATCCTTATAATCAATTTTTGATTCGGTTATTGCAAGTACATCAATGGACTAATGGATATTATAATGGCGTACTAGATAGCGATTTTGGAGGCAGAACTTTTAGTTCTATTTGCGAAATTGATAAAGATATAGATGCACTAAAATTACGATTCGTATTATACCAACTCGATGCGGATAAAGGCACTTGGTTGTTGAATGTCAATTACTTTTTTGAAGAAATGATCAAGTCCTTGGATGAATTTAGAGAAGGAGAAACTTTTGATAAAGTAGTCTTGAATTTTGAAAAAGAAATTCAAGAAAATCCTAAGATCCGAAAGAGAAAAGAGGAGTTTAAAAAACATTGGGAGAAAGCCGTAAAGGAAATTCAAGAAGACCTGAAAAAGAATGTAGTTCGTAGAATTTATTTTGGGATTAGAAGTTTAGCACGGTCGATTATCCGAGGGATCAAACGAATCATTGAACTCGTATTAGATGGTGCTAAAAAACTGATTCGTTTGCTCAGGAATTTTGTCCATATGTTGTATCGAGAAGTACGAGAAGGCCTGCATAAATTTGCACAAGGAATGGCTTTCCTTTTCGGTAAACGCCAAATTACAACTCACACACCAACAGGAGAAGTCGCCATTATTAGTCGATTTGATTTTGACTGTGACGCTACCGTAATGGTGGCTCCGGATTCAAAAAAGTATTTTAAACAACATCTAATCACATCTAGAGAAAGAATCGATGGCCTCGATTTTAGTCTTGTTTTAGCAGCTAAGGTCATCAAGTGGGTTTTGAAAGCAGCGACTTTTGGTTGGGCAATTGTGTTTATGCGAATTGCACTTTATTTCAAACGACTCGTTAAAGAATTTTTTCTTAAAGAAGTAAAAGGCGCAGCCGTAAATGTTTTGTTGAGTTAGTTGGTTGCTCAAAGAAAAGAGGGATTTTAAACGATTGAATGATCGAGTTTTGAATAAGTTTAAATCGCGATATTTTTGGATGTCTATACACATACATGCGTATGTACAAGATTTGTCGAAGAGCCAAAATTATAAAGTAAATTTTATTTGAGTTAAAAAAAGAACGTCAATAGCTAAAAATCAGCTCTTGGGAGATTCTTGAAATATTCTTATATTTGTCAATACGTAAATATCTGGTTTAAAATTTATTAACTTCTAATTAAACTAAATTTTTATTAAAATGGCAAGAACAACCGCTAAAACCAAATCGAAAACAACGACTAAAACTAAAAAAGTCACTTCAAGAAAAAAGCGTACCTCTTCAAAAGCTGCTACCAAATTAACAGTGAATTTTGGAAGTGGTAATATCACCGCTTATCAAAGTAGTCAACTCATTGGCGTTCGTTTAAAACCTTCCGCAAAATCGCTTCCTAAAGAATTACAAAAGGCAAAAGAAGTGCATCACTTAGCTGGATTTCAAGTTTTTAAAGTAGCCAATAGTCGAGCTAAATGTGATCGTGTTTTAGACAAAGTACGAAAATCGAGAAACGTATTGCTAGGTACGCATATTTATTCGCTTGACGCAAAAGAAAAATCAGTGATCGTACCCAACGGGATCATTACAATTAATTTTGATGCAGATTCAAAAGTGAAAGACCGAAAGGCATTATTAAAGAAATTACATCTAGTAGATGATCGAAAAGGTCGAAGAATTGAACGCAATAAATCTATCGTTCGCTTGACGTCAAAATCACCCAATCCTTTAAAATGTTGTTTGGCATTAATGAACGCAGAAGATGCTAAAAATGAAAAAATTGTCGCCACCGTGATGCCGGATTATGATTCGCCAATGGTAGAACATGATTTTCAGTTTCCTAAAAATGATTTGTATGCTTATCAATGGCATTTACAAAATTTGGGTGCCGTAAAGGGAGAACCTAAAGGAAAAATAATAAAAGGAGCGGATATGAAAGTTGTAGACGCTTGGAAATTATTAGGAAATAAAGGCTCTAAAAAAATCACGATTGCCGTGATCGATAGCAGCTTCGATCCCAATCATCCGGTATATGAGGGCAATGTGAAATTTGCGACTGCGGTTTTCCCTCCAGAAGATATGGCAGGCAGAGGTCGATCAGGACATGGTACCGCTTGTGCAAGTTTAGCCGCCGGTATTGCGCATGGACAAGGGATCACAGGAGTTGCCCCAAATTCTCCATTAGTATTGTTACAAGGATCTACCACTTCTTGGCAAGGCTTAGAAAAATGCTTTCAAATCTGTATGGAACAAGGAGCCGATATTATCAGTTGTAGTTGGGGATCGATAGCCGAACATGATCGCTTGCAAGAAGGTCACAACCGAGTATTGTCTGAGATGATTAATGCAAAAGGAAGAAGTGGTTTGGGATGTCCGATCGTTTATTCCGTTGGAAATGAAAACCAAGAAATTATCAATCATTGGGCAGCACATCCTGATGTGATTGCAGTGGCCGGAACAACGAGTGCTGATGAACATTTTAAATTCTCTAATCGAGGAATGGGCATTTCTGTTTGTGCGCCTGCTGGCGAATGGCCGATTATTGCTGCTCGTGCAAATTTTGAATCGGGTTCATCGGATGAACTGTTTAGAGATAAAAAAATGAGAGGCCCTATCGGAGAGTACAGGCACTTTAATGGAACATCTGCTTCTTGTCCTTTGGTCGCTGGAGTTTGTGCTTTAATTCTTTCTGCGAATCCAAAATTAAGAGCAACCGAAGTCAAAAGTATCTTAGAACAAACCGCTGATAAAATCGGTGATAGCAAATCTTATGATGCGGCGACTGGTTATTCTCTTCGTTTTGGATATGGTCGAGTGAATTCATTAAAAGCGGTAAAAGAAGCGCTTCGTCGTAAAGATGGAACAGGAACCAGTTTGCCAGAAAAGAAAGTAGTCAATGGTAGTGGATTATTTAAATTTGATGTCAACAAACAATCTGCCGCCGGTTGGGGAGTACAAGTTGGGGTCTATGCGCAATATGGAAATGTATTGATTCATACCAATGATATGCGAAGGAAATTTGGCCGACCAACTTTGGTCAATATTTCTGAATTGAATGGAGAAACGGTTTATCGATTGATGATCGGACCATTCAAAACGCAACAAGAAGCCAAAAATTTCCAAAAGGAAGCCAAAGCAAAAAACATCAAAACACTCATCAAAGATCTAAAGCAGTTTAAGTAGTGTTCAGGTGTTAGGGTGTTCAGGTATTAAAGTACTAGAACACCCTAACACCAAAGAACTAACGCGTCATTTTGACTACTCCCTTTGTGACTTGTCCTATCTTGCCATATCCAATGGTCAACAAATAATAGCTATCTGGAAGATGAGATAAATCTAATTGATACATATCATCTGCTTGATTCAAACTTAATAAGATTTGTCCTTGCACACTTCGCAGGATTAAACTTTGTGGCCTTTCTGGATGAGTGATGGACAAGAAACCAGTGGATGGGTTGGGTTGAATTTTGATTGGTAAATCATTGATGTTTTTGATGTTGACTACTTCATCTTGAATCGTCAAGTTGTCTAATAGACTGACGTCATAGTCCAGAAAATTTTCATCGTAAAGATCTCCAATGTTGTGAAAGAAATTAAATTCTATTCTCCCTTTAAATTGTGCTGGAAGTGGAAGGTCATAGTGTACGTTGTCACCTTCGGTTTGCCCAGAAACAATCTGTTCAAAATGATCATTTTCAGATGTCCAAGAAGCTTTAAAAATCGTTGTATTGTTTTCTAGCTCAGGAAAGTCAATGACTTCCGAATTTCTATATTGTGTTAAATCAAATCCTAGGCTGGGATTATCCATGTTTGCTAAATCAGCACAAACGAAAAAGATAGCGGCTTGCCCGAATCTGTTATTTTGAATATTATCCTCTATTTCTAGACATAGAGGTCGTCTAAACTCATCAAAGGAACTAGAAACAGCCAAAACATTTTCACCATCCACCTCTAAGTAGTCATGGGCAAAGAAACCGATTTGTCCAATATTAGGATCTTCAAAATCCATCATGTTATTATAAGTATCTAGGATTGGATTTATAATGGGGAAGAGAACGGGCTTTTCATTATTTTCTAGATTGACATCTTCATCAAAAATTATCTTAACGATATAATCTTCACTTGGTTCCAAATCAATCTCTTCTTCGAATATAAAAGAATTGTCTCTGGGGAGATCGTTAGGAAGTGTTTGTGTTGTACTCCAAGTAAAACCAAGACTTGGACTTTCTAGTTGAACAACGAAACTACTACCTGCGGCTAGATCATTACAAGCATTGTTTACTATAAAAAATTGCGCGGTATATTTATTGTTGTAACAGTTTGTTTCCGAAAAATTGGGAGGAAAAATATTTAAGTCATTATCGGTGTAAAGAGAATTATCTACAAATTGAAAAGCAGTATTGTTTTGAAAATCTTCATCATAAATATCTAGTGTCGCATTGATGGTTTTATTAACATCTTCATTGAAAAATAAAATATCATTTAATGGAAAAAGAATAGATACACCAGCAGGGATGGCTTGTGTTAATGGAAAAAATAGATTGTCTTCACCTTCTGGAGAAACAGTTAGTACCGCATCAAGACTTGGAACATAATCTTCAGAACTATTATTGGTAACGGTTAGCTCTGTACTAAAGGATTGATTGTTGAGACATACATCAACAAATCGATCGGCAAAGCTAATTGATAGATCAAGAAAGTCTCCGCCTCCAGGATTATGAGGGAGTCCGACTGCTTTCCATGCTTCCATGACCGATTGAACTTCTGGAGCATTTTCACCATACAATTCTTTAGCAGCCATTATAGAAGTTTCATAAAAAAATGGATAAGTTGAATTGGGCGTCAGATATGATTTTTGCGTTAAGAAAACAATTTGAATTGCCTTATCCATTCCTAAAGGTTCGATATTATAAGCTTCGCCAGCTTCATTCATTCCACTTCCGCCATTGACCATTTGGTAAAACCAATGATTGCCAACACTACTATTGGTATGGACTCCTCCGCCGTCTTCCCATAATTCTCCTTTATAAAATTTAGGATGATCTCGGCTATTAGGATCTTCAAACGAACGGAAAGATTCTGCATAAGGCGTTTCTATAAAAGAGGCACCTAATTGCCAATCAAATTCATTCGGTGTGGTATAAAACTCTAATGCTTTTCCAAAAATATCGCTCATACTTTCGTTAATCGCACCAGACTCACTACTGTAAATTAGATCAGAAGTATAATCGGTGATACCATGCATGAATTCATGCGCCACGACCTCCAAGGTCGTCAAGGGTCCATGATTACAATCACCATCACCAAAAGATGCAAATTCTCCATTCCAAAAAGCATTGACAAAATCACCTGCATGAACAACAATATTCATCGCCAAGCCTTCATTGTTGAGTCCGTTCCAGTTCAGTTTTTCTAGCATGAAATCATGAAACTCTTGGGTACAATAATGAGCGTCAATTGCGACTTCATCTTGATCTTCATTGGTCAAATCCCAATTGTTGCTGGTATTAGACCAGATTTCTTGATCACCATTAAAAGTGGTATTCCCATTTCGAGTTGGATCTCTAAGCAAAAAATTGTTTGGACTCAAAGAGTCAACAGTGATACTTTGTGTGCCATAATATTTAGTGACTCCTTGCGCAGGTACCGCGTTATGCATCAGCAATGGAAGATGTGAAATGACCTTTCCATTATTGGCATCGATAAAATATTGTCGTTTATCTAATGGTTCGCTACTAGATAATTCAACACTATAGGCCAAAGCATAGGATTCAGAAGACTGAGGATATGCTCGATCCATGATGACTAATTTTGCTTCAGGCCGATTTTGTTGAAAGAGAGAGAGACTACTTTGTTTTTTTTCGAAAGTATAGATTTTTGCCCCCATTTGATGCATGGCATTGTCAATGGCAATGGCAGGATCAATTTTAGGATTTATATCGAGATCAATCAGCGGTAAATAATACCCACTCGCATGCGTAGCTATCCCATTTTTTTGATGAATGGTGTATGCAGAACCGAGTATGGGAATGGATTGGTAGACTTGTTGGTATCTGAAATGTTGATAGCCATTTTCGCCTTCAATAGTTTTGGTCCATTGCATTTCTGCTGACGAACGGAGACCCATTTTTGCTGCTTGTTTATCAAAGAAATTATCAGCATTGATATCCGTATTTTGAAAACTTATATTTTGCATTTGCTTTTGCAAAAAGACCTTTGACTTGCCTTTGATTTGGGCATGATTTTGATGGACAAAAAGGAATAGAGAAAATGCAAAAAGTAAGAGGGGCGTTTTAGATTTCATAATTTTACTATTGGTGATGAGGAGTCTAAGAAAGGGGAAAGACATTCAATTCTTAAATATAAGAAATTAAATACTGGAATTTTACAAAAATGCTTTTATCTTATGTAGTTGCGAAGCCATTTTAGTAGATTATGCCAAATGCTTGTGATCGTTTTGAAAAAAAGTTTTGAACGAATCAATTTTGAATTTTGAATAGCGCTGAATGATGATATTTTCTATTAGTGAGTTATTCGAAATTCAATGATTCTCGCTTTCAGAATTATCATTAAAACTATTCTATAAAGATCTTTAAAGCATCATTTTTATGACCATCTTGAGATTGGAAATGAATGATCGCGATTCCATTTGGTAAATCGATTAATCTGGTTTCCTTTTTGAGTTGACCTTTTGACAAAAGTTGCCCCTGTAGGTTGAAAATTTTAAAGAAAATGGCTTCCGTATGAGTAGTGGAAATGCTAACAGGACCTCTACTTGGATTTGGAAAAACTTGGATAGATGAAGCCCATATTTCCTCCTCTAGGTTCGATATAAAATCACAATTGGAAGTATCTGGTGATACTAATTGGTTGATGTGTTGATCTACTTTTTGAAAACGTTCTGCGATCCAATCTTTCATGAAGTTCCTTTCGGCTAATGTTGGATTGAATATACTATCCCAGAGTAAATTTTCTCGTTCATAATGTTTATGATCAAGCAGGGTAGCGTAAATACTATCAATTTGCTGATGAATATTGTTGATATTAAAATGACTATTTTGAAGAGTATCCCACCTGTTTTTTAGTCGGTCGATAAATGGATTACAATCATTGGCTGTAATGAGTCGAGTTAGTAAACCATTGGTGGGATACCCTTCAGTAGAAGCGACAGATTCTCCACGATAATTTTTCCCCCAAACACCATCAAAATCCCATGGAACATAAAAGTATTTTTCTCCCTGTTTATGTTTAGCCAAGTAAGTGTTTTTAGAAGTATTGTCCCAACCACGCATCATCGTAAGTAACAAATAGAAATCAACAAAATTATCTAATTCGATTATATTTTCAATATTATTATGGAATACATCCTCTTCTGCGTTGACCACAAATTCAACAAAGTCATATAAAAAATTCCATCGGATAGTATCTTTATGACTAGGGTATTTTAATTCGAATCCGCCCCATTGTCTACTACCATTCCAAAAGTCGCCTACTTGATTAAATGCAAGGATACCATGCCAGTATTTCCCTTTATATAATTCGCTCCAAGCCTCTTCTTCAAAATGATCTAGTTTTAATTGCTTGCGATCGATGGGTTCTCCCAATAAATAAAGCCCTTGATATTTTTCGTTTAAGAAAACTTCGACATACTTAAAATCAGCTCCTGCTTCAGCGTTTGGTTTTTCATCGATATAATAAGGCGTATGCATTTTTTGCCAAAGTTGATGAGTCCAAAAATTGCGGAGACGAAGTGCTTCATTGTACATGGCTAACAAGACCCAATCATCATCTTCTCGCATTCCAAACAAAGCTTCTTTTCGTTTTTCTGTTCCCGATTCATCGGTCCAAAGTTCAAAGCTATAAGATTTTTTGGGGAAGATAGTTGCCGTACCTCCTCGGATTTCTATGCCCATTGGACTTTTTAATATTTCATGATGCACATAGGTGAATTCTCCCAAAATTTTAGGTTCATTTGGGATGGTATCGGGTTCGTGTCGTAGATGAATAATAGGAGCATTGGTAAAATACAAAGTCCAGTTTTCATCATTTGCGCTAAGCTGATAAGAACGATTGGTCTTGAATTGGTTGATGGTTTCTGAAATTTCATAGGTTTGATCCAATATCAATGTGATAGGACTTGGCTCAGTGATATTCGCATTTAATAGATCTAGATCCGTTTGTACCAAAATAAGTTGTAGCGAATGATCCACTTGATATCTTGGAGCATAAATCGTCAATTCCATCTCAGATTGAGTCAGACCAAAAAAGGGGAGCAGTGAAATAATTAGAAGAATGAAAAAGCGCATATCCTATTTAATGTTGTTCTAGTAAAAATAAGATATGAAACGCAAAGAAAGGTACTTTAGAAAGTTTTTTTTTTGGAATAAAGTAGACGTTTTAGGCAAATTGATATAATTCAGGTAGGAAGTGAGGAAAATATGAGTCATCCCTAATTTTAAGGCTACGCTAAGATAAAAGTAGTAAGTAGTAAGTAGTAAGTGGTAAGTAGTAAGTAGTAAGTAGTAAGTGGTAAGTCGTAAGTCTCCTCAA
>CAYTVR010000088.1:0-25738 GCA_964441245.1 uncultured Saprospiraceae bacterium | reverse complement strand
GAAGCTGCTCTGGAGTATAATCTCGTGGAGAAATGGTGACTCCTCCTTTAGCTCCACCAAAAGGAACATCTACAATTGCACATTTGTAAGTCATTAAGGAAGCCAAGGCCATGACTTCTTCTTGATTCACTTTTTGGCTATAACGGATTCCTCCTTTGGTCGGTAATCGGTGATGACTGTGTTGCACCCGATAGGCTTCGATCACTTTGTAAGTATTTCCAATTTTCACCGGAAATCGCATTTGATATACGGAATTACACACTTTGATTTGTTCCAACAACCCTTTTGGAAGGCCGGTGTGAGCGGCGGCTTTGTCGAAGTTTAAGCTTACACTTTCGAGGAAGCTAACTTTTGCGGCAGGTCGATTCATCTTTTTTGACTTAGATTTTGCCATGGTCATTAATTTGGTTCTCTAATTTTGATAATTTTTTTTCTAAAAAAATAAGAAAAGCAACAATTCCAACAAAGGCAGAAACAATGACTGCAACAACGACGTATATTTTGCCTATGCTACGCATAAAATCAGGATTTTCGCCTTGGGCTAGGGCATTAGTCAAGGGAAAAACAAAAAATAGGAGTAAGCTTAGAATTAATCGTTTCATTATTGAAATTTTGCGAGCCAAAACTCGGTTAATTATTTAAGTTATACAAATAAAATTGCCTTTTATTTTAGCTCTTGTTGAGTTAGGTACGAAATTCAAATTTATTAAGTTTCTTCTTCTTGTAATAAGATTTTTTTGATGTCTACCATTTGTTCCAAATGGTCAGGAATGTGTTCGATTATTCTGTATTTTCATGAGTCTTATCTTCTCGGTTTTCAACTTTCCAAAACCTTTTCGCGGAGCACTTGCATTCTATAAATAATGTTAGCGATCCAGGTCGCAAATAAGGTCCAACCAATGACTGCAGGATACAAAACGAGTCGCATGGTATTATCTAAATCATCTTTTCCAAAGCCGGGATTTCCTCCATTTCCAGGATGTAAACTATCTACTAAACGAGGGATGACAAAAAGCAATGGAATCAAAGTAGCAAAGGCAAAAATATTGTAAACAGCACTGATCCGAGCTTTCTTCTCTTCGTCTTCAAAGGAGGAGCGTAAAACATAATAAGCTAAATAAACAAGCATTGAAATCGCCGCCATATTTTGTTTGATATCAAAACTCCAATAACTCCCCCAGGTATGCTTGGCCCATATTGCTCCGGTGATCAAACCTAGAATTCCATACAAGATGCCTACCTGTGTAAAAGCATTGGCTTTGTAGTCAAATTCCGGATTAGAAGAAGACAAATATCGCCAACTATAAATCATGGATATAACAAAAATGATCATCATCGCAAACCAAAATGGAATATGATAAAAAGTGTTTCGAATTGTTTCTGAAAGTATATTTCGATAAGGATAGGTCATCCCTTCTCTTTGATGCAAATTTTCAATGAGATTTGCCGTCCAAATACTTTCGGCCGGAGCCTTGCTTATCGCTTCCTGAGTGATAAAAACAGCACTTGGCAATACGGAGGCACCATTGACTGGATCATCAACGACTAATACGAATTCATTTTGCTTTTTCTCGCTTGGTAAAACACTTGGAAGTTGGAAGTTAATCGCTAATTCATTATCAGAAATCGCTTTTACTTCTGTAGCCAAAAGAGATAATTCATTATCCATTTTTAGCCATGCTCGGATCTTTCCAGTAGCTTGAGTGTATAAAGTGTTGTAGCCTACTACCTTTAAATTGAGGACTTCCCCACTTTGTGCTTTAAAGGGGTACACATTTGCAATTCCTGGTTTTAAGGGAATAACCATTCCGATTACAAAACTATATACTAATAAAAGCACGCCTAAAATTTTCCACCAATGTTTCATCATAAGTTTGTGTTTTCAAAAGTAAGTATACAATATTCAATGACTTTAATCTTCTAATGTCTAAATAAGCAGGTCATTCATCCTGCTCCATTAATCTCTCCATAGAAAAGGAAATAAAATAAAGGTCAAAGCTAATAATATCAAATCAATTGCTAGTAAAATAATAATGTCTTTGCTTATTGCGGTATCTTGAATCAAACCCAAGGCATTTGCGGAAAGCTTAATTAAGGTCATTAAGATAGGAATCACTACGGGAAAACTAAGTATCGCCATCAATGTGGAACTATTGGAAGCTTTGGCGGCTATGGCCGAAATGAAAGTGAAGGCAATGGAAAAGCCAAAACTCCCTAAAAATATCGCCAAGTAAAATTGAGTGGGCACTTTAACAGGATTTCCTGCAACGAATCCAAAGACCAAATAGGACAACAAACTGAGTAGTAAAAGTAAAAAGGTATTGTAAATAATTTTGGATAAAATAATGGCAGAGGGATTGGCCAAACTATAATAATACAATTCTCGGTTGCCACTCTCTTGTACAAAACTCTTGGTCACGGCATTGACTGAAGCAAATAAAATGATGATCCAAAACAAGGTATTCCAGACATTGGGTTGTACTTGGACAAATGAAATATAAACAATGAAAACCGTTGACAGTACGTATAATAAAATACCACTAATCGCGTACTTTTGACGCCATTCAATGACCATTTCTTTTTGAATAAGGTATAGTATTTCTTTTGCCAATGTCATAGAACAAAAATAGGTGAAAAATTTGATTTTTTGAGTGATCTTTATCACGGCTCTGTCATATCGTCTCTATTCAAATTAGGTTTTGATTTGAAACCAACAATTGATTCTATTGAATAAATATTATTTTGCAGCAAATCTACGACTATGACAAAAAATAAATTGCTTTCCATCGTGCTTGGTCTTATGCTGATTGGCGTCTTAATCTTTAGCATTGCCTATTACTTTGTGTTCGATAAATATGATCACCCTTATTTTGAAAAGATAGAGAATATCCGCATTGAAAAAGTAGATTTACAGCAAAAAGCTTCCCTTACCTTTATTGCAGATTTACAATTTTATAATCCCTCGCCTATTTCTGTTCAATTATCAGGTTTATATAGCGAAATCTTTATCAATGAGGAAAAAACAACTACACTACAAGAAGAATTAAACCAAGTTATGCCAGGAAATGACTCTTTTTTAATTCCCATTCGTTTTCAAGTACCCTTAATGAAAAAAGGGATTTTAAAAGAGATTGGTGCGCTTTTAAATGGTTCTTGGAAAAAAAGATCAATAGATATTCGAACGAATGGCACGATTACCATAAATGTGGCCAAAATGGACATGGATATTCCTTTTTCCCATCAAAAAACTTATAAGCTTTCAGATTATTTGGACAAATAGTTCATTGAAAGGTGAAATAAAGTCGATTTGTAGGGTTTTTGTAGTTCAAAAAACAAGAGAATGGTATATAATTTGTTCTAATATATACTGTATTTATAGTTTTTTTTTCCAAATTAAAGCATAAAACAATGTCACACCCTACTCTCATTAAATCTATCCAAACAAAACTTTCACAAACCTCTGATGACTTGGAAAAATTCCACCTTTTGACAGAAATGTCGGTAGAATACAAAAAAGTCTGGAAACTAAGAAAAGCACTTGAAACCAGTCAAGAAGCTTTAAAAATTAGTCATGCTTTGCTTAAAGGACATCCCCGAATAAGAAAAAAACGTCCATCCTTTTTTAAGCAAAAACAACTCGTAAAGCTTTAAAAAACCTTCTTTTTTCATTGGCATGAAATCTGTTATATGATACATATAAACTATATGAATCATATAATAGATTTCGTTTTACACATAACTCTTATTTGAAATATTGTCTCATTTTCAATATCTTTCGCTTTTTGAGCGTTAAAATGTTTTATTTCTGATATTATGAGTTAACTAAAATGGCCAAGAAGGAATTGATGTACCAATTTACACTATTATTTTTATGCTCTTTTCTACTTTCTACCTCAGTGCTTGCAAAGGATCCTACCTTTCATCGAGTACCTGCTTTGGAAGGTGATAATATTTACACGCTTCTTGAGCGATATGAATTAGAAAAGTACGACTGTAATTTCAAACAATTTTATAAACTCAATGACCTGAATAGCGAATCTCACCTGGTCGCTAACAAACGCTACTATATTCCCGTTTTAATTTATGCTTATAATGGAAAAAGTATTCGGACTACGCTCGGGATCAAAACTTGGGAACATGCCGTACGCATTAAAAAGTATAATGAAAGAATGCGTGATAGAAAGCTTCGCCGATCGACAATTGCTAAAAGTTCTATTCTTTGGGTTGGTTTTCACGAAATGAATTGTGATGTTTCTAATGCCAAAAAATCAAAAGAGAAGGAAAAAGAAGTAAAGGTAAAAAAAGAGGAAGTCGAAGATCTGACGAAAAGGATTAACGAACAAGCTAAAATTGATGAAAAGATATTAGAAAGGGACGCTAAAATTAGTGGTTATCGGAAGTTTCCCATTTTTGGCAAAAAAAACGCCTACATTCCTTTGTTAGATAATAAACTCCGTGGAAAAGTTTTTTATGTCGTAAGTGGTCATGGAGGTCCAGATTCTGGTGCTGTTGGCAAAGCAGGAAAAAGACAATTATGTGAAGATGAATATGCCTACGACGTATCATTGAGAGTCGTTCGTAACTTGTTGCAGCATGGAGCTATTGCCTATATGATCACCAGAGATCCCAATGATGGTTTGAGATCTGGAGAATATCTTCCTTGTGATAGAGATGAGTATTGCTGGGGAAATTATCGTATTCCTAGATCTCAAAAAACTCGATTGTATCAACGATCTGATGCGATTAATGAATTGTATAAACGTCATCTCAAACAAGGCATCAAAGATCAAACAATGATTTCTATTCACATTGATTCTCGGAACACTAGTGAAACAACGGACGTTTTCTTTTATCACTTTCCAGGAAGCAAATCAGGTAGAAAACTAGCCAAAGGCTTACAACGTACTTTTCGGAATAAATACAAGCAATATCGTAAAAACGGTAAATACAATGGAAGTGTAACAGGTCGGGATTTACACATGCTTCGAGAAGTCAAAACCAATGCCGTTTTTGTTGAATTAGGCAACATCAGAAATGCCTATGACCAGCAACGCTTCATGAAAGAAAACAATCGTCAAGCGCTTGCCAATTGGTTATTTGAAGGCCTCATTAAATAAAAGAACCTTTGGTTAGAAATATCCAATAATCAATCTAGAATATCCAGTAAAATATTTTCTAAAAATCCAACTGGGTTGATTTTATTGAATCAACTTAATAATGAGTTGACTTTAGAATAATGAAAATATAGAAAACCCTTCCTCATTGGATACTCAAGGTGCCTACTTTTTAAGTTTATCAGAAAACTCTTTCTTAAATTTCTCCACTTTAGGTTTTACCACGTACACACAATACGGATTCTTCTCGCCTACTCTTTCAAAATATTTTTGATGATAATCTTCCGCTGGATAATAATTATTGATCGGTGTAATTTCTGTCACTATAGGGTTGGGCCAAAGGTTGCTTTCATCCGTTTCCGCAAAAGAAGCTTCTGCTATTTTTTTTTGTTCATCAGTATGATAAAAAATAGCCGATCGATATTGAGGGCCTTTATCATTGCCTTGTTGATTCAGAGTTGTTGGATCATGGGTTTTCCAAAAAACGTCTAGTAATTCTTTGTAAGTAATTTTTGATGGATCAAAAGTTATTTGAACCACTTCAGCATGACCTGTTTGCTTACCGCAAATTTGCTCATAAGTCGGATTTGCTACGTGCCCTCCCGCATATCCAGACACCACTTGTTCAATACCATTTAATCCGTTAAAGACTGCTTCTGTACACCAAAAACATCCTGTTCCTAAAGTTGCTATTTCCAATTTATTGGTCGGTTCCATAAAAGAGATTTAGTATTTGTTTAGGTTAACAAAATATTGGTGAAAATAGTTTTGGTTTTATCAAAAATAAGAAGATTTTGGGGTAGGCTACAGTCAGTTTACTTTACGAAAGAGTATAATTCTATAAAAAACTATCCTGCTTCGACAAATCCTGTACATACGCATGTATGGACATTCATAAAGTGAGATTAAAAAGCGACCAAAGGAAACGTTGAATTTCAATTTTGAATGTCTATGCACACCGGACTTGTCGACGAAACAAAAATATAAGTGGAATAGAGATCTTGCAGATCACGCAAATTGTATTGATTCCCCTGTGAATGAAAGGCCGTTTGTTGTGAAAATCAATGTAATTTGCGTGATCTGTTCAATCTGCTACATAATAAATAACTAATATTTAGTCCCTTATTCTTTCATCACAAAGCCACGCTGCTTAATCCCTAACAATTCAATTTCATACTCATACATTGCAGCTGGTAAATGAATATTCTCGAATATTTTAGATCGAAAACCACTGTGTTTCCAAGAGTTGGTATAGACCTCTTTTCCACCTTGATCGTACAATTTAAAGGCTGCTCGACCTTCTGGTGTATTCGATAAATCGACCCGAAGATCATCTTCAAAGACAGCAGGTAACTTGGCTAGAATGGTTTTTGTCTCTTCGTATTTTGAACCATGCAGATAAGCCAAACTTTTACTCATCAAACTCGTTCTTAATTCTAAATCTTTAATCGTTTCCAGAGGAAAAGCAAAGTTGACCACGCCAAATTTTCCTTTATAAACAACAGCCGCAGTTTTACCAGACTTATATTTCAAGGCAGCCTTGCCTCCTCCGACACCTTGAATAAAATCAGGAGAAGTAACGGGGTAATAGCCATAATTATCATTATTAAAATCTCCTCGAAGTTTGCTGAACACTACACCGCCTTTATCTTTAAATCCTCCAGCTTTTGCATTGTCTCCCAAGTATTTTGCCTTTAAATATTTTCGATAAAAATCTCGCCCACCATTTTTATAATCAAGATCATAAGCCAACTCTGAGCCGGAAATAATTAAACGTCCGCCCCTATCCAAATAACGTTTCAATATCTTTTGTTCTGTTCGATTGAGTGTTGCATCTGTTGAGGATTCTTTTCCTAGAAACCAATCCACTCCTTCGTATTTCCCAAGCTTTATTTTACCCCCAATTACGGCCTCATTTGTTGCCCCATCAAAAGCAATACCGCAAGCGGCCAAGGCTTCTGCATGTTCCACCATATAATCGTAATTATTCATTTTTTCTAAAAATAATCTACGAGTATTTCCAAGCGGAGCATAGCGAGGTTTAGACTCTCTTTGCTTGATTGCCATCCCTTGATCCAAACGATCAAAACCATCGACAATTAAATATTTTAGATCTTCACCCTCCTGAGGTAAACGAACAGCCACAACTGAAGATGGAAAGGATTCGCCTCCAGCATTCACCGCAGCGACTCGAAAATAATAAGTTTTCCCAGGAGTCAATTTTTTAAACGTAAAACTATTCCCTCTCGTAAAAATACCATTGGCAAACGCCTTACCATGATCACTTTTGTATACCCGAAATTCTTTTGCTGGGCTTCCATATATTCCTCCATACCTTGGTGCCTTCCAAGAAATGGTTACACTTTTTTTCTTTGTATTTTTCGCCATTACATGTGTTGGTGGCTCTGGTAAAAAGATCGGTTGTTGCCCATCTTTATCTGCAAAATATCGAACAATCCCCTTGTACACCGACCTTGCCACCATTTGCCGAAAGGCTGGAGTCCCAATCGCTTTTGCATCTCCAGGATGATCATGAAATGCCATTTCTAAAAGTACACCAGGCATGGTTCGAAGCCCCCGTAATTCCCCAAAATCAGCGGACTTTTCCCCACGATCTTTCCAATTTGCATCCCATCCTTCTCGCAAATCACTGATCATTTCCCGGTGGATAAAATTTCGAAGCCGTTTACTTCCTCTAACTCTTTTTCGTGAATGAACATAGGATTCTGTCCCTGATTGTCCACTAGCATTCGTATGCCAAGACAAATAAATCGCATTTTTTTGTTCTCGATTAGTCCCTTTCGACAATTCCCATTCTGCATAAAGTGGCCGCACCATCACATCATTCATACAATGAGGAAAACCCTGGTAAGCCGCATAATATTTAGCTGCCTCCTCAAACCGCGGCTCACCACTGGATTTTCCATAAATACAGTCTGGTACATTTCCTACTCCACCTCCAAAACGCACTGCATCTGCGATCACTGCTTGACCGATTTCTGTAGATTCATTCGTCAAAATGACCGCGCCACCTCCGTTTTTCTCAAAGTAAAATTGTCCAAGATAGACCCAAGTATTTCCATGTACTTCCTGGTTGACACAGACAACAGATTCGCCACCAGCATGCTTTATCCGATAACGTGTGTCTACTGTTCTATTAGCACCACTTACGTATCGAACCGAAACCCAATACTTCCCATCTTCCGGAACAGCTGCTCGATAAGTTGCTGTTGCTGTTGGCCTATCTTTTGAAATGGTATAACGATAGGATTTACCATCATATCCTTTTGTATAACTGGTTTGCCAGTGGCCTGTTTCTGAATAATTTCTAGATTGATGATCATTATCAATGATGACCTCATTCAAATTCATATCCCTTTCTCGAACAGTCCAAGAATTACCTCCTGAATTATATAAATAACGCAGTAAATGATAATTTATCGATTCCACCGTTGCAAAATCTTCTACCATACCATGGGTATTATGGCGTTGGGTTTTAAAGGTTCTATTTCTCTTATCATACATCCAGCCATGACCTGCACTCAGCCAAATTGTTTTTCCAGAAAGCTGTCCTTTAGGTTGTGCTTCTCCATCTAGAAGAATTCCACGACGAGTCAAATTTCCATTTCGATCAGGAGCATCGTCTCTGTTTCTAGTAGGAGTGACTTCCGTCAAAATATATTCATCCAAAAAGAAAGATAGGTGTACAAATTCATTCGATTTATTTTTTGCCTGAAGGCTAAAATTATAATAATCGAATTCAGAAATACGACTTCCAAACTGTTCCATTAGTTCTTCATGAATAGATTCATCTAAATGGTTTGTCAACCAATCCAAAGGAAGATTGAGTAAAATATCAATACGTTCGCCTTGTATTTTGACATTATTGAGGCTTGCTTCGGCAGGTAGCAAAGCATCGTGATCATGTTCCAATTCTCTTAAGTCGGAAATGATTTTTTTAATTGGCGAATAAAGATTTGATTGTCCAGAAAGAATAGAAATATTCCCCCATATCATAGCAAATAACACTAGGTATCTCATGCTTAGTTCGTTTTTTTGGTTTTTAAATCTGCCATCAAAAACAGATTCAAACAATATAGTTACAAAATAAAAACTAAGTAGAAATATTGAATATGAGGTTTATGATTTAGTGTCCTAACCTTACATTATGAAGTACAGGCTTCATAAGAAAAGTAAAACATATGATATAAATTCAACACGGATAATTACAATACGGAAATAAAAACTTAGAAAGGAATCATATTATTGTTTGAATAATTTTATTAGGAAAAACTTTAACGTTTAAAGGATATAGTGAGGATTTTTGATTGGTGTGAGTAGCAATTTAAACGTGCTATTTTTTGTGGAATCTGATGAGTCATTCATTCTTTTGGAACACTAATTCTACTCTCGTTTCCTAAATCAACAAATTAATAGGTGGGCATAGTTGGATCAATTTCTTTTGCAAAAGCTAAAATTCCTCCTTTAAGGTTGTATAAGTTTTCAAATGGAAAAAGTCGTTCTAATTCTTCGATGGCCTTTTTACTTCTTACACCGCTTCGACAATGAACAATGACTTTTTTATCCTTTCGAATTTTCGAAAAAGATGCTGCAATTTCTCCTAAGGGAATTAATTCTCCATTGATATGAGCAATATCAACTTCGTATGGTTCTCGAACATCAATTAATTGAAAATCCCCTTTCGAGATGATCAATTGATTCAATTCTTGAACACTGATTTCTTTTATCTTTTTTTCTTCCGTTTCCGGAAAAATGCCACAAAATTGTTCGTAATTAATCAATTCTGTAATCCTTGTTTTAGGGTTCTTTTTTACGTTCAAAGTTCGGGAAGTAAAACTAGCGGCATCAAATAAAAACAATCGACCACTTAAGGTTTTGCCTATTCCTGTAATTACCTTGATCACCTCGTTGGCTTGTAAGCTTCCGATGATCCCAGGGAGTACACCAAGTACTCCACCCTCTGCACAACTAGGTACCATTCCCAGAGGTGGAGGTTCTGGAAATAGATCTCGATAATTGGGACCTCTTTCTCCATTTTCATTTAAATGATTAAAAACGGAAACCTGTCCTTCAAAGCGAAAAATAGACGCGTAAACATTTACTTTTCCGCTAAGGACACAAGCATCATTGACTAAATATCGTGTAGGAAAATTATCCGTTCCATCAGCTACTACATCATATTTTTTGACTATTTCCAAAGCATTGTCTTTGGTCAGCATGGTATTATAGGCCGTTATGGAAATATGTGGATTAAGTGCAAGCAAACGTTTTCTTGCGGTCTGTGATTTTGATTTTCCAATATCATCAACTGTAAATAGAACTTGTCGTTGTAAATTGGAATCTTCCACCACATCAAAATCTACAATTCCAATATGACCAACTCCAACCGCAGCCAAATATAGTAATAATGGACTTCCCAGGCCTCCTGAACCGACGACCAATACCTTTGCAGCCTTCAACTTTCGTTGACTTTCTAGGTTAAATTCTGGTATGGCAATATGTCTACTATAACGTGATAATTCGGCCGATGATAATTGTGGTAAGTGATCCATTCATTTGTTAAAATTTAATCTATAAGTGAAGATAACAAAATAGCATTTACTTTTTGTTCATACAGGTTTAACCCAATTTATTTGGTTGATGTTAATTGATCCAAATAAATTTGGAAAACCAATAAAAAAAGACCTTTTCAAGGTAGAAAAGGTCCTGAGAAAAATAATTTGTTGTAGTTGTCACTATTAGAAAATTTTTATTGAGAAATAAAAAATAGCAACAATATCTTTGAAATGATATAGGATTTTAATTTGGATACAAAATAGGTGCAATTAATCAATTTTCCTACTAGCCACTAATAAAATGTCGGCAACATGACATTAATACAGCCTTTGAATCAAAGGCTTCCTATTTAAGTATCTGCTGTAACAATAAAATATTATCCGTGATGATAAAATCAGGATTTTTTTCTACTGCATCAATATGAGCAGACCGAATTTTGGTATTATAAAGGGTAACTCTGAGGCCTTCATCATGCGCGCGTTTAATGAACTCACCGTCAGCTAAATCATTATTCATTGTTATTCCAAAAATATTTTCTTCTATCGCAAATTGTAGATCGAATTCGCTTATCGCACTTAAGTAGTTTAATAAAATAGCGTTATCTCTTTCACGTATTTCTCGAATGAGTCCGCGATTCTGTGATTCAATGATTACCCAAGATTTAGCATCATATTTAGTGATTAAATCAATTAGCTTCTGGGCAAGCATGGCATTAAAAAAAAGGTAATCAATATTACTCGCTGAACAAGCACTTTGATCTTTTATATCTAAAAAAATCATCGGTGGAATTTTTCTATTTGTTGCAAATTCCAACAAATGCTCAAGTCGCATCAATCTTTCATCCATAAAAATATTAACATCAAAATCAGTTTGAAATCGACAAGAAACTAGATCTTCTTTTTTCATATCGATGATACATCCTTGGCAATCCGTTTGCGAAGATAAAGATCGATCATGGTACAGCCACAAAATACTATCTTGACTAATCTGAACATCTACTTCTATTCCATCAACATTATAATTTTCAATAGCTTGTAAAATAGACGCTTCAGAATTGGATGGATAAGGATTGTTGGGAGATTGGAATCCTCCTCCTCCATGACCAATTATTGCAATCCGATTGCCATTCAAATTTTCAATATCTGCTAAGTCAATTTCATGGCAACTCATCAGCATAAGAAAAAGAATTCCCACGGTCAGACTTCTATTTTTCAGAGTCATTTTTGGAGATAAATTTATAGTTGAAAAAAAGACTCAATAATCCTGAGTAATTCGCTACTCGATTTTTTTCATCTTGAATAACATCAATTGTTTTTTCAATAAACCCACCTGCTCCAATTTGTTGACCTATCACAAAACGTTCTCCAATTTGAAATTGAAAACCATAAGAGAAAAAGAATTCTTGAATGGTATTGATTCCATTGACCTCCAAGTTCCGAGGATTATAGGGTTCCATAAATACAACTTGATAATCTAAACTCACAAAAGATTTCCAAGCTCCCTTTGCTAAGATGTTTCTTCGATATCCTAAGTTTAATCCCCAAGGACCTTGCAAGGGTAAATAGGTATCTGAAGTTACCAATTTTGGACCAATGAAAAATTCATTTTCATTTTTCGCCATTAAAAAATTAAGTTTTGCATTCACCCCAGTAAAAGAAAGACTGGTACCCGTTTCGATACCAAAAGTCCAATGCTTAGTCACATTCTCTTTTATTTGAGCATCAACTCCATTGAAGAACATAAAATAAAATAATAGGACAAAAACATTTCTCAAAGGCATAAAAAATATCTTTACAAACAGTTAAGGAACATGAAAATAATAACTTATAACAGTTTGAGTTTTCTTTTTCCTTTACTCTTCGTTGAAAATACTCGCTGATGCCCTGCATCGCCTGCGTTTTTCGCCTTGATTATAGAAAAAATAATTCCTCATCTTTATTACAATTTATTAATTACACATTCCTTAGTCGTAAAGATATTTTTTTAAAATTAAAATGCATTATTACTTAAGGCTATCTCAACATTTAGTTGTTCAACTTTAACATTTTAATACTAGAAGACCAGCCATTTTTCGTTTCCAATCGAATAAAATAAATTCCTTCTGGAATATTTAATTGATCAATTCTTAACTCATGATCGCCTTCTTGCTGCAAAGTCAAAGATTGAAGTACTTTTACTTGGTTGCCTAAAACATCAAATAATTTAATTTGTACTCTTTCAGCTTCATTTAGATTGTATTGGAGTACACTTTCCTCCTTCATCGGATTCGGCAATAAATCTAAACTAATTTGACTTTCAATCAAGTCGTCTCTGGAGCTAATCATTTGAATCGTATTGACCACCGTATTGGTAATAATTGGTTCGTTAAAGTCAAAATAGATTTCCGCGGTGTTTTCGATTCTTGTCCCATACTCAGAACCCGCTTTAACGTGAATATCAAAAAAGACAAATCCATTCGACGCAGGTTCATTGACAAAACTATCCGGTAATAAGATATTTTCAAACAATAATTCTAAAACATTTCCATCTTTAATGGTGGCTTGATAAGCATGACTTGAAGGCCCTGGCACAATAGATCGAACATCTAAGTTAGCGTCAATTTCATCTCGGATCACTACGGTAAAGGCGGTATCCGTTCCTGTATTTTGAAAACGAATTTTATAATTCAATACATTATCATCCATTGAGATAATTCCATCTTCACCAATACCAGCGGGTGTTACGGCTTTATCATTTGGATCATAGGATCCTGTGACCACTTCCGTACAAACTATTGTGTTATCCTCTGGTGTCAAATCACCGGTAATTGGATCTGCAGTAAATTCATATGACAATAATGTTCCTAAATCGGTACCAATGGGTGTGTAAAGATTGGCTTTATAAATCCAAATTGCACCTACTGGAATATCTTCATAATCCCAAGAGATGGTTCTTGTCATTGCATCATATGAAGTAGCTTGTGGATTTGTTTGTGATAAAGATTGTACGTCAGAATGAACAAAAGTGACCGTTCCTGTCACGGGTACTGCTCCATTATTCAACAAACAAATAGAAACTGTTTGAATAAATCCAGGACGTGCATTTGGTTTATTTACTTGTAGAGCAACATCTTTTTGAGTTCCAAATTTATAATAAAAATTATTTCCTCCATATTGGTTGCCCCATACGTCGGCTGAAACTGTTATCAGATCGCTACATAAATCTTCAAATACCACAGGAACCACATTAGGAGTCACCGTGTAAGTACCTGCATCTGTTTCAAATTCATAATATCCAAGAGCATTGGTGAAAGTAATTTGACCATCACTTAACTCTACCAATGCATTCCCAATCGGCACTGTCGTATCATCCTCCATACAATCTTGATTTTCATCATCCACCAAAATATAGCCACTAATCAGTACATAACAAATGGTATCTTCTTGCACCTCAATATTATTATGAACAATACAACCACTGGCCGCATCCGTTACGGTAACAGAATACCAATCAGGAGCTAGATCTGTCAAAGTTGCTCCAGATGCCCCATTACTCCATGCATAACTTGGATCAGAAGCACCGTTTACAACAGCTACCGTTGCGGTTCCATTATCCATATTACAATCTGCGAAGGTACTTGTCAAATCCAAATTGATATTTGAATTGATCGTAGTGGATGCATAACTATAACAACCATTGGCATCTACAACCGTTACGTCATAATAGCCCGCGACTAAATCGAATATTTGTGCTGTATTTCCTAAACCAGCATACCAATTGTATGCATAAGGAGGAGTTCCTCCAGATGCAGACACCGTTAAACTTCCATTATTAGTGCATACTTCTGTGCTTCCGCTTATAGTTGCCGATAATTCTGGAGACTCTGATATGAACACCGATTCGACCAAAGAACATCCATTATCATCTGTAATCGTTACGGTATAAGATCCAGTGCTCAAACCATATACATCTTGGGTCGTTACGCCATTACTCCAAGAGAAAGAAAAAACACCTGATCCGTTCGATGCATCCACGAAAACGGATCCGTCCGAACCACCAAAACAACTTACATTTGTAGTAACGGTAAAGGCTTCTATGGGGAAAGGTTCTTGTACTACAATTCCATCTAAAACAAGGGTACAACCATTCGCATCAGTGACTGTTACTTGATACACTCCCGGAAATAGATCTGTTCTAATTTGTGGATTATCTGATCCACTTAAGTCAGACCAATTAAAAGTATAGTCTGGAGTACCACCAATGATATTTAAAATGATAGATCCACCAGCGGCTCCGTTACAATCTTCATTTTGAACAATAACACTTGCATCCAATGGATTGGTAGATTGTAAGTTTATATTTAAAATTAAAGGACATGAATTCGGGTCATTTTCACTAACCGTCACTTGATAAAATCCATCAACTAAACCGTCAATAGTTGCTGTTGATGCTCCATTGCTCCAAGCATAAGTTAAAGGAGCAATACCATCCGTAGTTACCGTTAATTGTCCATTCTCATCACCCGCACAGCTGTTGTTTTGGTTTATTTCAATACTTCCAGTAAATGATGGATCTCCAACAAAAGTATAATTTACTTGAACTGCACAACCACTGGAATCCACTACGAAAACAAAATAAGTTCCAGGTTCAGATACCGTGATCGTTGATCCTGTTGCTCCATTACTCCATTCATAGAAAAGTATGGCAGCTCCTGGATTAACAACTGCAGATAAGACCGCAGAGTTACAATTAATTTCACTAACCTCAATATTTACTTCCGTAAGACCTCCTCCTTCTTCTACCACAACATCACCAATATTCGTACAGCCATTGGCATCAGTTACCGTAACCGAATAAACCCCTTGAGCAAAAAAATCGCATATTGAAGTTCCAGAAGTTTGGCCCGTAGGCCAGAGAAAAGTGTAAGGAGCAACTCCTCCAAATACAGAAAGATCAATACATACCTCTTCTCCACAGTTGTTGACTGCAACGGTGTTCACAATAGTAAGCGGAGCGGGGCTATCTAATTGGGCTAAAGTTGTTACTTCACATCCCACATCATCAGATGCAATAATCTCATAAAGTCCTGCTTCCAAATTAGAAATAATTAAAAAGCTATCCTGACTTTCATATTCGATCCCATTTACTGTAAAGTTAAATGGTTCGACTCCATTGCTCATAGAAATTTCTAATACACCATCAGCATCTCCGCCACAAGAGACATCTATGGTGCTGACAAATATTTCACATTGGGAAAAAATGGAGGAAAGCGGAATTAGTAAGATTAAAAATAGTAAGTAAATCTTTCTCATGACAAAAGGTTTTAGGTTGGAGTTTCTAAAAAAACTCATGGTGAATAAATAGCGTATTAGACAAGGGGCAAGTTTATATATTCAAATATAAGTAAGAATCTTGCTATGTTTTAGTACAAAAAAATAAAAATATAGATTTTTCTTACTAGTAAAAATTAGATAAGACTATTAAAATCAACCATTTACTATATCAATAAAGTGAATTTATAGATTTTTTTTTAAGATAAAAAGTAGTTGGATTATAAAAAGAATGTAAAAAGATTTAGTTTTTAGACCAGACTTAATCCTGTAGCTAAGGAAGGTTGAATTTTATCAGAAATTTTTTGAAGGAATAAAGCGAGTGCTTTTTTCTTGTCGTGATCTAAATCGTAGCTGATATATTTGGTAAAATAGGTTTGAAGATTAAAAGTAGGATCAGGTGATGGCAATAAGTAAACAAGTTGAGAAATGTGATCCATTCCCGCAGCTAATGCGGTATTTAATTTTTTAATAAATGCCCCTTCGATCGGACGATTACTAACCCAAGCCGCAAAGACAAAAGGTAAGCCTGTCATGGCCATCCAAGCTTCGCCTAAATCATATACAAAAGGATATTGATCATGTAAGCCGACTGTTTTATCACCAATAATTACAGCCGCTTTGGTTCCTCCAATTTCAGCGGTAAATCCAGGATGTGTCAAAATAATTTCAGGACTACAATCCCAATGTTCTTTAAGCAAAACCTGCGCTAAGGCATTGGAAGTACGGGAATGAAAATCCAAATAAAGATGAGTGACTTGATGAATGGGCACTTCACTAAAAATACAAACAGTCTTTACTTCTCCGACGGTTCCAATACAATAATCTGAAATGATGTGAGGCGTATCTAATTGCGGAATAATGGCCACTGGAACTAAACCTAAGTCAGCTTCACCACTTTTTAGTTTATCCGCACAAACGGATGGAATGTCCAATTGTAAATCAATTTCTTGGTCCAATCCTGTATTAAAAATACCGTACAAAAAGGGTTTGGTATTCAAATAACTTACGGCAGTAACTTTTAATTTTGACATTCAATTGAATATTTCTCAATGATAATTTTGAATATGAATAGGATTAAATTTTTAGTAGTCTGCTCAGGAGAAATAGCACGATTTAGAGCTATTCATAGTTCAACATTTCCTTTTAAAACTATCATAAATATTTGACACAATCTAATTAGCTTAGAGCAAAGGTAAATATATTAAAAGAAACAATCTAATACTTTTCAAGCTAAACGCAAAAGCCAGAAAGTCTAACCGGTTTTTACACCTTAGTGTGACTTTCTGGCTTGTATATAATGTTGAGATGCATTTGATTGTATTCTTTATCCTTACAACCAAAAAAGGCATCAAATTGTTCTGAATATTACTCGTTTACGTTTTTTGTATCAACAAAAATATTTTTAACATCTATCCCCTTTTGATTTAAAGGTTTTTCATCCAATGGAGCAGGCTCGATATCATCTGGATTCACACTCGCTTGAAACATCTTCTTTTCTTTCAATTGCCAAAAGTAAATATCGTCTCGCCCTTTTCCACCATCTCTTCCTGATGTAAATAATCCAGCAGATTCTTCTTTATTGATATAAAATCCAAAATCATCGTTATCTGAATTAAAAGGTTCCCCTATGTTTTGGGTATGTCGCCAAGTTCTTTCACTATCTGCCCGCATTTTCTTACTTCGATAAACATCTAAACCACCGTGACCTCCACCTTTATCAGAGGAGAAATAAAGGATATCATCTTCACTGATAAATGGAAACGCTTCATTTTTAGTGGTATTGATGACTGGCCCAACATTGATTGGTTTTTGCCACTCTCCTCTTTTAAAATGAGATACATAAATATCCATTCCTCCGAATCCACCTTTTCGATTGGATGCAAAGTACAAACGACGACCATCAGGAGAAATAGATGGATGTGCGGTAGAAAAATTATCACTGTTAAAGGATAATTCCTCAATATTGGTCCATTCTCCATTTACTTTTTCAGCAGAATAGATTTTTAGATGAACGACCCCTTTTTTATTCTTACCCTTCGTATTATTTCGAGTAAAAAACATGCGTTTTCCATCTTTCGTAAAAGAAGCAGAAGATTCATGATAATTTGAATTGACATCTCCTTCTAAGGGTTGAGGACGATTCAAATGCCCATCTTCCAAACGAGAGTAAAATAAGGTCGATAATTTCTTTTTATAAGATTTGACTCTTTTCCCATTTTTATCCTGAGTTTTTCCTCGCGTAGAGGTAAAGATTACACCATCCTCCACAAGGACTGCATTATAATCTAAATCTTCAGAATTGATGGCTACTAAGTTTCCAATATCAACTACCCCGAACACAGATTCAAGATCTTTTTCCTTAGAAACTTTTTGAGATGTGAAGGAAGCTTTTTGTCCCTCCGTAATGGTGCTGAGCAGTAACAAAGACACCAAACAAGCAAAGCGCACAATAATCATAGTAAACCGGATTTTTGGACGGGGGGAAATAAACAATAACTACTAACGGAGGGTGGGATGCTTTGATATAATCAAAATACATTCCAAAGTATGTGAAGATTTGTTATTTTCTATTGCCTCCCGGCATTTTAAATTCAAGGCAAAGGTAAAAAAAACTACCTAAAAACAGTTAATCACATATAACAATTATCTTAATAATATAATTTTAACATTTATATGCATTGGTTTGGTACATTATTTAGAAATTAGAAGCTATTTAGGCTAGTCGTCGAGTAAAACTTTGATTTTTAGTGATCTTTGACAAATTTAAAATCCAAGCAGGATATTTTTAATGTAACGAATTCTCCGAGGCTTGCCTCGGATGTACATTATTCGAATCAGCATATTTTTAACGCGAGTAATATATACAATACGATTCTCTCCTAAAATCAAAATGGCCTTCTCGCGTAACACACGCTAGAAGGCCATTCAAAATTCAATTACTGAAGTATTCAATTATTTCTCATTAAGGTTGGTAAACTCTGTTCCTCCTGGATCAAGAATCTGGATAACCGTTCTTCTATTTTCGCGATTTTCAGCTTCCAAACATTCCACATCATCTATGCAATGATTCAAAATCTGGCTTTCGCCAAAACCTTGAAATTGAACTCGTGAGCTTTCTATCCCTTTTGCAATAATAAAATCAGCAGCCATTTTTGCCCGCTTCTCTGAAAGTTTCATATTAGACTGAGCGCTCCCGACGGCATCGGTATGAGAAACGACTCTAATTTTCATGCCTTTATTTTTCTGCATCATTTCGGCAACGATAGTCAATTGATCTTTAGCACCGACTTTTAAGCCTGCTTGACCAAGGTCATAATAAATCGTTTCCATCATAAACATTTTCTTGCCATTACTTGAATTAGAACCAGAAGAAGATGTTTTTATAGAACTTGGACTAGACTGATGTTGTGATAGTTTCTCTCCTACTCGATTGATTCGGAATTCTGTTCTTCGATTCATCCGATGATCTGTATCAGAGCAATTGACATTATCTCTACAATCATTGAGCAATTGGCTTTCGCCAAAACCCTTAGCCATCACTCGATTAGCTGCAATTCCTTTAGAGACGATAAAATCAACGGCAGATTTAGCGCGTTGCTCTGACAACCATTGATTATAAGTCACTTTACCTTTAGAATCGGTATGTGCATTCAGTTCAATTCGCATATCAGGATATTGTTGTAATAAACTAACCACCTTTTCTAATTCATTCTGAGCGCTTGGTACTAAATGATATTTATTGAAGTCATAGTATATATTATCTAACTGAATCAACTGACCTTCTGTAAAAACTTGTTTTTCTTCCTTTAAAAAATATTGATCGATCTCTTCTTCTAAAACGGTACTCTCCTTTTGTACGATTTCCTCTTTTGGAGGAACTACTGGTAGTGGAGTTCTCTTCTTATTGACTTCATTGACCTTTGGTGTAGCTTGAGGACTTGGTTTGGATATTTGTGCATATGCACCACTTCTATTCATATCAATCAATAAGTAATCCGATTGGGACATTTCTTCCGTCCCCATAATCTTACTGTATATAACGTATCCTTCTTTCTCTACTTCAATAAAATATTTACTACTTGAGTCCCACTCAAAAGTCAGTTCACCATTTTTATCTGTAGTGTATCTCAGCACCTTTCCAGGTTTGTTTGCTTCAGAAAGAATCACTTGTGTATTTGGCATCAACTGACTTGACATCGCATCTCTCACTTGGATTGTCTTATCTCCATAATATGTCTTTTGAACTTGTGTATTCAAATCTGACAAAGACAATACTTCGGGTTGTGCTGGTAGCAATTCCCATTGGTAGATATCATCTCCGCCATGTCCTCCAATTCGATTAGAACTAAAAAAGCCTGTCGAAGTATTCGCTTGAATCACAAAACTAAAATCATCACTTGCAGAATTAAATGGCTTACCGATATTTCGAACCGTCCATTTTTGCTCATTGCCTTCAGCTAAAAAAATATCTAGTCCTCCCATCCCTTGATGACCATTGGAAGAAAAGTACAACATTCCCATTTCATCTACGAATGGAAAAATTTCATTACCAGAAGTATTGACCTGAGCCCCCAAATTTCTAGGCTCACTCCATTTGTTGTTTTCAAGAGTAGTTACATAAATATCTAATCCTCCAAAGCCTCCTTTTCGATCTGAAGCAAAATACATTTTTTTACCATCCGCACTCAATGTTGGATGACAAGTCGAGTGACCTTTTTGATCAATCAAAGCTTCTTTTGCATTCGACCAATTTTGACCTTGACCGACCGCAGTATAAATTTTTAGAGGAATTGATTTTTTAGAAAAGATAGATGGCTTTTTTGTATTTCTCGAAAAATACATTTTGGTTCCCTCAGGATTCATCGTCGCAATTCCATCATGATATTTGGAATTGACATTGCCATTTAATGGAGTAGGATTTTGATAGCTACCATCTTCATTTCGCTTAGCGAAAAACAGGTCCGCATATTTCTTATTAAACCACGATCCAAAGCTCGAAGAGTTACCATCTCCTCTGGTGGAAGTAAAGATAATTCCATCTTCCAAAACAACAGGACTATAATCCAAATCCATAGAATTAATCCCTGCTAAATTATTGACTTGAACCTGTCCAAACAGGGCATTATCTACAGCTCTATTTTCCAGACTAGATTGCGCCATTATGAATGAAATGAACACTAGTTTAAATAACAGTATTATTAAAAATCTTTTTTTCATATTCTCTTGTATATTAAAATCTATAATTGTTATATTCATTTAAGCAAAATTTGTTCCAATTACGATTAATTTTAATATATAAACATATTCATTTTCAGGCAGGAAGAAGGATATAAATCAGTATTCTAAAAAGCTCATCGAGAGTGAAAAATATTTGAATTTAATTCCCTATTTTGGCTTATCAAAAACACCTAAAGTATTACTTTAACCTCTATCGAATGGTAAAACTCAAAAGAATCAATAAGTATTGAGCCAGTTTTGCTTCATTCTATACTTGAGATAAAAAATTATCAGATAAAAAATTAAGCATTGAAGTAAATCTTTAGGTCAAAGGAAAAGACTTCAAGAAAAGACCAAATTTGGCTACAAAAAAAAATCACCAACTAAATCAAATAATATGAAAAAACTAGCATTACATTGGCAAATACTAATAGGGATGATCTCAGGCGTTTTGTTTGGATGGGTCTTATCCAATACATCTTGGGGAGGTGAATTTATCAAGGATTGGATCAAACCAATTGGGACCATTTTTATAAATCTATTAAAGCTAATAGCCATTCCTTTGATCATTGCTTCCCTGATAAAAGGGATCTCCGATCTCAAGGATATTTCTAAATTTTCAGCCATTGGAGGACGTACTATTTTGATCTATATCATGACGACTGTGATCGCCATATCCATCGGTTTGTTGGTCGTCAATATTGTCCAACCTGGCAATAGTATTAGTCCGGAAACTTTAAAAGAATTAACTGCTCAATATAGCGATAAAGCCAGCACAAAAATAGAAGCCGCTCAAAATCAAAAATCAAGCGGCCCTTTACAATTTATTGTCGATATGGTTCCTTCTAATATTTTTGCAGCAGCAAGTAATAATGGAAATATGCTCCAAGTTATTTTCTTTGTTATCTTCTTTGGCATCAGCCTATTGTTGGTCAAACCAGAACAGGCAGAACCCATGAAAAAATTCTTTGATAGTCTCAATGATGTCATTATGAAGATGGTAGATTTGATCATGTTGATGGCGCCATATGCGGTCTTCGCTTTGTTGGCTGCCTTGGTCGTTGACACCACCAATCCCGATTTATTTGTTGCTCTTGGGAAGTATGCATTTTCGGTAGTTCTTGGATTATCAATTATGGTTGGCTTTTATCTTCTGGTCGTCTCTTTTTATACCAAACGATCACCTCGAGAATTTTTAAGTGGTATTGGTCCAGCTCAGTTATTGGCCTTTTCTACTAGTTCAAGTGCCGCTACCCTTCCTGTTACCATGGAGCGAGTCGAAGAACATCTTGGTGTCGAAAAAGAGGTGGTCAGCTTTGTTTGTCCAGTTGGTGCCACGATCAATATGGATGGCACCAGTCTATATCAAGCTGTCGCCGCAGTTTTTATCGCACAAGCTTTGGCTTTTGAATTGACCTTTGCGGATCAAATGACCATCATCATGACTGCAGTACTTGCATCGATTGGGTCGGCAGCTGTTCCAGGAGCAGGGATGGTCATGTTGGTTATTGTTTTAGAAGCGATTGGTATGCCTGCGGATAAATTGGCGATTGGTTTAGCCCTCATTTTTGCGGTAGATCGACCGCTTGATATGTGTCGTACAGTTATCAATGTCACGGGTGATGCCACCGTTGCTATGATAATTGGCAAAAGTGTTGGTAAATTAGGGGATCCAAAGATTCAAAACTGGGATGATAACTATTAATTTTGGTGTAGATCTGATAGACAATCGCTACAAAAGACATCATTTTAAAGTTGAACCAATCTAGTTTTCACTACTGATTAACAGTATTTTACAAAATTACAATCTAATACGACATGACAAGTAAACGGTTTATTTTTCTTACCCTATTCTGCTTAAGCTTAGCCAGTTTTTGTTTTTACTCCTATCAAAAAACAACAATAAGCACCCCATTCCCTATTCCTACGAATGGAGAAACCGTGATAAAAATAAATAATGAGGAGGCGGAAGGTCAAAACAAACGAGGCGAATGGATCGAAATGATGCACCGCACTGCACCAGATGTCAGTTGGAAACAAATGGAATATCAAACACAGATGGAGCGACATCAAACACTTAGCGCTAAAAGAAGAAGTGCTCAAACAAGAGACGAGTCCGAGACCTTGGCCAACGGTCAAATTCAAGGAGAATGGAAAGAAAGAGGCAGTCTGAATCAAGCAGGAAGTGTATTCGATACCTACTATGATACTTTGACGCACAAAATCTTTTTGATCTCAGCCGGAGGTACCTTGTGGAAAAGTGACCTCAGCTCAGAAACGTGGGAGGTCGTTAGTGAAGAATTACGTTTTAATACTGGATTATTAGAATTCATTCCTATTGAAAATGGACGAAGGATCGTCGCTGTTCTCGGTGGATTTCTTCATTACTCAGATGATGAAGGAATGACTTGGGCTCCTTCGACGGGAATTGAAAATGCCGGAGATGAAATAAGTACCAAAGATGCGATCGTCCTTTCCGATGATAATCGTACCATTTATCTTTTATCAAAACAGAGTTCCTCTGCCAACTATGGTATTTATAAATCGACTGATAAAGGAACAACATTTACCGGAATCGCTGTTTTGCCTGGTTCCGAATTTAATAGTTTCAAAATGATGACTCCCCACAATAGTAATGAAATATACATCATGAATCGGTTGGGCAATAAAGCTAGAATGTTTTATCTCAATCAAGAAACGGGAGGTTTAACAGTATTGAATGTTTCTGAGGACATGGACTTTAGTGGTGATCGAGTCAACTTAGTAGGAATTGAACAAAATGAGGTGACTACTTTTTACGCCTACGACAGTCAGCGAAATGTCTATAAATCTGAAGACTTTGGAGAAAATTGGGCCCTTCAAGGAACACTTCCTGATCAACCTTGGGAAGTAGGCATGTATCTCTCCCCTTCCGATCCTAGCTTTTTAGTAGCCGGCGGTTTTGAATCTTACAAAAGTTATGATGCTGGGGTTACTTGGGAAATTACCAATAGTTGGGTCGATTATTATAGTGATATCAATAATTCGCTTCATGCGGATATCATGTATCACGAGGAACACAAAGATGAAAATGGTCAACCTTTTTTATTGATCAGTAACCATGGAGGACTAAGTGTGTCATATGACAATATGCAAACGGTGAACAATATCGGACTGAATGGTCTAAATGTAAGTCAATATTACGATGTCCGAACGGATCCCAACGTTGATGTTATCATTTATGCTGGAAGTCAAGATCAAGGATTTCAAAGAGCTGGTTCGGTCAATCAAGATGAAATTCTAGAATTTGAACAAGCCATTTCTGGAGACTATGGTCATATGGCCTTTACAGGAAATGGTTCCCACATGTGGAATGTGTATCCAGGAGGATGGATTTCATTTTATACTGATCCTTATAATGGCGGAATTGTAGGAGAATTTACTATGGATTCAGAAAATGAATCGGTCTGGATTCCACCTTTGATGCCTAGTCCTGATCCATCAGAAGATATTGTCTACATGGCGGGCGGAAATGTTCAAGGCGGACCTGGCTCTTACTTGGTTCAATTGGAATATAAAAATGGTGGAGTCAATGCGTCCCAATATCCGCTAGATTTTAAGACAGAATCTGGTGGTGGAGAAATTTCGGCTTTAGCCCATTCAAAAGTAAATCCAGACAATTGGTATGTTGCGACAACCAATGGCCGTTTTTTCTATTCCTTTGATCGAGGAGTCAACTGGGAACAATCGATTAACTTTATTCCTAGTGGTCATTGGTTATATGGTCAAACCATTATGCCTTCTCAATTGGACGCCAATACTGTTTATTATGGAGGAAGTGGTTATTCTAATCCGGGCGTTTATGTTTCCCATGACAATGGTCAAAATTTTAGTCCTATGAATGAGGGGCTTCCACCAACTTTAGTATTCGAATTGACTGCCAACTTGGATGAGACCTTATTATTTGCAGCTACAGAGGCCGGACCTTATGTGTATGTTGTTGCCGATGCAAGATGGTATGATATGACTGGTGAGGGCGCACCAAATCAAACTTATTGGTCTGTAGAATTCGTGCCAACACGTGATATTGTTCGATTTGGAACTTACGGTCGAGGCATATGGGATTTCCAAATAGAAGAAGTTACTTCTTTACGCCAAGTCAATAACCGACAAGCACCATTGAAGACTTTTCCAAATCCAAGTCAAGGTGAATTTTTTATTCAAAGCAATGAAGATATTCAGGCGAATAGTTCTTTAAATATCTTTAACAATAGTGGACAAGTCGTTCATTCTTCTAAGCTATCCTTAATCCCTGCTAATCAAGATGTTCCGTTGAATTTGAGCCATTTACCAAAAGGAATTTATCATATTCAAATAAAAAACAACAAAAATATCATGTCACAAAAAATAACATTACAATAATTTATGCTATATTTGGCTTATTGATCATCATGAGGATTTTATTTCTTTTGACTTCAAAATGTGTAAAACCTCTATGATTAAGTACAGTTAAAATCAGTAAAGACAAATATATTGATA
>CAYTVR010000087.1:0-25891 GCA_964441245.1 uncultured Saprospiraceae bacterium | reverse complement strand
TTTTGTTACAAGTAGCCTTGGTAGCCTTGCATTTAGCCATTTGTTTCGCGGAGCACTTAGTCGTTTGTGCCTGCATAGTTTGAGGCATGAATAATACTGCTAATAGTAAGGTGCAAAAAAAACATAAACTTTTCATTGGGAATAATATTTAAAATCCACCCAGATCCGCTGGGTTCCCGGTTAAGCAATAATGACTGGTTAATCTAGTATTATTACTTATTTGTCGATTCAAAATTAAGCCAGATTTGCATGGAAAGCTGTTTTTTACCTGTTATTCACTTGTTAATGAGCTGTTAAAACTCAGCAAGTCCGCTCAAGAATACGTTTTTTTGTAGTAAATCCTTTCCAAAATCATTTATTGGATCAATATCTTTTTGCAATGCCACAAAACAGAACCACATACGTAATCGTCGCATCTACACTAGCGCTAATTGCATTATTCTTTTTGCAAGTAAGATGGATGAAGGCTTCCCATGATCTAATTGAACAACAATTCAATCAAAAGGTACGAATGGCATTGTGCTTTGCTGTCGAAAGTTTAGGAGAAAAAGATCCGACTCAAAATAGTGCACCAACGTGTTCTCCTGTAGAGGCTATGGTGGATGGCTTTCAATTGAAAACAGACAAATCATATGATCATGACGAATTGAATGAAGCATTGACTATGTCGCTAGATTTTTATGATATTGATTTAGATTACACCTTAGATGTCTTACCTCCTACGTCCTGTAGCTCCGGTGGAAGCGATCCTCGTTATTGTTGTGCTTTGAGTCCTTTTTTAAAAGAGGATTCAGCAACCATGGCCATCTATTTTCCTGGAAAGGATCAATATATTTTTGATCAGATGAAATTCATGTTGTTGTCGTCCATTGTAATTTTATTATTCATCACCTTGGTTTTTATCTTTGCCAATCACACCTTGTGGCGACAAAAACAGATTCACCAAATCAATAAAGATTTTTTCAATAACATGGCGCATGAATTCAATACGCCATTGACGAATATTTCTTTGGCGAGTAATTTATTAGTTCGAAAGCATAGAGAATTAGCAGATGATAAATTTGTGAAGGTGGTTCAAGAGGAAAGTGAAAAACTCAAAAGTCAAGTAGAACGAGTGTTACATTTAGGTAATTTAGAAAACGGAGAATATCAATTAGAAAAAGAAGCATTGGAAATTGGACAACTCCTTCGATGTGTGATCGACGGGATGGCTTTACAAATTCAAGAAAAAAATGCAGTGATTGAAATGAATATTCCTGATCATATTCCGACGGTCATGGGAGATAGATTTCATCTAGGAAATGTCTTTAGAAATTTAATTGACAATGCCTTGAAATATAATACAGGAGACGCAAAAATCGAGATATCTCTTCAAAATAATCAAGATGGGATACTCATCTTATTTCAAGATAATGGTACAGGGATTTCGAAAAAAGAACAGGCTTTTGTTTTTGACAAATACCATCGAGCTTCCAACGGGGATTTACATGATCAAAAAGGTTTTGGTCTAGGTTTGTCTTATGTTAAGATGATTATAGAACGACATCGAGGCTTCATTAAAGTCATTAGCGATTTGAATAAAGGTTGTCGATTTGACTTGTTTATTCCCGTAAAATAGTTTTTAATAATTTGATTTCAATTCTTCAATTATAAAACCACGCATGAATAAAAAAAAGATCCTTATCGTAGAAGATGACTTAAATCTCGGATTTTTGTTATTGGAATATTTAGAATCCGAAGGATTAGAAGTAAAGTTATGTAGAGACGGTGCGAGTGGTTTACAGCATTTTAAGAAAATGCATTTTGATTGTTGTATCCTAGATGTTATGCTTCCTGAAACGGACGGTTTTCAATTGGCTCGCCAGATTCGAAATTATAACTCAGAAGTACCCTTTATTTTTTTAACGGCACGCTCCATGAAGCAAGACAAGCTCAAAGGATTTACAGTTGGAGCAGAGGATTATATTACCAAACCATTTGATGAAGAGGAATTGTTATGTAGAGTTCGGGTCATTCTTCGACGTACCGAAAAAGAAAACCCATTGACGGTATTACCAACCGAATTTTGTATCGGCAAATATCATTTTAATTATGCTCGGCAAGAATTGAGTTACGAAGGAGTCGTGCGGCGTATTACAGAAAAAGAAAATGAGGTATTGCGGCTTTTATGTTTACACAAAAATCAAATCTTAAAAAGAGATGAGGCCGTAGAAAAAATTTATGGTAAACAAGATTATTTTTTAGGTAGAAGTTTTGATGTTTTTATTTCACGATTACGCAAACTTCTGAAAGAAGATCCTCAAATCAAAATTGAAAATGTATTTAAAGTCGGTTTTATTCTAAATGTACAACAAGAGTAAAGAATGGAATGTTAAATACTAGAATGCTTAAATTTTGAATGACCTTCTGTCATGAATTTGAGTCATCGTCTATAACTCAGTATCAAAAAAAAACGATCAAGGGAATTGAATATTCTTTATTAGAAGTGTACGGAACTTTGCCTTCAACAATATAAACACCATTTTAGGTAAAGTTCGATTTGTTTAAATTTTTAATAAACAGGTTTTTACATAAATTTATTTTAATAAATCGACTTGAAAATTGAAGTTCCGTACAGCCCTAATTCTTTATTGCATATAGATTGATTATTGGATATTTTCCGATTCTCCTATTCCTCCATTTCCTTCTTCAAAGGAATCATAAAGCCCATAGTCAGCGAAGTTCCTTCATTAAAAGTAGCTCGATCAGGATGAGTATTAATATCTCTTAAACCAATATTGTATCGGATATCCAAGAACATTTTTTTGGCCTTAACGACTTCCATGACTATGCTAGTTCCGATGCTTGCCCCAAAATCAAAGCGATGTGTTTTGATCTCAGCAAAGGAAAAAATTTCTTTATATGGATTATTGATGTCTTCTATGTTAATCGCAGAGGCTTTGAGTCCGTAGCTGACATAAGGCCCAATAAATGCTTGGAAACTAAAGGTGTGGATATCTAAATGGAAATGGCACATGATGGGAATTTGAAAATAGTCTACTTTGGGAGATCGATAAGTTTCTTCGGCAGAAAGATTTTCAAGCGGCAGCGAAACGCCTTTTTGGATGTAGATTAACTCTGGATGAATAGAAAAGAAGTTTTTGATTTTGAAGTCACTGACGATTCCTAGTTTTAAACCTGTCTCACTTGGCGCAAGATATCCACCTCCTTCTATACCTAAGTAGACCTGAGCGCTCAAAGTTGTGTGCACACCAATGGTCAAGAAATAGAGGAACAATAAGACAAGTTTGCTTTTCATTTTAAACCGGAGTGTTTCGCTTATTCATAAGCCAAAACGAGGCCAAAGGAATATTAGTTTATACAGACGAAGTTTTAACATTAAAAAGGAAGGGGGAGAATATTCAATAAAGAATTTTGAATATCCAGTATTCATTGAAAATATCCTGCTAAAATTGGATGACTCTACTTTAATCGAATAGACAACAGATTGAATATTCCTTGTTGAACATTGAGTATTGGATATTACACCCTTGTCTATCCGAAAGAATATTCAAAAGAAAAAGAATACTGGACTAGCATGCAATTTCGTTGATTCAGTACATTGTATTACCAATGATGATTTTAAATAGCCTACTCTTATCTAAAAGGAATTCACGTTTTAGTACTATTCAAAATTCATTCATTCTAGCATTCAACCATTTTCACTTAGCTTAAGACTTAAACGCTTTTAAAACGGGCCCGCGCATGACTTTGGTCGAAGTCGGAAAAATTCGTTCGATAAGGTTCATGATAGGGTATGGAATCAATACGACGATTCCGCCAATGACGGCATCAATGAAAAAGTGATTACCGGTGACGACAATGACAAAAAGGACCAAGAGTGGATAGATGATGATACTCAATCTGACCCATGTGGTCTTGTGTAAAAGGAAGGTAACTAAGGCAATCAAAAGGGCATTTCCAAAGTGCATGGAGGGGACTGCAGCGTATTGATTGAAAAGTTTGGATAGAATTCCTTTGTATAAATTGATGCCACTTACGTCTTTGAGCGTGTCCACAAAACCAAGATCATTCAACATTCTTGGTGGTGCGCAAGGAAAACCCATGAAGAAAAAGAGGGTGATGACATTGGCCAAAAGGAAACCATTTCGAATATAAAAATAGTACTTTCTACGGCGGTGATATAACCAAACAAAGAAGATAATACTTGTAGGTAAGTGCAATCTCATGTAAAATTCATTGAGCCCTTTGATAAAGACCTTTTTGTCTAGAAAAAATTGTTGAATAGGAATTTCATAAAAAATCCCAATCATTCGTTCAAATTCTATGACAGCCATGGCATTGGCAAAAGCTAATTCTTTACCTCCAATCGCTGCATATCTTGATATCTTATAAAAGATTAAGAAGGCCACAAACACCAAAACTTCTCGAAATCCAGGATTGTGTTTGATGGATGGGCGCAAATATTTATGATAAAATTCTTTCATAACGGGTCGAAGTACGTTCGTTTTTCATAATTCTCGTCAACAAAACACAAATATCGGCATTAGGTCGGGAAAATCACTCTTTTTTAACTAACTATTTGGCACAGAAATAGCAAATATCTACGATAATTTAGTTCAAAATCAACTTATTGTAAAGGGTTTGTTCGCTCTAAGCGAAATAGAGTAGAATAGCTGTTGTAGATCGGAAATGGATAAACTGTCACAAATTTGTGGGATGTCCTCTGCAAAAAGTACTTTTTTATATGATCTTATCATCGATTACAACAATCAACTCCCACCTTTTTTATATCATTTATTCAACTGATACTCAATATGCCGCTAAAAAATCGTTTTTCGCTTTTCTTTTTTTTGTTTGTTTGTTCTTTCTTTTGGACTATTCAGTCACAAGGGCAAGATCGCAAAGGACTTTATGTCAATGATTTTAAAAATATTATTGGCGATCCTGTACAGGAAGATGCCTTGTTAGAATTTGCTCAGCAGGAAGGGTTTAATTATTTGTTGTTGTATAATTTATATTTTATTCATCGACTTAAATTCGAAATAAATCATGTAGCGAGCGCCGCACCTTTGGCTGCTTTTATCAAAAAGGCAAAGTCGAAATATGGTATTGTTGAAGTGGGAGGAGTTGGTGAAACCTTCAATTCATTTAATGTGATCGGTCAATATAATGTTCAGCATGATGATCCATTAGAGCGCTTTGATGTTTATAATTTAGAGTTTGAATTTTGGAATACTAAGTTGGTGGATAATTATTATTGTAGTGCTTATCTAGAAAAAAATGACTTGGGCTGTTCAACGGATGATGCTTTTGAATTTTATTTAAAGCAACTACAGCAAATTCAAACTTTGGCGCATAGTCATGGGATTAAATCCGAAACTTATATTGGTAAACCCAATAAAACTCAATGTCAATTGATTGGTCAAAATTGTGATCGGGTATTGGTTCATTTTTATCGCAAATCGGATGTATATAAAAATGGAAATAGTATTTACAATTATAAAAAAGACCGAATAGAAAATTTAGCACCAACAGAAGGAGCCTTATCGGTGATGCCGATTTTTTCATCTCGTTCGAATCACATGGGACCTTGGTTAGAAGAACAGCTGATGGATCAAGCATTGGAGACTTTTATGTTTGGACAAAATGGTTATGATGATGATAATGGTGATTGGAAAAACCATGTGCGAATCGAAGGAGTGCAATGGTATCGGTATACTGATCTAGTTTATTATTCTAGTCAGAATACCACGAAAAATCCATTGACTCAAGCTTCACTTAATTTACAAAACTTGATGGCCTCTGCACCTTCTCCATTTGAAATGGGATTAGAAGAGGAAGTCGTACAAGGAATGCCAGCAAGTAGTGGTATTTTATCTTCAGACAAAATATTTCCAAATCCATCTAATGAACAAGTGACCGTTGAGACGGAAAACATGGAAAACGCTACTTATCGATTGTTGGATATAAACGGAGAGGAATTGGAACGTGGAACGCTTGGACCAAACCCAATGACTTCTTTTAATATTACTGATTTAGAAAACGGAATTTACTATTTGATTTTTAAAAAGGATGATGAACGAAGTACTGAAAAAATTATAGTGAGGCGGTGAGGACTAGTTGTTGGTGACTAGTTTTTTAGTTCTTAGTAGTTGCGTTGATTTGTTTTCTGATGATTGATGTTTAGTTTTGTTGTACCTTGGAATCATCGTGTTAAGATAATTGAATATTCAAGAATCCAATAGCCAAAACACCAATGAACGTTGAACAACTGGTCAATGAAATGAGTTTGAATCCTAGACGACTATTTTTAATAGATAGTTTGGGAGCTCTTTTATCTATCTTTTTATTAGGATTTGTTTTGGTGCAACTGGAAAGTTTTATTGGGATGCCCAAATCTATCTTATACAAGCTGGCTATTGCTCCTTGCTTTTTTGCGGTTTATTCTTTTATTTGTTACTGGCGTCTGCCAAAAAATTGGAGATTTTTCTTGAAAATTATTGCCTTGGCTAATTTGATCTATTGTTGTGTATCAATAATGCTAGTGTTTTATCATTTCGAACAATTAACTCAGCTAGGCTTAGTCTACTTTTTGGGAGAATTGATCGTCCTCATAGCATTGATTTATCTCGAATTGAAAACTGCTGTTAAAACCTAAGTACATTGTAATTTAAAGTTAATTAGTTTACAATGTACTTATACAACTTTTTACCAAACGAAATCATAAAGAGCCAAAAGAAAGTTATCCATTATTTTAAGAAAATATTGCTTTTATTAAAAGATCTATCAGGAATAATCCAAAAGAGACCCTTATGAATTTACAACTCGGAGATCAATTATTTATCGTAGGAGGTGCCACTAGCGGATTTGGAAAGGCAGTAACTAAGGCCTTAATAGCGGAAGGTGCTCATGTGATTGCCATCGCAAGAGGCGAGGCAAAGGTAAAAGAATTAGAAGTGTCTAATCCGTATCAAATTCAAGGTCTAGTCGGTGACCTCACTAAGAGTGAAACGATTCAAGCCTTGATTCAGGTCGTAGGAGATCGAACACTACATGGGATTTTAGTCAATGCTGGTGGTCCACCCTCCATGTCATTTTTAGAAACCCAATTGACTGATTGGGACGAAGCTTATCAAAAAGTACTTCGGTGGAAAGTGGAATTGACTCAAGCGTTCTTACCTAAATTGATCCAACAAAAGTATGGCCGATTACTCTATGTAGAAAGTGTTTCTGTTAAACAACCAATTGAAAATTTAGTATTGAGTAATTCATTACGATTGGGCGTAGTGGGGTTTGTAAAAACACTCTCGCAAGAAATAGCACATCATGGCATCAATCTGAATATTTTTGGTCCAGGATATCATGCGACACCTGCCATGGATCGCTTATTTAAAAAGAAAAGTGAAATCGAAGGCATCTCCATCGAAGCAGCCCGTGCCGTTTTTGAAAATCAAACTAAAGTAGGAAAAATGGGAGATCCAGAAGATTTCGCTTCATTAGCTTTATGGTTTTTATCTCCCATGAGTCGATACATCACTGGTCAAACGATCAGTCTCGACGGAGGCCTTGTCAAAGGGACGTTTTAGTATCCAAGTGTTCAAGTATTTTTGTTCAATATGTATATTGTAATTTTACCCTAACACCATTCCCTATTCAGGTTCCGGTTCATTCAAAATTTCTCCGCAGTTTTTACAATAGATGGCATCGTCATCATGCCCTTCTGTGGTACAATATCTACAAGCTTGAGTATTATTTTTTTCTGCACTATTCGCACTAACCATTTCAGCTGAAACGATTCCTGTTGGCACAGCAATAACGGCATAACCCATAATCATTACAATGGATGCTAGAAACTGTCCTAATTCTGTTTGAGGAGCAATATCTCCATATCCAACAGTCGTAAGTGTTACAATAGCCCAATAAATACTTCTTGGAATACTGGTAAAGTTTGAATCTTGACCGCTTTCCACCATGTACATAACAGAGCCGATGATAGTGACCATTAATAATACAAAAACTAAAAAGACGGTGATTTTAGCTTGGCTAGCTCGCAAGGCACTAGAAATAATTCGACCTTCTTTTAGAAAATTAGCCAGCTTGAAAATTCTAAAAACTCGAAGTAATCTTAAAGCTCGAATCACCATTAAATAGTGAGTTCCTACTAAAAAGAGATCGATATAGGTAGGAATAATTGCCAAGAGATCGATGATTCCGAAAAAACTAGTTGCGTATTTCATGGGGCGATACACGCAATAAAGTCGGAGAAAATATTCTATAGTAAAGAAAATGGTAAAAATCCATTCTAAAACATAAAATAACTGGTGATATTTAGCATCAATATGTTCTACACTTTCCAGCATGACTGCTAAGACACTTGCAATGATAAAGACTAATAAGGACACATCGAATAGTTTCCCTAAAGGTGTATCTGCTTCAAAGATGATCTCATGAATTTTTTCCCGTAAAGGGTGAAATTCTCGCGATTTTGGTTTGGACATGTATTTATTGTTTGGACAAAAATAATGAACTTTTCTAAAAAGTAAATTTTATCTTTATTCGTGAAACGGTACAAATGCGTTTATGTTCTCAAAATTACACAATTTTAAAGGCAATAAAAGGGAGGTATTCAGCAAGGAAATTCAATAAATTTATCTTTTATTTTAGTCGTGAGACGACTTAGATTAAAATCAATGTTTTAACAATACAAATAACCCAATTTGATATTAAGAAAATTAATTCTTGCTTTTCTAGTTTTTTGTTCTTGTACGCTCTATGCCCAAGACTACCTAGTCAATACCCGTCATTTCTCTGTAGAGGAAGGCTTATCTAGTCGTTTTGCTATTTCATTTTATCATGATAGCAAAGGTTTTGCTTGGATAGGAACTAACTATGGGATTAATAGATATGATGGGAATGAATTTAAAATATATACTAAAGGAAAAAATCAGTTAGAAGATGATTATGTAAGAGAAATTTTTGAAGATGTGGAAGGTAATATTTGGACCGTGTCCTTCTTCCCACTAGAATTTAACGATGGTAGATATTTTAATAAATCTAAAATCACAATTTTAAAAAAGACAAAAAATAAAGCACTTTCTTTTGATCATTATTTTATGGGGAATAGTCCTTTTGAGGTAGATGAAATTACTTATATTTTTCAAGATGAGGAACAAGTACTTTGGATAAGTTTAACCGGAGGAGTACTTTATAAATACGATGGCAATTTCTTAAAAGTTTATGATGCTAAAATTTCGGGCTTAAAATCGAAAATAATACCAGATGCTATTTCTGGATTCTGGAGACTAGATAATCATAGAATTAGCGAGATAGATAAGAGTGGAGAAGTCATTAGTGAGGATTCTATAATAGGCGTAAATACATACATTAAAAGAGGGCTTGAAGGAGGAATCTGGATGAGTCAACTTATCAATGGGGAAGAGATTAATGAATTTTATTGCGATTTATTTTATAAAAATAAAGGCGAAAAAATAAAACCTTACTCTAATGTTCATAAGGGGAATCAAGGGCTTATAAATAATAATGCGTATTCAATTGATCAATTAGAAAGAGTCTGGTACTTTTCGTCGATTGACGAAAAATTATTAGTCTTAGATAAAGAAGG
Organism: uncultured Saprospiraceae bacterium; assembly: GCA_964441245.1. Classification (GTDB taxonomy): domain Bacteria; phylum Bacteroidota; class Bacteroidia; order Chitinophagales; family Saprospiraceae; genus JALZUU01. The sequence goes on along the minus strand of CAYTVR010000087.1, from coordinate 16,266 downwards.
AAACTTGATACAAGATTTATCCTATTTTATAAGAGATAAATATTCTGAAAGTTTAAATCAAATCTTTTTTGATAATTATAGTAATGCTTGGTTGACTACGAATAATGGTGTTTATCAGATCATTCTTTACAAAGAGCGTTTTCAACGTTTTATGGATAAAGATGGATATAGTCTTAGAGGAATGACTCAAATCGATTCTACTTCCTTATTTGTTCACACGTATAAAGGAGGAAAAATATTAAATGTCAATACCGGAAAGATTGATGATATACCTGAATTGAAACGACATTTTGGATTAGGCTTAGTTCAATTGGAAAATGGTGATATATGGGGAGGGACTTATATACCTTGCGTTACAAGGTACAGTCCAAAGGAGAATAAGAGTAAAAATTATTGTAATGATAAAAATAAAGAAAAAGGAATTTTCTCTTTTTATTATGAAGAAACAGTTCAAAAAATATATGCTGGGACCAGCTTAGGTTTAATGCTAATGGATCTTGAAAATGATACCTTAATAGATTTTGACCAGTACAACGAATTTGAGCAATTGAAGGATATTTTTGTTCATGATTTTTATGGAGATGAAATGGGCATATGGGTTATCACAATGGAGGGAGTATTTCTTTTACATTTAGAAAAAGGAATTATTGCGCACTATTCTGATTTTCCTTATAATGATATAGCAACGATGCATAAAGATCAAGATGGTATATATTGGTTAGCGACCTTAGGAGGAGGCTTGATCCGATGGGACTTGAAAGAAAACAAAACAGAACAGTTTACAACAGATGATGGCTTATCTCATGATATTATTTATGCAGCGTATGAAGATAAATTAGGATATCTATGGCTCCCAAGCAATAATGGTTTGATGCGTTTCAATAAAGAGAACAAACAAGTCATTACTTACTTTACTGAAAATGGCTTATCACATAATGAGTTTAATAGACATTCGCATTATAAAATGAAAGATGGGCGATTTGTATTTGGAGGATTAAATGGAATGATCATTTTTGATCCTCTAAAAATGAATCAAACTGATTTACTGGGAAAAGCCCAGGTGCAGATTATTGATCTAAAAATGTTAGATGGGAATTCAGGGGAATTAATTGATCACACGGATGCTCTGTTGAGTAATGGTAAAATAGAAATGCAACCGGAGAATAAATCATTTATTTTAAAATTCGCTTTATTAAACTTATCACAAACACGTGCACAAAGCTATGCATATCAAATAGATGGTTTTGAAAAAGAATGGAATTATTTTAATGGAAATATACTTAGAATAAATCAGTTGCCTTATGGCAATTATACCTTGAGAATAAAAGGAGAAGGAACAATAACTAACACAGAAAAAAAAGAATTATCAATTCCTATTGAAGTGACTAGACCTTTTACGGAGACCATCTTTTTTTATTTATTGTTATTATTAGGATTAGGTTTGTTGACCTGGGGGTATTTTAAATGGAGAGTTTATCAACTAGAAAAAACAAATCTAAAACTAGAAGGAGAAGTTTATAAACGAACGGTAGAAATTGAAAATGATAAGAAAATTATTTCTGAACAATACCAGCAAGTAGAAGAGCTCAATAAAACTAAAGATCGCTTGTTCGCCATCATTGGTCATGACTTGCGAGACTATGTTTCTTCCTTTACTGGGGTAGAAAAAAAGATCAACTATTTAATTGAAAATAGACAATTAGAACGCATTCCCCAGTTAGCAGCATATATGGAAAATGCCGCTTCGGACCTTAACTTACTCTTGGAAAATTTATTGAATTGGGCCATGCAACAAAAAGAAGGAATTCCTTATCATCCGGATAAACTGAAGATAAAGAAAATGAGCGTAGAAGCCATTCGAAATTTATACAAATTTGCTGATGACAAAGAAATATCTATCCTCGTAGATATACCTAATGAACTGACTGCTTATGCTGATAATAATGCTTTATCGACCATTATTCGAAATTTAGTACACAATGCTATAAAATTTTCTCCACGTGGTGGACAGGTCCAAATAAGTACGAAAAGAAAGGCGGATAAAACGCATCTTTTGATACAAGACAGTGGCATTGGAATTGATAAAGAATTGATTCCAGAATTATTTACATTAAACGGAAAACGATCCACTAGTGGTACCGAAAACGAGCAGGGAACAGGTTTGGGATTGATGCTTTGCAAAGAATTAGCGGAGGTTCAAAATGGAGAAATCCAAGTGTCGAGCGAAAAAGGAAAAGGAAGTGTTTTTACCGTTACCTTACCTTCTTTTCAGATCTTATGATTTGGAATTAATGAAAAACTGTTTAATTTTGAGTACCCATAACAATTTAAATGCGAGGGCAGTAAGCCTAATTGTTGATAGATGAATGACTTACAAGTTTTAATTGTTGAAGATAACCTTTCTTTTGCTTTAGAAGTAGAAATGTTAATTACTGAATCCGGCTATAGTCTGTTGGGTTCAGTTGAAAGTGCGGCTAAAGCCTTAACTTTGATCACCAAAAATAAACCCGATCTTATTTTATTAGATATTGGTATCAAAGGAACCATGAATGGTATCGAGTTGGCAGAAATCATTGAAGAATTAATGATCCCCATTATATTTATGACGCAAAGTCGAGATGATGAAACTTATACCCGTGCACAAAAAACCAATCCTGTTGCTTACCTAGTAAAACCCTTTGACTTACTTACTTTACAAAGTACGATTATCAATGTATTTCGAAAAAGCGCTCCAGATAATTCTCCGAAAAGTGATGTGATCATTTCAACGGAACAGATAAAGGAAGGTGCATTTTTTATAAAAAATAACAATAAACTGACAAAATTGATTACCACCGAAATCGATTGGATTCAATCGGATGGTAATTATTGTTATTTACATGCAAATGATAAAAAATATGTTCTCAAAATTTCTCTTGTCAGCTTACTGAAAAAATTAGAGCCTTTTAATTTTATCAGAATTCATAAAAGCTATGTATTACCCCTTCAAAAAATAAATAATATTGATCTGTTTGAAAGTATGGTCGATTCTGCTGGAAAGTCTTTTCCTCTTGGACGAAGATACAAGGCTGAGTTAGTAAAACGACTGAAGTTTTTATAAAAAATAATCTCTTTTTTTCCTCTTATTATCACCTTTTATTGACCGTTAATACCTATTTCTCTATACGCTTAAGTAGAAAAGTCTATGTTTAGGAAAATACTTGAATGTTTCTCTATTTGATATATTTAAATGTGAAATATGTCATTTAAGGTTTATAATAAATACTTCGATTGATAGTATTTGTTATAAGCATTTAGATTATAGCTATTTGTCTTAAATAATATTTTCTCATGAAGACTCCATCAGACCGCCTTTTCAGACTAGTGCATGCAATGACTGCGGCCGAAAAAAGGTATTTAAAGCGTCACTATGCTTCTTCTCCATCCCATTTGACGATTCTTTTTGATTTTATCAATAACATGAATACGTATTCTGAGCAAGTGGTTAAAGAATATTTTTTAGAATCGAATATCACCAAGAATTTAAAGGTTTATAAGGTTCAATTAACTGATCTTATTTTGAAAAGTCTGGTGTCTTATCATGCTAAAAAAAATATACGGAGTATTGTTAGACAAGGAATGGAAGAAGTGGCTATTTTATTGGAAAAGGAGTTTCCTGATTTGGCTTTGAATAAATTAAATAAGTTAATTAAAGTTTGTCAAAAATATGATGAACATAGCCTTCTTTTTTCTGTAGTCCATATGAAATTAGAAATCTGTCAATCTTTGGATTTTAATGAAGAAATTGAAAAATGTTATGCCTTAATTAATCAACTATCTGAAGATTTTCAAAAAGAAAAAGAACTTCGATCAATCCTATCAGAATTAGAAGATAAAAAACTTGATGCTCAAAATCTTGTTCTCGGGGAATCAGAGATTTCATTTTATAAAAGTTTATTGAATGGAGAGATGTTGAAAGGTCAGCATTCTAATTTATCAGATTATCTGACTCGTCAAATAAAAGCTAATATCTATGGTATTATTTTGAAGGAGGAAGATCAAGAGACTCAAGGTTATTTGGAGATGCTTCAACTTTTCGAAAAAAAACATTATCGTTTTGAGTACCAAACTTTTGCCCATTTAGATTTACTATATGGATTAGCCGTCAAGTCTGTCAATAGGGAGGACGTAAAAGATTTTGAAAAGAAGCTTGAAAAGATAAACAAATTATTGAAAGATCATCCTATTTTAAATATCAAACTTCCCAAAATCTACCATTTGACCTTAAGATGTTATTTCAATGCTCAAGATGATCAAAAGATCAAAGAGCTATTGACGTTCTCTTTCATTGAAGAACGAATAAAGGGAATGAAAAATGGTATACAGGCTGATATCTATACCTTGATTTACGCAATGCTTTTTTATAAAAAAATCAATAACAATAGAAAAGGAGATCAAATATTAAATGAAATACAACAAATAGATTTAGACGAAAGTCTAGAGTCATTTATCCTAATTTTAGAACTTATAGATCATTTCAAATCGGATTCTTTTGGTGTAGTCAGATATCGATTAGCTGCTTACAATCGAAAAGTGAAAAGAGGAGTTCAATTTCCAAAATTTGTTGTACTATTTAATGAATTTTTAAAAACATTGATCAAAACACCAGTAGAGAAAAGATCCAATTTGATTACAAATTTTGAAGAAGCCATTTCAAAATTGAAGTCAGATAAAATTCAGCATTTATGGAATCTTTATCGGCTATCTGATTGGTTGTTTAGCTTGAAAACAATGACTGTCGCTCCATAAGAATAAATTTTTCTTTATCATACATAGGGTAGGGAAGGATCATTTGATTCTTCCCTTTTTAATATCAAGTTATTCAATAATAACTGCTTCTGCAGAAAGATTAGATATAAGGTGCGCCAATCTGGATTTTACTTATTGAGTTATTTTAAAGAATATCAAAGACTTGAATTCTGTATTGTTTTCAAAAGTAAAATTGGGTATTTCCACATTATTATGAGGTATAGACCTTTAGGCTTATCCTTAATCTTTCCATTTTTAAGTTAAACCTTTACAGCGCTCAGGAATTATTTTATATCATGATTTTTGATAATGTTTTATCAATAATTTTGTAGCTTTGTCCTTTCATAATGGATAATATTCTTTAAATCCATAAAGCCTACACTAAAAATAGAAACCCCAACTTCATACTTAGGATCATGTAATGAATAAGTTATAACAAAGGAAAAGAATGCTCAAACTGTTATAAGTTATAGTTTTCATGATACTTAGGATCACTAAAAATAAAATGTATTATGATTAAAGCTGTTATTGTAGAAGATGAAATTGCTGGGTTAAATAACCTGAAAAACTTTCTATCAAAAATAGATATTGATGTCATCGCAGAAGCAGAGAATGTTGAGAAAGGGATTCAAATGTTTAATAATCCTAAAATCAAACCTGACGTTGCGTTCTTAGATATCAACCTACCGGATGGATTGGTTTTCAAACTATTAAATAATATAAACAACGTAAATTTTGATATCATTTTTGTAACTGCTCATGAAGAGTATGCAGTGCAAGCCTGTCAGTATTCTTCTATTGGATATATTATCAAACCAATTGATGAAGATAAACTCAATGAAGCAGTTTCTCGAATTAAACCAGGTTTAGATAATAAGATAGGAGAAAGACTTGATTTATTTGCACAACATTATAATAACCCAAATGCTTTTGAAAAAATGAGTATTTCGGCATTGGATGGTATTTATTTTATCAATATAAAAGATATTATTCGTTGCGAAGCAGAAGATAATTATACCCACATTCATCTCAAAAGTGGAGAAAAAATTACCGCTTCTCGAACGATTAAGGCTTATGAAGAAATGCTAGCAGGAGTCAACTTTTATCGAGTACATAAAAGTCATTTGATCAACCTGAACTACATGATGAAGTTTGTAAAAGGGGATGGAGGTTACTTAGTGATGGATGATAATAAAAAGATCGAAGTTTCCCGTCGTCGTCGTCCAGCTTTTATGGAGCAAATGAGGCGATTACAAGAAGGAATCTAGTCTCTTAATTGTAGTCTTGGACTAATTACTTTAAACTATCTTTAACTGAAGTCTTTGAGTTTGCTTTACAGCAAAAAATAGAGGAAATGAAAAAATCCTGATTTTGGCTTATCAAAATCAGGATTTTTTACATTAATGTAAATTATAATATGTTTAGCTCGTTCTAAAGCCCTTTAAATCATAGGTTTAGCTAAAAATGAAAAGGTTTCATTTTTATTTACTTTTTTTAAGCTTTCTTTAATTGTTTAAATGATTAACTACAAAATCTTCCAGTTTATTTATAAATGATTGATAATTAGATGTCAATACATTAATTATTTTGAATTTGTGACTTAATAGTATTTATTTTTGGTTTTTTTGTCTCAAAATAGCCTTGTTGCTTTTGTGATTTTTAGAAAATAAACGTATTTTTATGTTGTTGAGAGGCATTCAAAACGTCTTAAGGTCCCAATTACATAATAAAACAAACATCAAACTATGGGGAATAAGATCAATCCTGTGAAGAAAAATCTCACAGATTTAAAAAAAGACTTACGTGGTTTCCAAAAGGATGACCTAAATAAGTTCAAGGGGGGAAAATCTAAAAGTCGACCAAAATGGAGAGGAGGTTGTGGATCTACTGATTTCACACCACAATAATGAATACTTTCGATTTATTATGATCCCATAATTAACCCTAAAAAAGGGCTACATCAAAAATGTAGCCCTTTTTTTAATTTAGATGACGCTTTTTTTGACTTTATATTATAACTTCTCTAATTTGTAAACTTCTAATAACCTCTTAACATAAAATCCTAGCCAACCTAGAAAATAACCATGACCAAAGTTCGAACAGACATAGCAGGGGTCAAACAGCTGGAAGCTAAGTTAGCTAAGTCAAAAGACGTTCGTCAACGATTGGTCCTTATCGATCAACTAGCGGGACATTATGTATTTACCAATTATAAAGAAGCACAACGTTTATTAGCAGAACAAAAAGAAATTCTTTCCCAACACCCGCTTCCTGACTTTCAATTAAATTATCACCTCAATGCCGCTTTTATTGAAAATCAGTTATACAATTATTTTCTTTCTGAAATACACTCAAAAAAAGCCATCGAAATTCTGGACGAAAGGGGAGCAGTCAAACAACAAGCCGAAGCTTATATCGACTACGCTGGAACGTGCATTAATTTAGATGAAAAAGAACTGGCCAACGCCTACTTGGATAAGGCAAGCAAACTATTGACTGCATTTCCAGATGCTAGGCTAGAAGCTAGAATTACCTGTCGAGAGGGTTACTTGAGTTTGCATTATAAAAATTATGAGCGAGCCATCGAATTGTTATTAGAATCAGATAAATCGATCAATGCCTTACCGGGCCCACTTTCCTTAAAAGATTATTATTTTCGAACACTGATTTATAGTGGTCTTGGCAAAATTTATGAGAGAAACGAAGATATTGAAAAAAGTGTCAATGCCTACTTAAAAGTGGTAGAATGGTGTGAATCCTTAGGTATGCGGACACGATTGTCTTGGCATTATTTAAATGTCGGAAATGGTTTTATGTCTTTGTATGATGATCGGAGTGCTGCTTCTTACTTTAAAAGAGCGATTAAGATTACAGATGATGTTAGTCAAAAAGCTCGAGCGGGAGCTTACGCGAATCTAGGATTTTGTTATTTCAAAGTTGACAAATACAAAACAGCTCTTGATTTATACAACCGAGCAGATAAATTATATCGAGAAAAGTCTGTTCAAGATTATAGCAACTTTTCAGTCATAGAAAGTAGGAAGGCACAGCTTTACGCTAAAATGGGGAAGATGAAAAAGGCGCAAAGACATTTCGTCAATGCTTTGGAATATGGAAAACGAAATGATGACTTCAAACAATTATCAAGTGTCTGTAAAGAAATTGCCGCTTACTATGCGGAAATGAATGATTATAAAAATGCTTATGAATATCAGGTCCTTCAAGAGGAAATGGCCGAACGATATAACGCAGAAGTTAATCGTCGAACTTTGTTTGAATTAGAGATTAAGTATGAAGCACAAAAGAAAGAATCAGAGGCAGAATTATTGAGATTACAAGCGACAGGTTTACAACTAAAGGCGCTTCGAGCGCAAATGAACCCTCACTTTTTGTTCAATGCATTGAACTCCATTCAAAATTATATCACATCAGATCAAACTGGATCAGCAGCAAAGTATCTTGCCAAGTTTGCCTTATTGATGCGACAAAGTTTGGAGTATTCCGATATGGAAAATATCTCTTTAGAGAAAGAAGTTGAGTTTTTAGAAAACTATTTATTCATCAACCAGAAGCTTCGTTTCGATAATAAATTGACCTATTCCATTAATGTAGATGATGAAATAGAAGAAGATATCATGGCGGTACCTACGATGATTGTACAACCTTATGTTGAAAATGCAATTGAGCATGGCCTCCGAATGATCAAAGAAGGAAAAGTGACTTTGGATTTTACCTTGCACGATGATAACACGATTCTTTGTGTTGTAGAAGACAACGGCATTGGAAGGGAAAAGGCCAAAAGATTAAAAGAGAAAGATCCTCAATTGCAAGACCATAAATCAAAAGGTACATTCATTACCGAAGAACGATTGAAAATTTTAAATAAAACGAATCGAAGTGGTGTTTCTGTAAAGACAATAGACCTGCAAGATGAATACAGTGGAAGACCAATAGGAACCCGAATTGAGATTTTTATTCCATTGGAGATTATTCAAAAGATCCAATAAATCTCGTTATTCTATCCAAGGTTATTTCTTAACCTAGTTTTTTAGTCATCCTCATTTCTTTAAAATCAATTCCGTTTATTTTAATAATGACAGACTCGTCAGAAATATATCCATTTTTAAGATAGAATGGAAAACCTGAAGGCGTTGCAGTCAATGATAACTTCGTTATTTTATGATCAAAAGCATAAGCTTCTAAAAAACTCAATAGTGCCTTACCAATTCCAAGACCTCTTTTGGAAAAACTCACGTATAAGCCAACGACCTCATTTTCTTGTAAGCCAATAGTGCCTACCAGTTGCTGCTGTTCAAAAGCACAAAAGATAAGTCTTTTGTTTAGGCTGTCTTTTATGGATTTAGGAGTGTTCGCTTTTTTCCAAGCCATTTTCTGTTCGTTGCTATAATTATTTTCAAATACTTTTTCAGTATTCCTACTGATGAGGTAGCTAATCCGTCTTACATCATCAAAGGTGGCTTTTCGAATATGCATTTTCTTATATTTTTTTTGGTGTTTTTTAGCAAATTCAATATCTGTGGGCTATTCAAAATTATTTTAGAAGCTTTTGCCAAAAGTTAAATGTCATTTTTTTACATAAAAAATATATTATATGCGATTTTTTGATACATAGAAAATACCGTTAAATAGCCAGATTGTACCCTTTGCATAAAATATCGTTCCTATACGTAAAAACAGCTTTCATATTCAAATAATCTGCCATATCTTGAGCCTAGTTTTCTCATAGTATGTTTGTTTAATCTTCCTGCATCTTTATCCCTCCTGAGGTGCAGGAATTTTTTATTTTAGTAATTGAACACGAAATTGAGCATTTAATCTGCTGAAATAGTCATATTTTTCATTTAAAATACATTTCCTACCGTTTTCTTCCCAAATAGGTACTTTTATAAACTTTTGACTTTTGATACCAACCACTTTCTAAATAATAGCTACCACTTACCATTATTTTCTACCCATTCCGTAATTATCGGTTTTTTAGGACGATTAGTCGCCCTACATTTATCCTAGTTTTCTCATAGTATGTTTAATTTTCCTACATCTTGATCCCTTCTGAGGTGTAGGAACTTTTTTTTTCTAGGCCTTTCCTTTTTATTTCCATTTTCGATTTTGAATGACCAAAATATTGTAATGGTCTCTAAGTGTTCAACTGAATATTTTGTAATCTAAGTTTTATTGTATTTTGAAAAGCAATTTTAACTATTCTCACGTTCAAAATTATCATTAGAAGCAAAATCGAAAAACTCTAGTCTATTCAACTAATATCATAGATTTTTCTAGATAAGCTAGTCTGGTAAGTGAACAGGAGTGACAAATCGTCTCAAAATTATTTTTTATCAGCTCATATCGGATCATTTTAAATGGAATGATCTATTGTATAGATGCTTACTTTATCGTTACTGTTTCGCTTTACTTCCTCGTTTACAAGTATTTATTGATTAAAATCATTAATCTATGTTTGACCTAATTATTTCCGCAAGGAATCCATAATACCTTATAAATATCTTGATATTAAATTTTTTTTTATCCTTTTACTAAAAAGTAGATACCGATAAATCGTAATATGAGTCCATTACATAAAAGGGAAGTACATATTAGTTAAAATGCCCTTATCTTGCAGCTGTGTAGTTTTCTCATAGTATGTTTAGTTCTCCTACGTTCAATTGCCTCCGATCGTAGGAGATTTTTTTTGTGCCAATATTTCAAACTTTCTTTCTAGTCTAAAACCATCTCCATCTACTAAAGTCAATACATGTTTTCCTGCAGCAGGTTGTAAAGCCATTTCATGAAATTGTTCTGTTACACCTAAGTATTCATTATTCAAATGCCAATAGATTTGAGCATTTACTTTTCGATGAGCCACCTTAAATATCGTTTCACTTAATGAACCATCTAAATCAATCGGTACATAAATCTTAGTGGCTCGTTTGGGATAAATCAATTGCATTGGATGCTGTTCTTCACCTAAAGCCACTTTGCAATCTGTTCGATAGCTTGGCAACATTTGATAATTAGGTTGTTTGGACTTGTAATAATGTTCCTCGATAGGAGGTAGGACAAACCAAGGTCGATGGACCATTCTGTCAGGGCGTTCGCAATTACTATTCACTTGCCATTGTTCACTAGCATCCAAATGAATTAATTGATGATTGGTGCAGGCAGGAGCATTCAGTCCACTTTGTGCAATCCAAAGACTATCTGCCTCACATATATCCAAAGCTCGATAGCCACTTTGTTGACAGATTGGAACCCTGACCATCTCATCCATCGGTGGCTCAAACCAATCAGGTGTGTTCAATAACTCAAATATATCAAAGAGAGCTGGTCCTGCTGCTTGCACGCCCACTAAACCTGGTCTTCCTTCTCCATCTGCATTTCCTACCCAAACTCCCACCGTATAGCGCGGAGTAACTCCTATGGCCCAAGCGTCTCTAAAACCAAAACTAGTTCCAGTCTTCCAAGCAATTCGACTGCCGGATTGAAAATTTTCCCATTCTCCAACAGAGTTAGGTCTTTCTACAGCTTGCATCGCATCAAAGGTAGACCAACAAGCGGAGGCAGATAAAACAGGAGCCTCTTCTAATAGATTGGTTTTCTTTACTTTTTGATTAGAAGTGGGATAAGTATAAGAACTTGGGCGAAAGTCATTCTTGTCATATCGACCATTATGGGTATAGAAATGATTCACTGTTCGACTCATGCCACTATAAGCATTACAAAGGTCCCACAATTTAGCTTCTGCGCCACCTAAGATTAAGGTCAAACCATAATGTTCTGGACTTTGAGTAATGGTGGTCAAGCCTATTTTTTGTAAACCAAAATGAAATTTTTGTAAACCAAAATTTTGTAATAAATGAACAAAGGGAACATTTAAAGAACGAGCGAGTGCCCGTCGAGCGGGAACGATTCCATCGTAAGACTTATGATAGTTTTCTGGTCGATAACCTTTCAATTGCGTAGGAATGTCAGTTAATATGCTGCTTGGCAAAATGTTTCCTTCATTTATCGCCATGGCGTATAAAAAAGGTTTTAGAATACTTCCTGTGCTTCGAGGTGCCTTGATTACATCTACAGCTTCACCATGTTCTTTTCCTGCACCGATTACATTGCCAACGTAAGCAACCACTTGTCCACTTTCAACTTCCATGATGACTGCGGCCATATTGTGAACACCGTTTCCACTTAAATCTCTTTGATGGCGCTGAAGGATTTGTGTAGTTTGTTGTTGGAGTGACCTATCAATACTCGTTCGAAGTCGAGATAAAGGTTTACTTTTTCCACGAAAGTGTTCTAGATAGGCTCGATCCAATAAATGAGGAGCCAATCGAGGAAGAGGTAAAGGTTTTTCTGGAAGAGGTTCTTCTTTGGCCAATTCGCAAGTGAGTTGATCCATTTTTCCATTGACGAAAAGGCGATCCAATAAACGATTTCTTTTGGCTAATAATGCTGCGCGGTTACGTCCCGGATGTATGAGCGAAGGACTGTTGGGCAATACCGCTAACGTAGCTGCTTCTGCCCAGGAAAGTTGATCTGGATTTTTACCAAAGTATCGCCAGGATGCAGAATGAAGTCCAACAACATTTCCTCCGAAAGGAGCATTAGATGCATAGAGAGCGAGTATTTCTTTTTTGCTATAGCGAATTTCTAAACGAGTGGCTAAAATAATTTCTATGATCTTTTGAAAAATCGATCGTGGTTTTCCTTGACGGGAAAGGCGAATGGTTTGCATACTGATTGTACTCGCTCCGCTAACTCTTCTACCCAAACGAAAGTTTTGTTCTATCGCTCGTACAATACCAATCGGATCCACTCCTGGGTGTTTGAAAAATCGACGATCCTCGAATTCAATCACCGCATCTATAAATTTATCTGAAAGGAGTTCATTATATGGAAAACGCCATTGACCATCTGCCGCAATTCGAGCCCCGAGCAAATTGCCTTCATTGTCTTCCAAGACCATACAAGTTGGATAAGTAAATAAGGGATTGGGCAAACAAAACCAATAAGCGACCAATACTAAAAAAATAAAAGTCCCACTCTTTTTTCGATGAGTTCTAAAGAGAAAAGAAAATATTTTTTTGATTCGTTTCATTGTGGTTAATGGTATTATAAGGTATTGGTGTCTTAAAGTGTTCAAGTACTTCAACACTTTAATACCTTACCAAACTAACACTAGAACACCAAAAATTATTTCATCAAAAGCTTTTTAATGTCCATCAATAAAGTTTGACCTTCTTTAGAATATTGATCTAGTGCGCCATCTTTGTCTAGAGAATTAATCAAAATCATAAAGTTATCTGCCATGATTTCATCAGGGTGAATGATGTAGTTGGTGTTGTCTTTAATTTGTCGAAAGAAGTCAGGAAGTTCATTGAGTTTCAGGGGGCTAAAACCATCTTTATCAGCTTTGACTGGAATTAATCGGCTTAAAGGTGGTTCTATTTTATATAAACTAAAATTAAGGTAAGCGAAAAACTCATTTTTCGTTTCTACGTATCTAGATTCATTACTGACAATGATAGGAATAGCTTGTATTCGTTCGTCCTCTTGTGTTTTTAGATTGATCGCAAAAGCGTAGTTGACGCCATCGGGATTAAGTAAAATTCTATTCTTAAGCGCATCACTCATTTTTAGAAATTCAGGATGACTAATGGCTTTAAAACCGATCAATTGATACAAGGCTTTTTGCATCTCTGGATTATAACGAGAGTAAATGTGAAAAAGCTCGTGTAACATGGTAGAGTAAAAACTTCCTTCATCAAAAGTACTGAGTACAAATTTTGGAATGACAATACAATCCTCTCGGGTATAATAAGTCCCAGGGCCATAATGATTGGCATGTGTTTTTATTAATCGAATTTGCTGAGGGAAAATGTTGGGGGACAATTGATTGACCTTATCATATACTTTTTGCATTACTTTTTTGACCAAGACTACTTCTGCAGCAGTAAAATCTAGTACTTCTGTTTTTAAGAATGCTCGATATTCTTCAAGGGCTTGTTCTCGTGTGACGTTTTCTGCAAACACTTTTTTCATTTGGATAGACATATCCGTTTTGGTAATGTCCTTGAAAAAGTTTTCTTTCTTGTCCTCAATAATCGTTTTAGCGGCAGCGATACTGTCTAAAAAAATAACCTGTTGTGTTTCAGAAAGGGATAATTGAATGAACTCTTTATTGGATTTACAGGCGACAAAAAAGATGGCGAAAAGTAGGAGAAGGGATGGTGTTTTAAATTTCATGTTTTATGTTTTAAAAGATGAGTACAAGGTAAAGGAAGTTTTGAATGCCTGAATTTTGGATAGTTCTAAAATACGATATTTCTCGCTAGTGGGCTATTCAAAATTTAAGCATTCTCAGATTCAAAATTATTAAACCTCCTTCATAGACAATTGAATCCGTTTTCGATCTACATCAATTTGAGTGACCTTTACTTTTACTTCTTGTCCGAGTTTTAAAACCTCTGCCGGATTTTTGATAAAAGTGTTGGCAATTTGAGAAATATGAACCAAACCACTTTCTTTGATTCCAATATCGACGAAGGCACCAAAATTAGTGATATTATTGACGACCCCTGTAAGAATCAATCCCGTTTTTAGATCTTCAATGGTTCGGATATTATCTGCAAATTTTATTGGTTTCGCTTTTCCTCGAGGATCCAAACCTGGTTTTTCTAATTCTTGAACAATGTCTGTCAAGGTTGGAAGACCAACACTTTCACTAACATAGTTTTTTAAATTAATTTGCTTTCGCAAAGTAGGTTCCTTAATCAATGCTTCTACGTTACAATTTAAATCCTTGGCCATTTGCTGAACAACAGCATAGCTTTCAGGATGTACAGCGGTATTGTCCAAAGCTTCTTTTCCAGATCGAATGCGTAAAAAACCAGCACATTGTTCAAAAGCTTTGTCTCCCATTCGAGGCACTTTTTTTAATTGCTTTCTACTTTTAAAACTTCCATTTTCGTTTCTAAAATTGACAATATTTTGCGCAAGCGTAGGACCTAATCCAGAAACATAGGTTAACAAATGTTTACTCGCCGTGTTGAGATTAATCCCCACGGAGTTGACACAACTTTCTACGACTCGATCCAAACTTTCTTTCAATTTACTTTGATTAACATCATGCTGATACTGTCCGACACCAATAGATTTTGCATCAATTTTTACCAATTCTGCTAAAGGATCCATTAATCTTCTCCCAATCGAAACAGACCCTCTTACGGTGATATCTTTGTCAGGAAATTCTTCTCGTGCTGCAGCTGAAGCAGAATAGATAGATGCACCATTTTCATTGACCATGAAAATTTCAACAGGCATTTCAAATTCAATTCCTTTACATATACTTAGCGTTTCTCTACCAGCAGTTCCATTTCCAATGGCAATGGCTGAAATCTTATATTTATTGACTAGGGAAAGGATATCATTTTTGGCTTTCCATTCGTCCGATTGTGGTGGATGCGGATAGATGGTGGAGTGATTCAAAAGGTTACCATTTTCATCCAAGCAGACGACTTTACAACCCGTTCGAAAACCAGGATCAATCGCAAGAATACGAAGTTGACCTAATGGTGGAGCTAATAATAATTGACGAAGATTATCAATAAAAACGGAGATGGCTTCTTCATCTGCTTTTTCTTTAGCCAGGTTTCGAAACTCTGTTTCAATCGAAGAAGAAAGCAACCTTTTATAACTATCTTCCAAAGCTTCTTTGACTTGTTGACTTGCAGGACCAGATCCAGTGATGACTTTTCTTTCTAGATTGTAAATTGTTTCCTCTTCATCAGGACCAATATGTACTCTAAGAAAGCCTTCTTCCTCACCGCGTCGAATCGCTAATAAACGATGAGAAGGACAACGAGCAAGAGGTTCCGAAAATTCAAAGTAATCTTGAAATTTTGCACCAGCCTCTTTTTTGCCACGAGCTACTTTGGACGTAATCATGGCTTCTCTTTCAAAATGAAATCGAACCTTATTTCTAATTTGTTCGTCTTCATTGATCCATTCTGCAATGATATCCCGAGCGCCTTTTAAGGCTTCTTCTATGTTTGGAACTTCTTCTGTAATAAATTTTGCCGCAAAGGCTTCAATATCTTGAATTTCTTGTTTGTGAAGTTCACTGGCTAAAGGTTCTAAGCCTTTTTCTTTTGCGACTGAAGCACGTGTTTTCCGTTTCCGTTTGTAAGGGAGGTATAAATCTTCTAACTCAGTCAAGTTATAAGTTGCTTCAATTCTTTTTCGAAGTTCATCTGTTAATTTACCCTGCTCTTCGATAGAACTTAAGATGCTTTCTCGACGTTTATCAATTTCTTTTAGCTTAGCTAGTTGACTTTTGATATCGCCTACTTGTACTTCATCTAAAGAGCCCGTCACTTCTTTTCGGTAACGAGATATAAAAGGAATAGTCGCACCTTCGTCCAAAAGTCCAATAGTATTTGCGACCTTCTTGGTAGGTATATTCAG
>CAYTVR010000086.1:0-25925 GCA_964441245.1 uncultured Saprospiraceae bacterium | reverse complement strand
CCGTGATATCAATAGAACCATTCTCAGCTGCATCACAAGTAGGATTCACACTAGCTGTTAAAACTGCTGAAGCGTTGGTACCCGTTTCTGTCAAAGTATAAGGTCCAGCAGTTGTGGTACAACCTCCTCCATCTGTTATGGTTACATTATAAGTTCCGGAAGGTACATTCTCTAAATCTTGCGAAACTGAATTATCCGCATCATCCCATTGATAAGTCGGTGAAGTTCCTGTTACGGTGATATCAATGGAACCATTCTCAGCTGCATCACAAGTAGGATTCACACTAGCTGTTAAGACTGCTGATACATTGGTACCCGTTTCTGTCAAAGTATAAGGTCCACCAACTGCAGTACAACCACTAGGCTCTGTTATTGTTACATTATAGGTTCCAGAAGGTACGTTCTCTAAATCTTGTGAAACTGAATTATTCACATCATCCCACTGATAAGTCGGTGTAGTTCCTACGACCGTGATATCAATAGAACCATTCTCAGCTGCATCACAAGTAGGATTCACACTAGCCGTTAAATTCACGCTAATATCTGAGCTTCCTGTTAACATTATGACATCTGAAACTTGTGGACATCCTGACTGATCTGTGACCGTTACGGTATAATCACCTGGAGGTAAATTCATTGGATCTTCTCCGGTAAATTCATTAGACCACTCATATGCGATATTGCCAATAGCTCCAGTTACCGTAATATCAATTGACCCAGTTGGTGCTTCATCACAGGCTGGTTGAACAACTGTCGTAATATCGACCGTTGGTCCATCATTACTCGCTACTGATATTGGTCCTTCTACGAAAGTACAACCTTGTGAATCAGTGACTGTCGCAGTATAAACACCTGTACCAATTCCTGTTAAAGGATTTGTATTTGCTCCTGGCAAGTTCCAAACATAAGTGTAGTCTGGTGTTCCACCAGCAACGGTCAGGGCAATTGCACCTGCACTTGGGTTATCACAAGTTGTTGGGGTAACGGTTACCTCCGTAACGGTTACCGCTGAATTCGGTTCTGTAATAACAATAGCGGAAGAGACCATCGTACAAGTATTGTCATCTGTGACTGTTACAGTATAAGTACCTGCTTCAATTCCACTTAAATCTTGGGTAGTCGTTCCATTCATATCACTCCATAGGTAATTATAATCACCAGCTACGGTTCCTCCGACTACACTTATATCAATGGCTCCATCAGAACCATCTAAACAATTAACATCTGTTTCTGAATCTACGGTAATGGCAATGGCGTCTGGTTGAGTGACCATCACTGGGTCAGTAATAATAGAACAGCCATTCGCATCTGTCACCGTACATATATAGGTACCTGATCCAATACCCGTTAAATTTTGGGTATTACCCATATTATTCCAAAGGTAGGTATAGTCTGTTGTTCCACCAGTAACGGTAAGAGATACTGATCCATTTGTAAAACCATTACAAGTAACATTGTTAGAAGTGGTAGATGTTCCTAATGCGGCTATTGGCCCCTCTACAGTATACGTTTCCGTAAATGTATTTGCTCCACTAGTGATGGTCACCGTGTAATTACCCGCAGCTAGGTTTTCTAGGTCTTGCGAAATTTCTGGGACTTCACCCCATGCATAATTGTATGTTAATCCATCTCCACCACTTACGGTCAAATCAATCGCTCCGTTTGTATCACCAAAACAATCAATATCCGTAATAGCTGCGGTAACAATAATTTCTCCATTAGGGCAAGCAGAATCTAACAAATCAATTGTTCCTGAATTAAAAATAGTTGGATCAACAACTTGTCCATTTCCATCAACTACATCAATAGCCAAGGGAGTGCCAGAAGTATTTAAACCGGAGCTTGTTCCATCTGTCCCGTTGGTCAGTGTAAAACACATTTCATATAAAATTTCATTTGGAGCTAAAGTCAATAAGATAGGAGGTCCATTATAAAGCATTCTCAGTGTTCCTGTTGGAAGTTCCAAAGCGATTAAATCATCTACTCCACTTGGGATATCAGGATGGACATTTGTGACTCCTGTATAAGTAAGCACACTTGGCGTCCACGTATGACTCCATTGAAAAGACTGAATTCCATTGAATCCATCAACGGCTCTAAAAGGTACACAAACTGTAGAGTCTGTACAAACTTCCACATCATCGAAAGACATGGTAAAATCACCTTCACCAATTAAGTTTACATTTCCATTATTGGATAATAAATCGATAGGTACATCGCCACCACTTCCGTTATCTTTAATTGCTAATCGAATGATTGGGTCATCTCCATCTAAGGTAACATCAGCAGATGTTCCCGGAAGTGCCGTACTTTTTATATCAAAACAAACTTGATAAAGGGTATCTCCATTTTCTAAAGAAAAAACAGCTCCACTTCCTAAAGCGGTCAAGACTTTTCCTATATCTGTTACAGCAGGTGTACTATTAATCGCTCCTGCTAAACCAGGTACATCGGGATTAATATTTGCGATCGAATTATATACCAAAATAGACGTATCAAAATCTAAGGTATATTGAAAGCTTTTGATGTCTATAAAATTTTGAACGGTGATCGAATTACAGACCTGAGTTCCAGGCATTCCTGTTTCTGAAGATGCAATGATGGTTGCGGCACTTCCCGCATTACCAGTAATATTGACAAAACCAGGTTCACTTTCAAATCCAATATGATTACCATTTGAGGTAGTATTTGTAATATCAGCAGCTAATGGCACTCCATCAAATGATAAAGTATCCAAAGATCCTCCAGCGCCAATTACAGTAAAACATAAGTCGAAAAGAGACGTATCTTCAAAGGTTAGTCCTGGCATAGCTGTGGTATCTAGCCAAGAAAAAATGACCCAACCTTCTGTATTGTTTGAGTTGAATAAACCAGCATTGGTTTGTGGTAAATTAATGTTGGTCACCGAGTCGAATTGTAAGATACTCGGGTTAAAATTACTTGTCCATTGAGCTGTTTGGATATCATCCCAATTACAACTATTGATACTCAAACAAAGCTGTTCACCTGTTGCTGCAGAATCAGATTCTGCAATCAAACCAAATCCCGAAAAATTACAAGTGATACCAGGATCAACTGGGTCAACCGGATCAGTAGGATCTGTAATAGTAATCGTTGCATTATTTAAACCAGGAACTGACTCACCTCCTGAATTGAAGTATAACAATGCAAAACTTGGGTTGGAGTTATCAAAAAAGATATCATGTGTACCTGCTTCCGTCGCTACGAACCTGACAATTTCGGCGATCATGGTATCTCCAGTCAAGGTTCTTGGAATGGGTGAATTCCATACCATTGTCATGAAGCTTGAAGCAGTTGCATTGTTATCACCTAAACCTATTGAAGGCGGTAGAAAAAAGTTGACGGTATCTTGACTCTCATCATATTCGAGTCCATCATCCCAACTCAACAAAAGTTGAAACCCGAGCATACTGGTGAAATTTGTCGCACGCACATTGACGACGACGGTATCACCAACTTCGACGTTGGTTGATTCTGGAACGATACTAAATGTAGGCGTTTGGGAGGCTGCGCTCAGACCAAAACATAGGAATCCTACTGTCAAGAAGAAAGTGATTTTTCTAATCATCTGTCCTTGGAATTTGGGATGTTAGCCAAACAAATAAATTCGTTTTAAAAACTATTTATTTGACTAATATCAGTTTGTTAGTTATCAATGAATTAGCTGTTTTTATTTGATAGAGATAAATTCCATCATGTGTAAAAACTTCTTTTTCAAGGCGTATGGAATGAGTTCCCTCATCATACTGGTTGCTGTACTGGAATATCGACTTACCGTCGAAATCTAATATATTTAAAGTAATGTATTCTGACTTAGTTAATTCGAATGGTATTAGTGTGTATTCTTTGAAAGGATTGGGGGTATTTTGCTTCACGACTAATGAAGGCTGTTCCAATCCTGGAGTTGTGATTGCAGTTGTGCAAGTACAATTACCTCCTACACAGATCGTACCATTTTGTATAATTTTTAATGGTTGCTCAATTTCTCCATCATTATCTGGGTTTGATATAGAAAAAGCAACTGTGGGTGTATCCGAAAATTCAAGGCATGATTTGCCATTGCTGATGGCTTTGAATTTTATGGTTAAAATGTTGGTCCCATCCTCAAAAGAAGGATTTGGAGTAAAAGTGTTATTCCAAATCAAGGAAAATCTTCCTTCATCTGTTGATAAATCATTCCAAAAAAGTTGCTGAGGTGTGAGATTGATTTGAAAAGTATCGAATTCAATAACCGTATGATCCCAATTAAGAGAAAATGAAGTACTTATCATGTTGATAAAACTGTCCGTATGAATTTCTATCACAAATTCTTCATCCACTGTGACCATCAAGTCATTGGGTGACATCAACACTCCAGGCTGGGCATTTGCCAGTGGAATGTTTAAAAAATAAATGAAGCCAAAAAGCAATATAAAATTGCGATTCATAGATTCAGGAATTCGGGATGAAAAAATAATTAAAACGCTGTTTATCAATTTGTTACGAGTATTTTCTTGCGAAAAAATTATGGTAAGTTGTGCCTTTTTTAAGGCACAACAAACCACAATAGCAAAGCAAAATATAACAGTAGATCTTTAAAAATTTAACAATTGGTTCGTTTATTCAAAGGATTATTCTACGTTGATTCTAATCTGTTAATTAGATGCTTTACATAAAAAAATCTATCTACTTGACATGCCTCGACCTGACTCGAATGGCTTACATTCTTGTCGATTGTACTAAAACATTCTCAGTAAATAGAGTTGAAAAAAGATTAAAAAAGGTAAACGAGATTACACTAAGTCCTCTCCCAGCACTTAAGGATGAGAAGCCTTCAGTAAAATCATAAAAATAGGATAAGAATTGTGTAAAATTCGTTTTATTCATGAGATTATAATTTGTTATAGCTATGTTCGTTGGTCGCACCAACAATATTTACACTGAAAGATATTTCCTTCAGGTCGTAAACCTTCTGAGTGATTTTTTCTGCTTTCTCACAACAATTTATACCTAGACCGTTATGAACGTTCTACCGAATCAAAAGACGAAAAATCTGTGACTCTATGTAGAGTCATTGTCCAAATACAAGAAGCTGCGACGAAAGCAATCAGGGGAGAAAAAAGCTTTTAGAAGTAGGAGAAAATCGAGGGTAGCGATTTCTCTAATATGTTCATGTTTACTAAAAGCTTTGAATTGAAAATTTGTAAAATTGATATCGCAGTCCATGGGATTTTAGTTCAAAAATAGCATTTCAAATGCTTGTTCGGTTTTTAGTTTAAAATTGATATGTTCTGAAAAATTAAAATTAAGTGCGAACCATAATTTTAACTTTCTTACAATGCAAATATAGAACATTACTAACTTTCATTTCTACCCTAAAGAAGGTATTTTTTACATTTATTTTTTTAATATTCTTTATTTAATGCTTTGTTTTGAACATAACTACCTGTTAAACAGAGACTTAAAGATGCACTTTAGATAGGTTTTTTAGACGATAAAAAATCATCTTTTTTTCACAAAAAAGACAAAGAAGGGAAAAGTCAATATTCTAAATGTTAAATTTTAAAGAAAATGAGTACTCTTTTTAGATGTTTTATGGCTTGTTGAAATAGATTCTTCCTGTTAAACACGATGTTTTCATCCTTTTTCTAAAAAGAAAATAGCCAGCATTTTAGAGAAATTTTAAATGAAAAAATAAAATATGATATGCAAATATGCAAATAATATTTTGGTTGGATAGGATTATTTGACAGGACTTTATGATCTCATTTGGCTTAATCCTACAAAGGTAATGATGCGCCAAATCTTTCAATATTTTGCTTTGACAAGCAAATCTCCCGAAAGCTTTTAGAAGACCAAATACTAAACAAAATCATTTAGCTTCGATTTCGTCCTAATCTAAATTTTATCAAACTATATTGAAAAACGAAATACATCAAAAAAATTCATTTGCTTTGTTATTAGATGAGACTATTATCATAAGCTATCTTAAGTAGTCCAGCGGTATTACTGACACTCAATTTTCTCATGATATTCTTTCGATGTACGCTCACTGTTTGGTCACTAATAAATAATTCTTTTGCAATTTCTTTATTGCTTAATGCCAAGGTGATCAGTTTGAGAATTTCTAATTCCCGTTTGGTTAGATTATATTTTTTGGTAAACCGATCTTCAAATTGGAAGCCATCAGGATTTTTACTTTTTAGTTGCTCCATAGAGGCATTTAGCCAAACTCCTTTTCCTAAAAAGGTTCTTCCTTCTAATACTTCACCAATCGCAACATCTAATTCATCCAATCCAGAATTTTTTAAAATATATCCATCCACTCCTGATTTAAAGGCCGATTTAACAATTTTGGACTCATCATACATCGTCAATGCTAAAATACGAAGCTCTCCATATTGCCCCCTAATGGAAGAAATAACATCTAATCCATCACGCTGGGGCATATTAAGATCTAAGATTAATAGATCGGCGGGAGTGGTTTTTAATAATTGGATCACACTTTCTCCGTCATGAGCAATCCCAACAATTTCAAAGGTATACTTATCATTTCCTGATAGCATGGTTTTTAATCCAGCAATAAAAAGTTGGTGATCATCCGCAATAACGATTCTTACAGTCTGCATAAAACTCATGTTTTTGGGCTTCGATTGCTTCCTTCAATACCTGTAGATTACATAAAAATGAAAATCAGGATTGAATGGCCTTATAAATTTAACGCCTTTGAAAGCACATATTAATAAAACATAATATCCTTATCAAATAGCAAAACCGATGCCAGTATAACTAAAATGGTAAACAAACTGATATAATGGAATTGCCAACGACCAATCATCGTTGATATCTGTTATCAGTTGTTAAATCCTACTTTGAGGTTCTTTTATTCCTCAAGTACGTTTTGGGACGGTGGGAGGGAGATCAGCAATATGTGTGTCTATTTTAATATTACTTTAGGCCAAATATAATAAACCATTGAAATCTTACAAACTTATTCTTTTAGAATTGCTCAACTTGAGTAAAAAGATAGAGATAATCGCTTTTTAACAACATACTTACAATATCTCGTATCTTTTTTTTAAGCTATTACCTTCCTTACTGAGTCAATTGAAGTGTTTTTTATTGCAAACAGTTGATTTACAGTTCGAATTTTTCTCTTACTTCTCTTTGTATTCAACAAAGTATTTTGCATCCTCAACACGCTCTTCTTCTCTATTGACAACAGAGTATTGAAACCCAGATTGGATACAATATGCTCCATATTCTCCTTTTTTATTGACCGCAACATAGCCGACCTGAAATTCTTTATAATTTTGTTTATTGATGATTCTTTCAATCGCCTCTTTGCAAGCTTCCTGAGGACTTCGACCTTGTCGCATCAACTCTACTACTAAAAATGATCCTAGCGATTTTAAAACTGCCTCCCCCATACCTGTTGCAGCTGCTCCACCTACTTCATTATCGATATAAAGTCCGGCACCAATAATCGGTGAATCTCCTACTCTACCGGCTAGTTTGTAAGCTAAACCACTGGTTGTACAAGCCCCCGAGATATTCCCTTTTTGATCAATCGCTAACATACCAATTGTATCGTGATTCTCTACATTAATGATTGGCTTATACTGGCTATTTTTTTTCCACTCTTCCCACTTTAATTTAGACTTTTCAGTCAATAGATTTTCTTTTTTAAAACCTTTGGAAAGCGCAAATTGGAAAGCTCCATTTCCTGCTAGAATGACATGAGGCGTTTCTTCCATTACTTTTCGGGCAACCGAAATAGGATGCTTTATATTTTGTAAAAAACAAACAGAACCACAATTCCCATCTTGATCCATAATACAGGCATCTAGGGTGACATTTCCGTCTCGATCGGGTAATCCTCCCAAACCTACTGATTGATTCTCAGGATCACTTTCTACCAATCTGACTCCTGCTTCAACCGCGTCCAGTGCAGTTCCTCCGGTCTTTAATATATCCATTGCTTTTTGAGATGCTGGTACATTCGGCCAAGTAGCAATAACCAAAGGAAAAGTAGCTAAAATGGAAGAAGAATCAATTGATTTTTTCTCTGTTTGATTGGCGCAATTCGCTGAAAAAAAACCTCCAGTTAAGGTTCCTATAGTTCCTAATAGAGATCTGCTCAAAAAATTTCTACGTGTTGGTTTCATTTTATAAGGCTTTGATTAAGTAATCATTACTAAATGAAGAAATTTAAGATAATAAAAATACAATGTATCTCGAAATTAAAATTTATAAAGCAAAAAAAATCAGAAACCGTATAAACGATTT
Source organism: uncultured Saprospiraceae bacterium (assembly GCA_964441245.1). Lineage (GTDB taxonomy): Bacteria > Bacteroidota > Bacteroidia > Chitinophagales > Saprospiraceae > JALZUU01. The sequence continues at coordinate 17,636 of CAYTVR010000086.1, read as the reverse complement.
CTGATTTTACTAAATATTTATTTTTAAGAAAACCCTTCTATAAGGTTTACTTTTGAACAGTAACTTTTTTCGTAAAAGTACCTTCTTCACTTGCTACTTGGAAGAGATAAACACCACTACTTAATTGGTCGGTATTCATTTCAATTTGTTGACCTTCGCTAATGTTTCTCAACTCTTGATTCAATAAAAGTTGACCATGAACATTATAAAGATTCACTGCTACATTACCAGCGACTGCTTTTTTGAAAATCACATTAAAAAGATCTCGCGTAGGATTTGGGAATAAAGAAATACTTTGATCTGCCTTTAGTTCAGAGGTACTAACGGGCATACCAATTTCAAGTCTAAAGCTAGGTGTTCCAAACCATCCGCCTTCACCATCTGTGACCGTAAATGTAAAGCGATCATCTCCATTAAAAGGTCCCATGTGCTCATAAGTAATATTATCGTCATCAATGTCTTGTTGCGTGAAGGTATCTCCTGCTGTGATGATTGTCCCATTGAGATATAAATTTCCATAAATGGGCGAATTAACAAGAGTGTATAACAATTCGCTTGCAGTGTTGTCAGGATCTTCAGAAAGCAACTGATCATTCTCTAAGGTTTTCGTCGAATTGTAAGGAACAAACAATTTATTATTGTTCACTAACTCAGGACCATTCAAAACTACATTCGCACAAATTTCTAGTCCCCAATTTGTCAATTGACCTCCACTCGCAAGGTTATTAATAATCTCCACTCTTACTTTCCATTCACCCTCACTATCTTCACCATTGAATTGTGATAAACCACCCATATCATCCATCGGTGCAGCAGCTAATCCATCGCTAGGTGGGCAAGGTACCGGATTTCCTTGATCATCAAAACCAAGATCAAATTCAAATGCATTACAAGCTAAGTCAGAGAATAGTACCACTTCTGTTTCTTCCGGACTGACCAGCTTCACATCAATGAATTTGACAATATCATATTCTCCTTTGATATTCGTTACATTTACATCACTAATTTGACCACCAACGGGTACGTTCAAAGAAGAAAAAACAACAGATCCATTCGATACAGGAAGGTTAATTGGCACATCATTACTTTCAAATTCTGCACAAGAAAAAACTTGTGTAAACAGTGCATAACTTTCTGAGTAAGGTGCTGGCCCACAAATGTTTATAGGACGCACTCTCCAGTAGTAAGGTGTTCCATTTTCAATTAGCGTCGTCGCATCATAAGTATTCCCATTTTCAATAATTGCTGTTTCAAGAATATTACTTGCTGCAAAATCAGGATTAGCAGCAATCTCAATTTCATAACTATCTGCATTGGGCATATCTGTCCAACTAAACAAGGGTAATCCGCTTAAACCAGTAGTCCCATTTAGTGGACCAATGAGTTCAAATGCAGAAAAATCTGTATCGATTAAATTGAGTTGAATGTCTCTCGTTTGTGCGTCAGTACCTGGAGCATTGGCTTCTATTTGTATGGTTTGCACATCGAATATAGAGGCATTGGTGATATCTAATGAAAGGATACTATTTTCGCCTGGCATTACAGGATTTGGGCTAATACTCGCCTCAACTCCTGCGGGTACATTGCTAAGGGTATAAGCAATTGATTCATTGAAATTCAAGATAGATGCTGTATTCATTTCAATTTCTAAAACATCTGGAGGACAAGCTAAAAGATTAGTCGGTGTCACATCCAATGAATAACCAGCTTGCGAAGCGGGAACGATTGTAAAATTATTATTAGAAATATCAAAAAAGATATTGTCAGCTGCATCTATTCTAATCCGTGCATCCGAGGTGACTTCATCAGGTATGATAACAATGTGCGAACCATCATTTACCACATTAGATGCGAGTGTTATAGGGTAAGTAAAACCTCCATCTAAAGACAATCGAATATTCACTCCTTGACAATTGACCGGGCTTGCAGTAGTATTCGCAACATCCCATGTTACTTCTTGTCCAGATCCTACTTCGACACTTTCTCCTCCATTTGGATAATTGACTAAAAATGGTCCCGCTTCTTCAGATGCATGAAAGGCAATCTCTTCCCAAATGACTCCTCCTACCAGAGGATTATTATCTCGAACAGTCACTCTGAAAGTTAAATCACGCGTGTAGGTAGGCAGTATTTCTTCGGGATTATTCAGATTGTTATTGATGATCTGATTTAATCTAGGGAAAACTCTTGTTGGAGATTCTAGAGGTGGGAGCGATCGAAACAAAGGTGAATTTCCAGAAGCTGAACCTAATGGAACCGATGGTCCCAAATCATATTGTTCCCAAGAATAAGTCATTGGATCTTCATCTGGATCAGTTGCCTCTGCTGTCAACTCAAAAGGAGTACTAATCGGAATATGAAAACCTTCTTCTAAGGGAATACTTACATCAGGAAGATTGTTATCCGTTGTGGTCATGATTGCACAATCAGCAGGACCTTCTCGACTAAAGCGATACATTTGATCTAGAGAACCTACGTGAAATAGATTGAATCCCATGATATTGTTGCCACTGCAAGCTCCGGAGTAAGACATAATAGTACTTCCACTTCCTGGCTCATACGAAGTGCCGCTTGCATATTGATCCATTGTCCCCACTGAGCAAGCATTCCAAGTATGTCCTGCAGAAAATTGGTGCCCCACTTCATGTGTCATGATATTAACTACTGCTGAGACTATATTAGCGGATGAGTTACCCGTTACTCCTCTTGCTTTGCCCGTACCACAAGCAGGGCCACTTGCAATACCTCCTACTTCACATCCTCCCGTAAAAATATGACCAACATCAAAATTTTCTGCTCCAACATTTAAATCCAGAAAAATAGAATTTTGTCCCAATAATCCAGCACAGGAAGTACCATCTATAAAAGGATCTGTCAATGGATCAATATAAAGTAATTCATCATTGTTTTCCACTAAGGTCATTCTCATTGCTAACTCTTGCTCATAAATTAAGTTAAACCGTTCTAATCCTGTATTGATCGCTGCCATTGATAATTCTACAGAAGGGCCATTTAGATCTCCATGAACTAATGAAAACTCTCCTGTACAAGCAATCGCTATTCTATATTCATATAAATCAACTGGTCCACCTTGATCTCTTACGTCTGCTACAGGAGGTAAATCATCCCAGCCTAAATCTTCAGGAGAAAAAGAAGGAATATCAGATCCTACACCACATTGATGATCATGACCAACATGATCATGTCTGGTATAGTAACTAGCATAATATTGCGTTTGATGTTTTAAGTAAGGATCGATATAAATATCTCCTTCCAAAGTCTGCATCGCTCCATGAAAACCTTTTGGTGAAGTTGAAAAACGAATGACTTTTCTGGTATCTTGTATCCCATTTCCTTTATAAGATTTAATGTTCGGAAATTTAGCAGCTAAGTTAGGATGCATCACAGATGACTCCCAGATTTGGAATTCCTCTATCGTTCCATTTGGTAATGGAATGGATATAATCAAAGGATTATTTTTCGCTGCAAGCGTTCCTTCTTGAGGTGCCGTCTGAAGCACATTTTTTAAATTTGCATAATTTAATTGATACGCTGCAAAGTGTTCTGGAGAAATACTGATTTCCTCATTTTCTGGAAGTTGGTTGACATCTATTTCATTCCAATATCCTGCTGTGCTTTGAGCTATGCTTGAAATGGAAAACAGCATACCTAATAAAATAATAAAAGATAATCGCATCATGCTTGTGTTTTAGTTTTTAGTAAATAATGAGTACCTGGTGTGGATGGTAATTCTACCATTAATATAGTGAACAAATATAACTAAGAAAAAAAGGATATAAAATAAAGACGAATCTATTTGTCGTCAAAAATCGACCTTATGTAGAAAAAGTGACTTTCCTAAGAGTTTTTATACATAAATAGAAGAGAATCAAGTGGACGGAGAAGATATCTTTGGTTAGTAATATTCAAACAAATAAAATGATATGAGTCTTAAAAAGTTGCTCGGACTTGTGCTCTTCCTAAATGTACCGTATTCGCTATACCTGTTTTTCGACCTTCATAACTAATGCTCATCTGAATATTTTTGGATAAGCGACGATCATAAATTAGAGACCACAAGTAGTTCTCACCATTTTTCAAACCTTCTAACAAAGCAAATTCAACTTGTGTATTTCGCTCTCCAGTATACGCAACATTGACGAAAGATAAATTGAGTCGAATAGATGTTTTTGACGTTTGGTTGAATGTTGTTTCCAAATTAAAATCATGTTGAATCGCTTGTTCATTTTCTCCTATTTTATTTTGGCTATCGCGAAATTGATACGTCAAAATTGTTCTGAAATTTTTAACGGGAAGAAAAGTAATTTTAGGTTCTAATTTTATAAAATCAATCTGATAATCTTGGTTGTCAAAAAAAGCAGCATCGCTGACTTGCTGGCCATTGACTAAATAAAGTTGGGTACTTATTTTTTTAGAAATATTCCAATGAGCTCGAAAAAATTGTTCAGATAGTTGACGACTTTGACCTCCGCTAGTCAAGATAACTTTATTACGATTGTCCAACATCCCTATTTGTAAATCATATTTTGGATTGGCTCGATTGAAGAAGAGCGAATTTCGAATATTAGAAGTCACGGATACTAAAGAAGTATCTGCTACAGCCAACTGAAATGGATTCCAAGGAGAGATATTTTCATCTTCTCTTGTCCGTCGCGCTACGCGCAAAGTTGATTGTGTTGAAAATTTACCTAAGATTTTTTTCAAGCCTTTTTTTCGACTCCAAATTTTTCGCGGCTCTAATCTAAGACTTTGATTCAGCGCTACATTATTCGTTCTAATAAATTCATCTGTATAAATCGTTACCCTGATGATATTTCCTTCTCCGGGATAAGCTTCATTTCGTATCTCATTGACCTGCGGTACACCATCATTATTTTCATCTAAAGTTTCATCCCAAAAAAAAACACCTTCTCCAGGATTGACCGGCAAATAATTATACTCTATTTTCGCTTCTTGTCCTGATCCAATTTCATACGTGGTGTTAGATCGAATGACGCCTTTTAAAATATTTAAAGAATGATTCAGCCTTCCCAAACTTGAATTTTGAGGATCTAAATTGGTCAGATCGGCATTGATAATTCTTAATTTTCGATGCGTAAAATTCCAATTAATTTGGGAGACAGATCCTTGCGTCCATTTTCCGTACAAATTAAATTCATCCGCTATTGTATTTTGTACAAAATCTTTTTTAATCGGAGCATAATCAAATCGTTGGCTGTAATTAACTCCGATGCTCCATTTTTTTTCTAGAGGACTTTCAAAATAAATTCGATAGCGATCAAAATAAAAACTAGAAGCATTTAAGGTATCAGAATCTGCACTGATACGTTTATTTTTTTCTCGTTCTCCAAAGACTCCTATTTTCCAATTCCCCCACTTTTTAAAAGTTTTAGATAGATCTATATTGGGTCGAAAAAAACGAGAATTTTCTGGATCACTTTCTACATTTAACAGACTTAATTTCGCATCTAATTTAAATCCTTTTTTTTCTAACAAAGCACTTGTCGTATGCTTTTTACCGGTATAAATGGCGCCACGAAGAAAGGCTCCAAACTCATATCTTATATTGCCTAAATCTTTTTTAGCCATTGATACACCGACTTTCGTCAAATGTTCATCTTCCTTTTGAGGAACAGCAAATTCATTTTGTAAAGTTGACAAATTCCAGTCTCTAGTAAACTCTGCTTTTCGATAAGGATTTAAAGCTTGAAAGTTTTGTTGGACGTGTTCATAGTGAACATCTGCTTCTAAATTCCAATTTTTTCCCAATGATTGTTGATGATCATAATTCATAAAAAAGGCACCTCCAACATCATCTCCATTGTCTATTGATGAAAATCGATTTCGGTCATTTTTACTCAAGGCGACTTCCGTCGAAATTTTTGATTTTTTGCTAAAAGCATAATCCGCCCCAAGGGTATACATTTGTTTTTGATTGGGTGCAATCAAGCGAATGACGGGGTTATAATTTCCGCTCAAATTTCCATCTTCATCGGGGGCAACCCAAATATATAATCGACCATTAGCAGAGCTAAATTGATCTAAAATATAATTCCCCATTCCCTCACCTACATTGGTAAAAGTAGCCGTGTGAGTCGCACTATCTGGGCTCGTGGTATAGAGCAAAACGGAATAATTCATTATTTCTCCTTTGACCAAGGCAGTAGTATCAACCATTTTATATTGCACTCTAAAATCATTAAATTCTTCGATGGTATCCAATGAAGGGACAAAGGCATTTTCAAGGTCATCGCCAATGTTACGTAGGGTGGCTCTTTTTAGAGAATCTAGATCCTGTACACCTCCTGAATTTTTATTATCCTGTTCCGAATAAAAGTTAAAATGTAATCTTAGTTTATCATCCTGATATTCAGTATTGAGCGCATACATGGATCTCAAAAATTGTTGATCAGCATATTCAAATTCGACAATGATTCTTGAATCTTTAGTAATGAGTATTTTATTGGTAAAAGAAATATCTGCCCGGTTGTAATCAATCACATAATCTTTTTCCAAACCTCGTTTCAGCAACACACCATCCAAATATACTTTTTCTGTTCCTGCCAAGGCAATAATAAAGCGTTCTCCCTCCTGTCCACGAAGTTTGTAAGGACCTTGATTTCCTTCTGCCACAGGTAAGGTATTTCTTGAAAATTTTCCTCTAGCTACCGCGACACTTCCTTGTGATTTTATCTTTCCTTTTTTAAAAACATTTACTTGGTTACTAAAAGTTGCTCCTTGTAATTTTTTGAAATAATTCATAAAATAACTATTGGGTCGCTTCAACTCGTAATCTCCAGCGATGAGTTTATTTTCTTTCTTTTTCAATTGTATAAAAATCTTATCAAACTCTTGTAGCTGCTGAGTATTACCTTCTGGCTGAAGGGGAATATTATTATCTGTGATCGCGGCAAGAATTTCTATTCCATCACCTAATTCGCCTGCCAGCCGTAAATTAAAATTAGAATTGAGTACTAAATTTTGGCTGTTGCCAAAAGAAATTTCTCTAGAAAAACTTCCATTATAATCCAATCCTTTAAAGTCAATGCCCCCTTCTTCTGGTTCGTAGGGCGTATAATTAAAACCAATATAATCGCCATTCCCAGTCAACTGAATACGGCTACTATCAAGGTGACTTACTTTTTTGTACAGATCAAAAGGCAAGACTTTATATCGGATTTTCAGCTGTGTCCACATCGCAGCTTTGTCTCCTAATTTTGGATGCCAATGAAATCTATTTTCTGTTAAAGAATAAAAATGGCTATCTACGGGAATACTTAATTCTGGATGAATCACTTCCAATGAACTTGGCAAAATAGTGAGGCTGTCTAAGTTATAGCCTTTTGAAGGAGTAGGTAACTGAATCATTTTGACTCGACGATTCGATAACTGTTCTGGCTGACTCCAAGCCGCTGGAATCAGAATAATAGTCAACCATAAGAGTAGTAAATATTTAATCATAGTAATGAGTCAATTCAATAACCCATAAAATGAGATTTTGATGATAAATACTTTTATTCTGTATTTAAAACGAAAAAACGTGGCTTAGTTGCACGAAGGAATGGAAAAATAACGAAAAGATGATGGAATTTATAGGTAGGTTTGGTATTAAAATGCGATTTGTCGGGAAGAAAAAAGAGAATTGTTATCCTATTTTAGCTGTATTTTATCACTTTAGGAAAGTGCTAAAATTTTAAACTTCATGAATAATGAGGTAGGATAGTTCGCTATTGAAATCTTAGAAAACTAGATTTAAGACATGGAAGCAACGGAAGTTTTTGATTCGATTTCTTTAGCGGAAGCAGAAGTTTCTGGTGTTTTATTGGGAACGGAGAAAAAGAAGGTACAGCCTTCATTCACTTCTGATTCTACCCAAATTTGCCCACCGAGGCGTTCCACAATTTTTTTACAAGTGGCCAGCCCAATACCTGTTCCTTCATATTCATCACGAGTATGAAGCCGGCTGAACATTTCAAATATTTTCTCTTTATTTTTAGGACTGATACCGATTCCATTGTCTTTGACAGAAAAAACATAATTGTCCTCTTTTAGATAACAAGCTACGGTAACTATTGGCTTTTTATCGCCTGTGAATTTCAAACCATTGGAAACCAAGTTTTGGAACAACTGAGTCATATGTGTTCGGTTAGACATAATAGTCGGGAATTGCTCTTCTTTGAAACGTAATTCACCTCCAGCAGCTTCTACTTTATTTCTGAGGTTAACCTCCACAATTTGCATGATGTGCAAAGTATTAATTGGCTTCTTAGGTTGATCCTGAGAATTCACTCTAGAGTAAGATAATAAGTCGTCCAACATGCCTTCCATTCGACGGGCACCATCGGTAATAAACTCAAAAAATTCCTCCGCGGTTTCATCGAAAAGATGGCTGTAGCGCTTATTTAATAAACTAGTATAAGAGCTAATCATTCTGAGTGGTTCTTTCAAATCATGAGAGGCAACATAAGCGAAGTTCTTTAGATCCTCATTAGATTCTTCAAGCTTTTTGTTTTGCAAATGAATCTGTTCACTTTTTTGTTCTAATAGGGCATTGGTTTCCTTTTGCCGTTCGTTGGCATCCTCCAATTTTTCATTTTGTAAATGAATTTGTTTATTCTTTCCTTCAAGTAATTCATTAGATTTTCGTTGTACTCGATAGCGGCTAAAAAGCAACATAGATAAAAGAAAAAGACAGATGGCGGCACCAATAAATATATAGGTATTTAGCGAAGCAATCTCTTTCTCTTTTTTCAATAAAGTAATCTCCGCTTCTCGTTTTTGCACTTCATAACGAGTATTACGTTTCTTCATATCCTTCAAAGTGCTTTCATTCAATATAGAATCTTTCAAAGCGACTCCTTTTGTAAGGTAATCATATGCTAAATCATAATTTTTCAACTTAGAATGAACCAAAGACATATCATTGTAGATTTCCATGATTCGTGATTTGACTTTAGTTTCCCTAGCCAATGCCATTCCTTGATTTAGATAGAGCAGGGCCTGTTGATAATTTCCAACCTTTTCTTCCAGACTAGCATAATTGATCAAATTACTTAATTCGCCCCATTTATCTTTCATCTTCCTCTTCATTTCCAGCGATTCTTTTAAGTACTTCGCTGCTTTACCATACTCTTCTACCTCTGTATAAAAATCACCTAAGTTTAAGAGCGCATAAGAAATCCCAGTTTCATAGGGCATTTCTTTAGCTAATTTTAGAGATTCTAAAAGGTAATTTTCTGCTTTTTTGGGCTCATCCAGGCTACTATACACATTTCCAAGGGCACAATAAGTAGAATATATCATTCTATTATCTAGGGTAATCTTGGCTAATACTAAGGCCTGCTCGTAGTTTTCTTTAGCCATATCCATATTATTCTGATAGAAAAATATGGTACCAATTCTATAAAGGCAAACGGCTATTTCATGCGTATCTTTTTCTGTTTCAAAAATTTCTAAGGCTTGTAGTTGAAAGTCATATGCCTTTTCATAATCCCCAAATCTCTGATGAATACTTGCTATCTTACTTAATATTCGGGTATAGCCTTTTTGATCATTAGTACTTTTATAAAATTCCATTGATCGAAAAGCATGTTTAAACGCTTCTTCATATTCTCCCTTGTTTTCATAAATCCTACTAATATTTGCATATGACAGCGCTAAATATTTAGGATCATCTAATTCCTCTGCTATGATTAAAGATTTTTCATAAGTCTCAAGACCTAAATCCATTTCACCTGTTTCAGCATACTCGGTACCCAAGACTATATAGGCATCAAAAGCAGACTTGATATCATCATTATTAATATGTTGTTGAAGTACTGTCTGGAGACTATCAATAGTCGTCCCATTTGCTGGAAAAGCATTGACACTTAGGAAGAATAAAGTGCAGAAAAGGATATGATATGTTTTTATTTTCTTTAGCATAAAAGAAAAAACACCTTAAAGTATTTTTATTTTTTTAATCATTTTAATTACACAAAAGATATAATCACAATAAATTATTTTCGATAAAATAATTTTGATTACTTTATTTGCGAACTATCGAAAAGAGTGCGGTGAATTCTTGCAGATTTTGTTTTCTTTTAAAAAAAAGATGATTTTCGTACAATTGAGAGGTAAATTTTAAGCTAAGAATTAAAGCCTTTTCATTGGAAATTCTTTCGCTCTACCACAGTAGATCAAAGATGATACCACAATACTTTAAAAAGGAAAGAACCTAAACGAAGAAAAGCACAGAAAATAAGATATAGATAGATTCTATAAATCCTTATTATCTGTGCTTTAGATTGAAATTGTTTTAAATAACGTCTTAGATGATAAAGCTAGAAAGCAATGACTTTAGTTTTTTCGTCCTTGCCGCCTCTTGTTGTTACTTTTAGTTTAACAGTATTGCTTCCTCGAATCAGGTCAACAATCGCTTCGAATTTTTTACTCGATGTATCGTAAGTAAAGTTAGTCACCTTATTCCCATTGAAGGTCAAAGTAATTTCACTTTTCTTAGTGACATTCTGTAAGCTTGCTATGATTCTACTTCTTCCTACATCTGGATTTAAAGGATCAACGGTTGGTTGACTATTTGTCAAGCTAAGTACTTTTGGTGCCCGAACCGATGGGACATTTATTTCAGAACCAACGATCATACTTGTTTCGGCAGATCCTGTACCTCCAGCGTTGGTGGCCTTAATGTCTATTTTATTTTTACCCGACCTTAATGTTAAATTTGCAGTCAGTTCTTTTTTGGATACATTGAAATTAAAACTTTTTACCTTTCTTCCATTCACCTTTAGTTCTATATTATTCTTACTAGTCACATTGGTCACCGTTGCTTTAATACTCGTCTTCTTAGATCTGATAGTAGTTCCAGATTTACGTGGAGAAATAAATTTCACTACCGGCTTTTTCACCTGAACAATCGGCTTGTAATTTACCGTAACCTTGGCTTCATCCGCTCCACCTTTATTAACCGCTTTAACCGTGATAGAATTTCGGCCCGCTTTCAAAGTAACCTTCGCGGTCAAAACACCATTTTTAAATTTTAGTGATCGACTTACTATTTTTTTACCATTGATCAACAAGGTTATATCTCTTGCACTAGTTACGTTTTTAATATTGGCTTTTAAACTCACCTCTTTTTTAGCCGCAGTAGAATTATTTTTCGGTGTTAATATGGTCACTTTCGGAGGTGCGATCGCTTTCACGTAGCTGATGTTTCGACGATCTTCATCACTTCCATCTTTTGTTTTTACTTTGACAGTAATAGCGTTCAAACCTTCTTTCAATTTCAGGGTTGCGGTCACTTCCTTTTTACTTCTTGAGTAAGAAAAGTTTCTAAGCAATTTTCCATTTAAGAATACTTGAATTTCACTTTCAGTAGTCACATACTCTACTTTTGCTTTAAGGTTTACGGTTTCTTTTTTAGTAGATCGTGAAGTAGGTGCCGTAATTTTCACTACTGGCGGATTAGCTGTTTTGTAATTGACCCTTACTTGATCTTCATCTTTTCCACCTCTAGTGGCTACTTTCACCAATATTGTATTGCTTCCTTTTCTCAAAGTCAAAGATGCTGTTACTAATTTTCTAGATGCACTAAAACTAAAATCATTTCTCTTTTGTCCATTTAAGAATACCTGAATATCTTGTTTTGATTTTACGTTAGACACTTTAGCTTCCAAATCAACATTTGATCGATTAATGGTTGAATTATTATTTGGCTTACTAATGTTCACTGAAGGTGGCCGACTAATGACTACTTCTTTTTCTCTTTTTATTTCAATACTGGCCTCATCTCTTCCATCATTATTTTGAGCTAAAATTTTAATTCTATTGTTCCCCATTGCTAAGGAAATATTTGCACTCAACACTTTACTACGACTATTAAAATCAAAATCGTAAAATCGTCGATTATTAACAGTAACGGTGATATCTCTTTTATCATTAATGTTCAATACCGTTGCTTTGACTTGTTTTCGATCATTCCGAGTTGTGGTATTTTGAGCAGGACTGGTGATCGTTACCACTGGTGGATTCAATTGTGGTTGTGTTGGTTTATCATAATAAATAATGGTTTGATCTCGATCCTCTCCACCTGCAGTTCGTACGATGACCTCAACCGTATTTCTTCCTGTTTTTAAATCTGCGTTACCATAAAATACTTTTCCATCATAATCAAATTCTCGAATAGTTCGGCCATTGACCTTGTAAGTCAGATCTCTTTTTTGTTCAACGTTATAAACTCTTGCTTCAATCACTTCTCTAGCTTTGGTCGTATTATGTGGATCTTCATAAGGCTTGGTAATTTCGACAGAAGGTTTAGCATTATAAATGACCTCTTCTTCTAAAAAGATCGTTGCATTATCATTATCACGTCCTTCTCTATTCGTCGCTTCTAGGAATAATTTATTGTTGCCTTCTCTTAGATTAATCGTTGTTCTAAATGAACCAGTTCTTCGATTGAATTCAAAATTTCGGATTTTTTGACCATTTACTGTAAAGTAAATATCCTCTTCTCGGTCAACATGATCAATGTCTGCTTGAACCACATATTGATTATCCTTTACTCTTTCCGTATTCCTAGAAGGTCTTGTAAAAGATACACTTGGACGATAAACTCTAGGCTCTGGGTTAGGATCAATAACCGGATCATTATTGGGTTCCGTATAAGTATCCCCCCGTTTTTGATAAGCAATAATTATTTTCTTTTGATCTCGTCCTGCACTATTGGTTGCAGTAATCAAAACTTCATTAGTTCCCGGTTCTAGTAAAAAACTATTGGTCAATTGTCCGCGATTAAAATTAAAATTCACAGGTTGACCATTCACCGTATAATCTACATCCATTGCATTTCGAACATTTTTTATTTTTGCTTTTACAAAAGCATTAGGATCGTAACTCGTATGAGGATTCGATAATGGTTCAATGATTTGAATGATCGGTGCTTCTACTCTATTTTCCTTAGGTTCTACAATCCATCGAAGATGAAGGTTGGTATAATGATGAATGTCATTATCATTTGTGGCTTGATCCTTATTGGTCCATACTTGTCCATCTAATATATCATTTCTGGCAAAAGTAACTTTGTGACCTAGACCGATCGAAAATTTTGGTGTTAACTGATATCCCAATTCTAAACCAAGAGAAGGCATAATGCCTAATTTTCCACCATCTTTAAAACCTTCAGCTAAAGTTTCGTATTCTCCGTCAAGGATATTTCTTAAATTGCTTCGAATAGCAGATCTAGATGCCGTAGTGTCAATACCTAAATATTCTGTAGCATATAAATCATTGTTCTTTTCTTGATCAGTTTCTGTTCGATACCAATCGATTCCAACACCTCCAAATAGCGATAAAATAACATTAGTACGCTCTCTTAATCGATTAAATGAAATCACGCCTTCCAATCCTAATTCGCCCATTTTGGTAGCGTTATTTTGGAAAACAAAGCCAGTACTTCCTCCATCTTTAGTATAATCTAAACCACCAAAACCGGTACCGTTTAGCACTTCGTTTTTATTAATTCCATAGGAACGTTCATATCCTAAACCATAAGATTCTGCATACAAAGCTCGTCCTCGAAGGTCGAATGCAAAGGGGGCACCTGGTTTATAATATAGGTTTTTTGCTAAGGTCAATCCGACTCCATATCCTTCAAGAGAAAGAGGAATATCACTTTGCTGGTAAGACAATCCTCCATTGATTCCCAAGGTCCAATAACCCGGTTGGCGAATATAGGTGGATTCTTGAGCAGGTAAGATCGTTTGAAAAAGGACCGCAACTAAGGCTAAAAAATAGCCTCGATTGATGATTTGCCTGATCTTAATCTTCGTTTTCATCATTTCATTTAAATTTTTCATAGCAGGAAAGGTTGTAAAGGTTAATAGATATAATTTCAGATTTTTGAAGAAGTTCAATAATGATGAACTTCATAGTTAAATGATCTATCTCATTCCAATAAAACACGAATAGATTTATCCTTAGACTATTTTTTTTTCAAAAAGTCAGTAGCCCTAAATGATGACCACGATTGGTCGGAGTGCAAATTTAAGATTTATAGTTATAAAACAAGATGTAAAACCCTGATACTTTACTTTTTTCAATCCAAAAGGTTTCTTATTTAAAACACTAAAAATCAACATTTTATAAAAGTTTATCTTTCTTAACATAATTTGGCCCACTTTTAGAATTAAAAAAATGTACATATGTTAATGTTTTGAGCTATTTTGTATTTATTTAACATTACTTTAGCACAAAATCATATATCAAAAAAGGATTTAGGTGGCTTTAAAAGTCGCTGAGAAGAGAAGAACTGAGCTAGAAATATAGATAGATTCTATATAGAGATAAGATTTTACTATTATTTCATTTTTTTCAAGCAAATTACCTATAAAATCTGTATCTTTGTTACTTAGGCAGTTCCCTCCGTATTTTCCAAAAACCACAATTACTAGAAATTCTAAATCTAAATTATTTAACCAATTTTATTGAGGTTGAATCATTTAAGGTTCAGAATGGTGATTTACAGTAGAGTTTTCTAATATTTTAGATTAGAATCTTATTATCCATGAACTAAAAATTTTACAATGCTACGCCAGACCTTAATACTCATTTGTACGATTTGTTTTTACTATTCCGGAATTTCTCAAAATATCAGAACCATAGATGGTACGCTTAACAATTTGCAAAACAGCAATTGGGGAGCTGCAGGTGCCGAGATCAATTTGATTACCTCTCCCGCTTATGAAGATGGTATATCTTCTCCAGCAGGAGCTAATAGAGAAAACCCAAGAGTCATTAGCAATAATTTATTTGCCCAAGGGGACAATCTAAGTGATCCTTTAAACTTAAGTGACTATACTTGGGTCTTTGGTCAATTCATAGATCATGATGTCGTAGCTTCTTCTAGTGATCCTACAGAATACGCCGGTATTCATGTCAACTTTCCAGATCCACAATTCAATCCAGCTGGATTATTTCCTAATATTTTTGTTCACATGAATCGTTCACTTGCGATGGAAGGCACGGGAACCAGTATCTCCAATCCTCGTAGACATAATAATAATATTACTGCTTGGATTGATGGCTCAGGAGTTTATGGATCGGATATAGAAAGAGCCAACTATCTGCGTTCTTTTGTGGATGGAAAAATGAAAATCTCTGCAGACAATATGCTTCCTTTCAATACCATGACTGGCGAATTAGATGGGGAAATTGACCTTGATGCTCCTCATATGGAAAATGAGAATCCTTTTAATGATAAATTATTTGTTGCGGGTGATGAACGAGCAAACGAACAACCTCTGCTGATTGGCATGCATACTATTTTTGTTAGAGAGCACAATCGCCTTTGCGACGAATTGAAAATAGCGAATCCAGATTGGACTGATGAAGAACTTTATCAGCATGCCAGAAAAATGGTTGGCGGATTTATCCAATCCATCACTTATGGAGAATGGCTTCCTGCAATGGGCGTTCACTTACCTCATTATTCAGGTTATGACGCAACAGCACATCCAAATATTAGTAATGTTTTTGCTACAGCTGCATTCCGATTGGGACATACTTTACTAAACAGTAATATCACTCAAGTCGATAGTGATGGTAGTCCAATGGATACCCTTACTTTAAGAGATGGATTCTTTTCGCCTCTCACGGTGATGGATGGTTTAGATCCTTTTTTCAAAGGAATGGCTGTTCAAATTGAACAAGATTGTGATGGAAAGGTCGTAGATGATATTCGAAGCTTTTTATTTGGACCACCAGAATTTGGTGCAGGAGGATTGGATTTAGCAGCGATCAATATTAATCGAGGAAGAGAAAGAGGATTGGCAGATTTTAATACCATCAGAACTGATTTAGGCCTTTCTGCTTATACAAGCTTTAGTGAAGTCTGCTCAGATCCTGAAGTTTATGGAATCTTAGAATCCATTTATGATAATGATATTAATAACATCGACGCATGGGTAGGCATGTTAGTTGAAAACCATATGCCAGAAGCTTTATTTGGTGAAACGATTATGGAAATCATGGTACAACAGTTTGGTGTATTGAGAGATGGTGATCGTTTTTATTATGAAAATGATCCAGGATTAAATAGTGAAGAAAAGGCAACCATTGCCAATACAACGCTTCGTGATATCATCATGAGAAACAGTGGAATCACTATTATGCAAGAAAATGTTTTTGAAGCAATGCCACACGATTCAATTTGTACAGCTAGCTTAGCGCAAATGGATTTAGTTGGTGAAATCACTTTAGAAAATGGACTAAATGTGGATGAGGTAAACATCAATTTATTAGATGCTACAGATTCTACCATGGATAATATTATTACAGATAATGACGGAAATTTTGCATTCCAAGATTTAGGAAGTTGTGTGCATTATACGATAATGCCTTCTTATAATGAAGATATTCGAAATGGTGTAAACACTTTTGACATGGTCAAATTATCCAAGCATATCTTATTATTAGAAACATTGGATACGCCCTATAAATTGATTGCAGCTGATGTCAATAACAACGGAACTATCAATGTCGGTGACTTGATCAACTTACAAAGAGTGATCCTTTTCCTTGAGCCTGAATTTGCCAATAACAATGGCTGGCGTTTTATAGATGCGAATCACACTTTCGTTGATCCAACTAATCCTTGGACTGGAATTGGTTTTCCAGAAAGCATCGATATTCCTTATTTGTCTGAGAGCAATAGTCAAGCTAATTTTGTAGCAGTAAAAGTTGGAGATTTGACCAATGATGTAGACCCTTCTAACTTATTAAGTGGAGATACCCGTGATGAAGATCCTATTCAATTTTACACTAAAGATTTGACCTTAAAAGCAGGTAAAGAATACCAACTTGCTTTCTACGCTGATGATTTAAAAAATATCGAAGGATATCAATATACCCTCAACTTTAATCAAGATGCACTTGAGTTTGTTGAACTAACGCCAGGTGAACAAGATAATTTAACCGCTCAAAACTTTGGTTTGTTATTAGAAGATGGAGCGATTACCACTAGTTGGTTTGGAAATGACCTCTTAGAAAAAGATCAAGCTGTTTTTCATCTTAGCTTTTTGGCTAAAAAGAATGGACAGTTGAGTGACCTAATGAGTTTGAATTCTAGCTTTACTCCAGCTGAAGCCTATGACGAAACCCTTGGACAGGTCAGCGTTGAATTACAATTCCAAAAAGAGAATAAAACATTCGTTCCTTCTACTAGTTTTGAATTGTATCAAAACAAACCCAATCCATTTAATAGTACAACTACCATTGGATTCAATTTGCCAGAAGCAGGACCAGCGAATTTAACGATCTATGATATTTCAGGTCGAGCCTTAAAAACCATCAATCGCGATTTTGCTAAAGGTTATAATGAAGTAGTCATTGATCGAAGTGATCTTCCTGCACAAGGTTTATTTTATTATGATTTAAATGCTGAGGCAGGTTCTATCACGAAAAAAATGATTGTCAATCAATAGAATTTAGTTAAGTTTAATTAAGTAATAAGTATTAAGTCCCTTCAATTCGGGTATTACTACGTTAATTGAGGGACTTAATACTTTTTACCTTCTACTTATTACTTACAACTTACCACTTCTTACCTACTACTTTTTACAGGA
>CAYTVR010000085.1:0-27128 GCA_964441245.1 uncultured Saprospiraceae bacterium | reverse complement strand
CCTAAAATTGCGTGTGACAATTCCGTTTCTTCTTCTGCTACTTTACCAATATCATGCAATAAACCGCCACGTTTGGCCAATTTAGCTTGTTTTGGACTCAAGCCTAATTCCGCCGCCATAATGGCACAAAGGTTGGCTGTTTCGATAGAGTGTTTCAATAAATTTTGTCCATATGAAGAACGGAAACGCATTCTTCCGACCATTCGAACTAGTGCTGCATCCAAGCCATGAATGTCTAATTCTACTACCGTTCTTTCTCCAATTTCTATGATTTGTTCTTCTAGTTGCTTACGCGTTTTGGCGACCACTTCTTCAATTCGTGCTGGATGGATACGACCATCGGCGACCAAACGTTTTAGCGATAAGCGACAAACCTCTCTTCTAATCGGATCAAAACTAGAAATAACAATAGCTTCTGGTGTATCATCTACTACGATTTCAGCCCCGGTTGCTGCTTCTAAGGCCCGAATATTTCGACCTTCCCGGCCAATAATTTGTCCTTTAAGATCATCAGACTCTAGATTAAAAACAGATACGGTATTCTCAATAGTAAATTCCGCACACATTCTTTGAATGGATTGAATCACGATTTTTTTAGCTTCCTTATTGGCAGTCATAGATGCTTGTTGCAATACTTCTTTTTTCAAAGCCATGGCTTCGTTTTCAGATTTTGCTTTAACCGCTTCTAACATTTGCTCTCTAGCTTCTGCCTCAGTCAACTTCGCAATATTTTCTAAAGCATGGATTCGTTCCTCATTGGCAGCATTCAATTCTTCTTTTTTCTTAGCGACTACTTTTAGCTGCTTTTCTAAGTTTTCCCGAATGGCTTTATTATCCGCTACTTGGTGTTCTATTTCTGCTTGTTTCTCTTTAAACTTTCCTTCTTTTTCCTTGATCTTCGCTTCTTTTTGCTTGATTGCATTCTCTTGATTGACTACATCTAATGCACGTTCTTTCAATTGTAGTTTGTGTTCAGCTTTCTCCCCTTCAAACTTAGATTTCAATTCTGCGAAGCGGTCTTTAGCCTCTCTAATCTTTTTCTTCTTGATTTCCTCATTTTTCCGATCCGCTTTAGACACAATGTTTTTAGCTTTTCGATCTGCATCTTCCATTTTTCTATTAGCTGCTACTTTAGCTTCTGCAATGATTGAGTCTGCTTTTTTATTAGCGGCATCTGTTTTACTGGCGTTGTTTTTTTTAATTAAAGAGTTGACAATTAAAAAACCAATCAACGCACCAATGACAAGGCCGACTATCAGTCCAATTCCGATTGTAATATCTGGCATAATGGTACTATTTTATGTATGATGAATGAATTATTTTCAAAGTTATGTTTACATACTCATATGTAAAAAATTGTATATCCAAAATATTTAATAAAGGTTACTTTTGCATTCGTCTAGCTTATGCCTAAAAGGCATAAATGGCTAGCTAGTAAAACCCTTTGGGCTCCTGTTCTTTGACCGTGTCCAGCAGCGCTTGAAATTAAACTCCTTCCAGTCAAACAGTACTTTATCAAGCATCCCGCCACTTACGACTTGGTACGATATCGTACATAACATGATGCGTTTTGATTTCTCGTATAAAATTATTTACACCGTATATTAATGAACATAAAACATGGCGCTCCATGTTTTAATTGATCCACGACTAATGTTCCTTAAAGAAACAATGTCCTAGATTTTTATCTAAAAACAGTAAAAAGAGAGAAGGGGAAATAAAGAATACAACGATTTATGACCGAAAGCAGATATTACCGAGAAGGTAATCAGCTAGGCTTTTAGGCGTTTTATATTTTAAAATCCTCAATCAGAACCAATCACTTTATACGAGTAATCGATCGAGGAGTTCATCGAGCTGATGAATTTTATCAGAAAGGCCATTTTCGGAAACGGGGGTGTCGGTACTATTTGTTTGAGATTTATGCAAATCTACTGCATAAGTCAATAAAGCCATTGATAAGCAATCCTGTTTGTCCTTTTTAGCGTAAGCTAATTGGAACTCATTGACTTTGTCATTAACTTCTTTAACAATTTTTCTAATTGTGTGTTCATCACCCACCTTAATCTTTAAGGGATAAGGACGTCCTGCAATTAATACAGTAATGTTCGACATTTCTTTATCATCCATACCTTATGATTTTTCCAACCAGACAATACATTTGTCTATTTCTTTAATGTATTGATCAATTTCTTTCTTCAGCTTCGTAGAACTCATTGGTTCCTTCTCATTCTTCTCCTTCGTCTTCGGCGCAACTGCTACCGGAGGTGTAATTTGAATACCTTTCGCATGATTGGTAGACAAATCTGTTTTAAGTTTTCTGTTTTCTTCTTTTAATCCAGCATTTTCCGCTTGCACTTGCTCCAATTTGCGGGCGAGTAACTTTACCTTTTCTTCTATTACGGTAAGTTTATCGGATAATCCTTGCATTATATGTTCTTTTGGGTTGACCCCTAATTATTATCTTCGAATTTTTGCGCCAAGCTTAGTTTCGTAGGTCTGAATCAACTGATTCATGATCTTATCAACCTCTTTATCTTTTAAGGTCTTGGTCACATCTTCAAAAACGAAGCTTACAGCATAGGATTTTTTATCTTTTCCTAGTTGTTCTTCATTCTTGTATACATCAAATAAGTTAATATTTTTTAATATTTTCTTGCCTGTCTTTCTGGCAATCAACGCAATATCATCAAAATTAATGGAATTATCAATAACGAGCGCTAAATCTCTACGAACAGTTGGATATTTAGTTAATTCTTCAAAAGTGATTTGGTGCTTTTTAAGGGCTTTAACCACTGAATCCCAGTTAATATCCGCATAGAATACTTCCTGTTTGACGTCCATTTTTTTCACTAATTGAGGGCGTACTTTCCCAAATTCAACCAAAACTTGCGCACCACGATGATATCGAAGACCATAAGTCAATGATTCAGCGTTGCTTTCGTCACTTGAGTTGAGTACCGTCTGTTGGAATTTTCCTATTCCCAAACGGGCCATCAGGTTATCCACAATCGCTTTCAAACTATAATAACTACTTGAAGCATTTTCTTTATTTAACCAACTTTCTGATTGACTTTTTCCTGTAACAAAGATGGTCAAATGAGCGTCTTCTTGAAATTCTTCTTCTTTTTTTAGATAAGAATAACCAAATTCAAACAATTTCAAATCTGAATTTTGACGATTTTGATTGTGCACAATGGCTTCCAAACCGCTAAACAACATATTCGAACGCATCACATCCAAATGAATGTTAGAGGTATTGTTGACATACACCAGTTCCTTTTCTGGTACAGGCATCACTTCCGTGAAATATCGAGACTGGGTTAAAGAAATTCCCATGATTTCATTGAAACCTTGAGCACTCAAATAATCCGCAGCACTGTTTTTGATTTTTTGCTTATTAGGTTTTTCGCTGAGCGAAATGGCATTTCGTACTTGAGTCGGAACGGGAACTTTATTGAAGCCATAAATCCGAAGAATCTCTTCAATCACATCCACTTCTCGAGTCACATCTACTTTATTCGTAGGAATGGCTACAGTCAAACCAGTATCTGTTTCTGAAACGATTCCTATTTTCATCGCTGCTAAAATAGCTTTCACTTCATCCACTGGAATATCTACCCCAATTAATCGACTGATGTTTCGATAAGTGACATCAATTTTTACAGGATCTATTGTATTTGGATAGATATCCACCACTTCAGAAGCTATTTCGCCACCAGCGACTTCCTGAAATAACAATGCAGCTCTTTTCAAGGCATATACTGTAATATTCGGATCACTTCCTTTTTCAAAACAAACTGCTGCGTCTGTTCGCAATAAATGTCGAGTACTACTTCTTCTGATCTGCTTTGCATTGAAATGCGCCGCTTCTAAAAAAATATTTTGCGTCTGATCGCTTACACCTGAATTTAATCCACCAAAAACACCAGCGATACACATCCCTTTTGAATCTCCATCACAGATCATCAAATCCTCTTGGCTTAACTTTCTTTCTACTTCATCTAATGATAGAAAAGGAGTACCTTCTGATAAGGTTTTAACGATTACCTTTTGTCCTTTGATTTGATCTGCATCAAATGCATGTAATGGTTGCCCCAATTCATGTAACACAAAGTTGGTGACATCCACAATATTGTTAATGGGACGTACTCCAACTGCATTCAATCGATTTTTTAACCAATTGGGAGATTCTTTAACCGTGATCCCTTTAATGCTAATCCCTGTATATCTTGGACAAGAAGTATCGTTTGCTACTTCCACTTCAATAGGCAAGCTCTGATTGTCTACTTTAAAGTTTTCAACCGAAGGTAATTTGACCTCTCCTGAATGTCCAAATCTAATTTTTAATGCAGCAGCCAAATCTTTGGCAACACCAAGATGGGAAGTGGCATCAGATCTATTCGGCGTCAAGCCAATTTCATAAACGATGTCCGTTTCTACTTCGTAGTAGTCTTTGGCTAGGGTTCCGACAGCTACCGTTTCCGGTAAAACAATGATTCCATCATGACTATTGCCTAAGCCTAATTCATCTTCAGCGCAAATCATGCCTTCAGAAACTTCTCCTCGAATTTTTCCTTTTTTGATTTTAAAACCTTCTCCTTTATCATCATATAACATCGTCCCTACCGTAGCGACCGCTACTTTTTGTCCTGCCGCTACATTCGGTGCTCCGCAAACGATTTGTAACTCATTTTCCTCTCCCACATCTACGGTGGTCAATGACAATTTATCTGCATTGGGATGTTTGACACAAGTTTTTACTAATCCGATTTTGACCCCTGTTAGTCCTCCTTTGATGGTCTCAACTGTTTCCATTCCTTCTACCTCCAATCCTATATCGGTCAATATTTCAGAAACCTGTTCTGCGGAAAGGTCTATATTGAGGTAATCTTTAAGCCAATTAAGTGAAATATTCATTTGTTTGCTGTACTTTTTTGAAATAAGCGAATTGCTTCTTTTGAACTCCTAAATTTAGGGCGCAAAGATAGTGAATTTTATAGAATGATGTAAAGTACCGAATTGAGTGGAAAAACAAGGAATAAAGAACAATCGTTCAGTATCTTTTTATCGTGGAATACGTTCAGCATAAGGATTGGATTAAAAATGTTGAAAAACGCTGAAATTTCATTGTTTATTGATCGTTTTTAGTGCTTATTTACTCTTTCGAGGAAATAATTTATCTGGCTTTCGGAACTAATTTGATCGCGCTTTTGTTGTTCCCTAAATTTTTTCACGTAAATTTAAATTATGAAGACAAAAAAAGAAATAGTAGAAAATTGGTTACCCCGATATACCGGAACCGCATTAGAAGATTACGGAGAGTATATCATTCTTGTCAATTTCAACAAGTATGTTAAAATGTTTTCTGAATGGCATGATGTAGAAATCAAAGGTACAGACAGAGCTATGCCTTCGGCTACAGCCAACGGAATTACCATTATCAACTTTGGAATGGGAAGTCCAAATGCGGGAACCATTATCGATTTGCTTACAGCTATCAAACCTAAAGCGGCTGTTTTTCTTGGAAAATGTGGTGGGGTAAAAAGCAAGCAAAACAAAGTTGGAGATTTGATCCTTCCGATAGCAGCGATCCGTGGAGAAGGAACTTCCAATGATTATTTACCTCCTGAAGTACCTGCCTTACCTGCCTTCGCCATGCAAAAAGCGCTGTCATCTACCATTCGAGATCACGATCGAGATTATTGGACAGGAACTATTTATACCACCAACAAACGTGTTTGGGAACATCGAAAGGATTTTAAAAAGTATTTGAGATCTTTGCGACCAATCGCAGTGGATATGGAGACTGCTACCATTTTTACCGCAGCCTTTAAAAATTATATCCCAGCTGGAGCACTTCTTTTGGTATCAGATATGCCAATGGTTCCTGAGGGAGTCAAAACGGAAGCGAGTGATAAGATTGTGACTCAAAAATTTGCTGACGAACATTTGAAAATTGGAATTGAGTCCTTGATGAAATTAAAAAACAATGATTTGACGGTAAAACACTTGCGGTTCTAAAATTTGCTTGCTCAAAAAAACACATACCTAAGTATCAGGATCAGTAATCCTAATGCCTAGGTATTAATAGATTTTAATTTTTTTCGAATATTTTCGGGGCTCTCTAGTTTAAATTCTAAAGATTCTTTATGATTTTTTTGCACCACTGTTTCTTTGACCGCTAAATATATCTCCTCTCCTACTTTTCCTAAACCAACAACAAATACTTTTTCGCCAACAGGAACTGATGGAGCTATATATTTCCCTTCTTCTTGAAAAACAGGTAACACTGAATTAAAATCTTTTAAAACTACTTTTGCTTCAATGATTGCATCTACCGATTCAACAATCGTTAATGAAGTCATTTCTTTTTCTTCTTTCAAAAATTTTTCACAATTCACCCAACCTAAGCGATTGGTTTCAAAGAGGTATTTATTTAACCCACGGGCGAGTGAAGTTCCTTTTTGGTTTCTAAAACTTCGGAAAGGGCGTTTTCGCAAAATACTATTAGGATTAGCTTGTCGATGCAAACGACGTTCTGGATTTAAAGTCCAATTGATTGGTGCTTCGCTCCCATATCGTTGACCATTAAAAATTCTCATCCCTGGTAATAATCCATTTTGTGATCGAGGCATTTCTATATGAATCGGTTGGTCTGGTCTAATTCTAACATTTTCATCATAGCTTGTTGCATTTAAATAGATCATCCCACCAGACTCTAGCATCTTAGTATCAGAAGTCGTTGTTAAGTTTTCACGAATCATCCCTGATTTCAGATAGACCTCTTTCATTTCTATTTCTATGGGCTCTTTGACGGGAATCCCATTCATATAGACAAAAGAATCAGGTTCAACATGAATTTTCGCTCCTCGCTGTCCTTCAAGAATAAGCTGTTCAAAAGGAGAAATCGTAAAAGTTTGCAATGGAATGGAAAGAACAGGACTAAAAGGAAAACTCCTTCCATCTTTAATGACTGGGTTGTCTTTAATGGTAGCTGTTTTTTTTTGTAGCGACGATTTTTGAGATCCTCCTTTGCCTTTTGCGAAAGCATTGTTATCGAGAGTATCGTTCATTATTCCGGAAATTTTAAAAACTATAAAATGCTTCTCAACACCCTAAGCGACTAGGTTTGTTTAGAACTTACTTAAAGAACTTCATTTATAAAATATAAGTTCTCTAAATTTATTTATTTTCGTTTTGTTGTTGATTTTTTATCAGTAGGCCTTGTGCTATAGATTGGTTGCTCAACATTTTGGAGCAATTATAAATAGTAACTATAATACGAAAAAAAGGGGTATTTCATTGTTCAAGACATTCAGCATTTTAAATATCTCTTTCATTAAGTGTTGGAGAAACGAAGAATGTTTTCAATGGTTTTAAGAAGGTAAAAAATTAACTTCTTTATGTTAATCTAGAAATTACTTGATCTTATTTAAGTAATATTTGGCCGTATTAGAATAAAGGATTTAGTTTTTTCAAAAAATACTAAACCGTAATTCTCGTTTTGATTGTTCTAATTCTTTGAGGCGCTAATTTATTGAGCCGCATTTCAACATATTGAGCTTTGAAACCTAAGGCCTCAAACAAAGTTTTTTCTGGATGATTGGGACCTAAATGCAATGAAATATCTCCTTTGATATTTCCCATTGCCTTTTCCATCATTTTCCTGCCAAGGCCATTATTCCGATGATTGATGTCTGTTGCAAAAAAAGCCAAAACATTTTCTGCACGATATCCTTCCATCCCAGTTCGATTGATGATCATCGCACCAATAATTTTTTGATCTTCTTCCATTAATAATACAAAACCACCAAAAGATGGGCAATCCTTAACTGCATAATCCAAAGCTTTCGAAATAGATTTTTTCTCTATTCCAATTCCTCCATTGCTTTCGCATATAAACTTAATAATGGCGCTTCTTTCTGCAGGTGTGATTCCTGTAAAAGGGTTGTAGATTGTTTGTTTAATCATAGTTGAGCATATACCGTAAAAGAATAAAAAGTAAATAATAGGTGTACCAAAGCTCTAATTCAATTAGTTGAGGCTATTTATTTCATCCTTTAGCTTACGAATATAAACAAATTAAATTAAGGATGCAAAATTATTTGACTTTAGCTTTTATTAGAGTCATGTAAAAAACAACCAAAAGGATTTTAGAATTTCTACAAAAAATAAACGCTTCCATTTCTCTCGCTTTTTGTCTTCTATTTATTAAACAAATACTTACATCACTCCGTTAATTAATTTAACTTTGTTATTCGCTAAAAATATAATACACCATGCTAAACAGAATTATTTCCATTATCCTATTCTTCAGTTTTTTCACCTTTTTGTCTTCGACAAATCTCACAGAACCTTGGGAACAAAAAGTAAGTGATTCATTAATTGAAAAAGCAAGACTAGAAGCAGTCGCTTTTATCGTTCAATTAAAAGATCAGGCTGACCTTTCCAAGAGTCGAAGCTTCAAAACTAAAACGACACGTGCTCAATTTGTTTTTAATCAATTAAAAACGACAGCCACTAAAAGCCAAGGCAACCTTATCCAAATCCTCCAAAATGCTCAAGCACCAGTCCAATCTTTTTATGTGGTCAATGCAATCGCTTCTAAAGGGGACATTCAACTCATTCAATTATTAGCGGAGCAAGCTGAAGTAGAAAAAATCATTGAAAATAGTCCTTTCAAAATAGATGAGCCTATAATAGAAAATATAGCGACTCAACGAGAAACAACGTGGGGACTCCAAATGATCAATGCTGAAGAAGTATGGGATATGGGCTATCGTGGACAAGGAGTTGTCGTAGGTGGTCAAGATACAGGTTATGATTGGACGCATCCTGCATTAAAATCAAAATATAGAGGATGGGATGAAATGAATATGACTTCTGATCACAATTACAATTGGCATGATGCGATTCATGAAATCAATTTATTACATGGCGATTCTATTATTGCCCCAAGCAATAATCCTTGTGGATTAAATTCCATCGTTCCATGCGATGACAACAATCATGGTACGCACACCATGGGAACAATGGTCGGTTCTGATGGAGACGATTATATTGGTGTAGCTCCAGATGCACAATGGATTTCTTGTAGAAATATGGAACGTGGATATGGCTCTCCTGTTAGTTATATTGAATGTTTTGAGTGGTTAATGGCTCCTACTGATCTGAATAATGAAAACCCAGATCCAACAAAAGCGCCTCACGTTTTTGCCAACTCATGGAGTTGTCCAGAAATGGAAGGTTGTGATTCGACCAATTGGGGAATCATGGAAATGGTTGTCAATAATGTTAAAAACTCAGGAGTCGTTGTCGTCGTTTCTGCTGGAAATAGTGGTGGGAATGGTTGCGGATCAATTAGCACACCAGCGGCTATTTTTGAAAGCAGCTTTACTGTTGGTGCTACTCGCCAAAACGATACGATCACTAGCTTTAGTAGCCGTGGTCCTGTGATGGTTGATAATAGTATGCGAATGAAGCCTAACGTATCTGCTCCAGGAAGACAGGTTCGATCAAGTATTGTGGGCGAAGGTTATGCCTACTTTACGGGTACAAGCATGGCGGGACCTCATGTAGCAGGTTTAGTAGCTCTGGTCATTTCTGCGAATCCTGCCCTCGCGGGGCAAGTCGAAGTCATTGAAGATATCATCGAAGAAACTTCTATTCAAAAACAAACAGATGAAACCTGCGGTGATACTCCAGGAACCGATGTGCCTAACAATATTTATGGACATGGAAGAGTCGATGCACTGGCTGCTGTACAAATGGCTTTGAGTATGACAACGCCTACCCAAAAATTGATTTCTAATGCCAAGCTTCAGGTTTTTCCAAATCCATTTCAAAATAAGTTGCAATTTGAAATCAAAGATTTAAGTGGAGCGAGCCAACTCAAAATTTTCAACGCAACTGGACAATTGATTGGAAACTACGAATGGGACTTAGAACAAAACGATACTCGTCAAATTTCTTTGGATCCACTACCAAGTGGTGTTTATTTTTATCAATTAGATCATGAGTTAGGACGTTTAGAAGGAAAAGTGGTGAAGAATTAATAATTGAATGATGGAATTTTGAATAATTGAATGACACTCGAACGTGCGAGAAGTTTTGAATGATGGAATTTTGAATAATTGAATGGCACTCGAAAGTGGGATTCGCGTTAGAGGGGTATTCAATTATTTAATCATTCAAAACTCAATCATTCCTTCATTCAAAATTCCTTACCTTTGTGTTAAAATGTAAAGGGTTTTCAGTCATGAAGAAAAAGAAACTATACAATAAGATCAATAAAGAGGTTTTGAAAGAGCAACTAGCGAACAGTACCGAGAAACGGGTGACGCTTTCTTTCTATCAATATGCTCAAATTCCAAACCCAAATATTTTTAGAGATCATTTATTTATTGAATGGACAGCCTTGGGTGTCTTTGGTCGAGTTTATTTGGCTACGGAAGGCATCAATGCACAAATTTCAGTACCAGAAAAACGTTTCGAAGATTTTAAAAACCAAGTTTATGGCATTGGTTTTCTAGAAGGGGTCCGATTGAACATTGCGATCGAGGATGATGGGAAATCTTTTTATAAATTAAAAATAAAAGTAAAAGAGAAAATTGTTGCAGATGGTTTGGATGATGAAAGTTTTGACGTAACCAAAAGAGGAGAACACCTTGATGCAGAAAATTTCAATCGATTAGCCGATGATCCCAACACCATCATCGTAGATATGCGCAATCATTACGAAAGTGAAGTGGGGCATTTCAAAGATGCGATATTACCTGATGTAGAAACTTTTCGTGAAGCCTTACCTCTTGTCGAAAAAATGTTAGAAGAAGACAAGGATAAAAACATTGTCATGTATTGTACTGGCGGCATTCGTTGTGAAAAAGCTAGTGCTTATTACAAACACAAAGGTTTTGAAAAAGTCTACCAACTCGAAGGTGGCATTATCGAGTATGCTCGACAAGTCCAAGCGAAAGGTTTGGACAATAAATTCAAAGGCAAAAATTTTGTCTTCGATGAACGAATGGGGGAACGGATTAGTGAAGAAATCATTTCTGTATGTCATCAATGCGGCCAAGCTTGCGACACTCATGTAAATTGTGCCAATGATGCTTGCCATATTTTATTTATCCAATGTGAAAGTTGTGCCAACACCTACTCAAAAACTTGCTCTAAAAAATGTGCCGACTTTAGTCAATTAAGCATAGAAGAACAAGAGAAAAGAAAACCAACAGCATCCTTTAATGGAACCAAATTTGGGAAAGGTAGATATAAGGCACATCGAAAGGCAGAAGAACTGGACTGATCCATTTAGATTTTAATCAACTCCCAATTTAGACTATTCTTTACTATTTCTTTCTCAAAAAAGAATAAAACCTTCCTTGTCCGATACGGCCCTCCTACTTCCTTCATCTATCTATCAATTCTATATCTAGATTTCTTATTTAGGAAAATCTCGGAGACCAGTAAAAAAATAAATTGACCATTCTCATTTTATAACGAAGCTGACCAAAAGAAGATTTGTTATAAAATGAGAATTCTTCGGTTAATTTATTTTTGAGTCACCACTAATGTCTAAAAAAATATATATTTTGAGACTTGTTTTCAAACAAGATCCACAAATGATCGTATAAGCATTCTAGTAATTCTAAAACATGGCCAAATCATCTAAAAAGAAAGGTTTAAAGAAAAAAGCAAAGGCTGGAGGTGGAGCTTCCAAAGCCATACCAAGTGCTATGCCGCCCTTTTTCACCAATCGTCGTTTGCACTGTTGGATCTTGATGCTTTTTAGTTTTATCTTATATGCCAACACTTTGACACATGATTACACACAAGATGACGCTATTGTCATTTACGACAACATGTATACCACTCAAGGGTTAGCCGGTATTCCTGGTATTTTAAAATATGATACCTTCAAAGGTTTTTTTAAAGTAGAAGGCAAAGACAAGCTCGTTTCAGGAGGTCGATATCGTCCATTTACATTAATCCTATTTGCATTAGAATGGCAATTATTTAAAAAGAAAAAACTCAACGAGAAAGGACAAGTGATCAAAGATGATAAAGGTCAAATCATCTATGAGGGTCGACCTTTTATTGGGCACCTAATGAACATTATTTTTTATGGATTGACAGGCATTGTTTTATACCTATTGATTTTAAAAATACTTCACCCGACCAAAGATGATCCTTATATCTATTTCGTGGCTTTGTTGACTGCGCTTTTATTTTTAGCTCATCCCTTGCACACAGAAGCAGTTGCCAATATCAAAGGAAGAGATGAAATTTTCACCTTACTAGGAAGTTTAGCCGCAGCTTATTTTTCTCTTTTAGCATTTTATAAAAATAAAAAATCATTAAATATAGTTGTTGCGATCTTGTTTTTCATTGCTTTACTTTCTAAAGAAAATGCGATTACCTTTTTGGCCATTGTGCCTTTGATCTATTACTTTTTCACCAAGGCAGAACCAAATCGCATTGTCATGCAAATGATTCCTTTTGTCGCAGCTACCGTTTTATTTTTAATGATCAGAGGTTCTGTTTTAGGATGGTCCTTGGGCGCACCTTCCATGGAGTTAATGAACAATCCATTTATCAAAGCAGTCAACAATCAATATGTCCCATTTAGCGGAAGCGAAAAAATGGCTACCATTACCTATACTTTAGGAAAATATATTCAACTCCTTTTCTATCCGCATCCATTGACACATGATTATTATCCAAGACATGTTGATATGATGTCATGGGGCAATTGGAAAGTGATGTTAAGCTTAGTGATGTACCTTGGTTTAGGATTGTATGCTCTGCGTGGTTTACTTAAAAAAGATCCGATCGCATTTGGAATCATCTTTTTCTTGGCGACTACTTCTATTATCTCGAATATTGTTTTTGCGGTAGGTACCAATATGTCAGAACGTTTTATGTTTATGCCTTCCGTTGGTTTTAGTTTTATCATGGCCATACTTGCTTGGCGTTTGATTCGATTATTGAACAAAGGACAAAGCATTCAAAAGCTAGGACAATTGACGGTGGTATTAGGTATTGCAGGAATTGCATTAGCATTGTTTAGCACAAAAACAATTTTGCGTAATTTTGTGTGGAAAGATAACTTCACTTTATTTATGACTGATGTGGACGTTTCTTACAATAGTGCAAAATTGCAAAATGCCGTCGGTGGCGAACTCTCTAATCAAGCATTAAAACCTGAAAACGCGTCCAAAAAAACGAAAATGCTAAATGATGCTCTAGCGCATTTAAGTATCGCAAAGCAAATTCATCCGACCTATAAAAACACGCACTTATTATTGGGTAATTGCTATAACTATTTGGGCGAATACGAAAATTCTATTCAATATTACCAAAAGGTTTTGAAGATGGATCCCGATGATGAAAATGGATTCAATAATTTAGGAATTACCTATCGCGATGCTGGAAAATTTTATGGTGAGAAAAAAGGAGATTTTGTAAAAGCAACACAATATTTGCTTAAAGCTTACGAAATGAGAGGTGAAGAATATGAAATTCTTCGATTACTTGGCATCACCTATGGGACGCAAGGCCAACATCCTAAAGCCCTCGATTTTTTTAGACGAGCAGTCAAAGCGCAACCAACAAATGCTGGAGCTTACTTCAATTTAGGAACCGCTTATCAGTACGCTGGAGATGTCGAAAATGCCAATATAAATATCCAAAAAGCCAAAGAACTCGATCCCCAAATACTGGAAAGAATGAATAAGAAATAGTTTAACTAGAGTTTTAGTGTTAGGGTGTTAAAGTGTTATGGTATTAAAGTACTTACGTAAAAGTAGCTTTAACACCTTAATACCAGAATACCCTAACACTAGAACACCAAACAGAAAAAAGTGAAACAACTCATTACGATATTACTAATTGCATTGTTTACCATCAGTGCCCGAGATCATTCTGCCATCGTGGATACGACCAAGACAGATCATATAGAAACAAGAGAAAATTGGGTAGAATCCATATTCAACTCTATGACGGAGGACGAACGGATTGGACAATTATTCATGATTCGAGCGCACTCAGATTTGGGTCCTGACCATATTGCCAAGGTCGAAAGACTCATCAAAAAATATCAAGTTGGAGGGCTTTGTTTTTTTCAAGGAAGCCCAGAAAAACAAGCTCAATTAACGAACCGTTATCAGAAATTATCAAAGAAAGTACCGATGATGATTTCGATGGATGCAGAATGGGGATTGGGAATGCGATTCAAAGAAAAGTCCATTAACTTTCCTTACGCCTTGATGTTAGGAGCCATACAAAACAATAATTTGATTTACGATATGGGACGAGAGATCGCTTCGCAATGTAGACGATTAGGCGTTCATGTCAATTTTGCTCCAGTCGCTGATGTCAATAATAATGCAAACAATCCCGTGATTAATTATCGATCTTTTGGTGAAGACCGATACAATGTAGCCGTAAAAAGTTACATGTATATGAAAGGCATGCAGGATGGTAGCTTGATGGCTTGCGCCAAACATTTTCCAGGTCATGGAGATACTGATGTCGATTCTCATCATGACCTTCCTATTATTCAACATCCAAACGAAAGATTGGATAGCATTGAGTTATTTCCCTTTCGAGTATTAGCGGAGCATGGTATCCAAAGTATGATGATCGCTCACCTCCATGTACCCGCGATTGACAATACACACAACCTTCCGACGACCCTTTCGAAAAAAGCAGTCTCCGATTTATTGGTAGATAAATTTGGTTTTGAAGGCTTGATCTTTACCGATGGCCTCGGAATGAAAGGAGTGACCAAACACTACCGTCCAGGAGAGGTAGAAGCCAAAGCAATGGTTGCTGGAAATGATGTCTTGTTATTACCCGAAGATATCGCTGCTTCCATCAAGGAAATCAAAAAATATATTCAATCTGGTGATTTGGATATTACACAATTAAACAAAAGTGTCAAGAAAATTTTAAGATCGAAATATGACTTGGGTTTAACCAAATTCGAAGGGATTAAAGAAGCCAATATACGCCGAGAATTGAATAATAAAAAAGCAAAAGTTTTAAAACGTAAATTGGTTGAACATGCCTTGACCCTTGTTCGCAATAAAGAAGATTTGATTCCCTTTCAAGGTATCCAAAATAAAAAAATGGCTTCTCTAAGTTTGGGCGCTTCGTCAATGACGGACTTCCAAAAAACATTGGATCATTATGGAAAGATGCAACATTTCCAAAACGGCAAAAGCATTTCAAGTCGTCAACAACAATCCCTGATCAAACAACTAAAAGGAAAAGATATCGTCATCGTTGGTCTTCATAATATGAGCAGTAGTGCGAGTAAAGGATTTGGTATTTCTAATAGTTCTAAAAAATTAATCGAAGAATTACGTAAACATACCAAAGTCGTTTTAGTTGTTTTTGGAAATCCATATGCACTAAAATACTTTGACAATGTAGACTGGGTTTTGGAAGCCTATCAAGAAAATGAAGATACTCAAGACCTATCGGCTCAAGCCTTATTTGGTGCCAATAGCATCCGAGGAAGATTACCGATTACCGCCAGTCTTAAAAGTAAATTCAACGCAGGTGTGACCACCAATCCCCTTTTTAAGTTAGGGTATAGTTTACCTGAAAGTGTTGGATTAAGGTCTGATGTATTAAATCGAATTGACGGTATTGCGCAAGAAGCAGTTGATCTAAAAGCGACACCAGGTTGTGTGGTATTGGTAGCTAAAAATAACAAAATTGTTTTTCATAAAGCTTATGGACATGATACTTATTCCAAAAGGAATCGCATGAAAGTCGATGATATTTTTGATCTAGCATCAATCACCAAAATTGCAGCGACGACCGTTTCAGTAATGAAATTATATGAAGAAGGAAAGATTAATATTTATCAACCATTGAGTCATTATTTACCAGAATTAAAATTGACGGATAAAAGAGATTTAAGCATCGAAAGCATCATGGCGCATCGGGCAGGCTTAAAAGCTTGGATACCTTTTTTTGAACAAACACTTACGGCTAGCAAACGAAATCCTCAACCCTCTTCTAAATTTTATAGTAAAAAACAAAAAACTAATTTTGATATCCCTGTTGCTAAAAACCTTTATATGCGCAATGATTTTGCAGATACGATGTGGCAACAAATTTATCATTCTGAATTGCGTGCCAACAAAAATTACAAGTACAGCGATTTAGGTTTTTACTTATTGGCAAAATTGATCCACCGCGTTAGTGGCTTGCCATTGGAGCAATATGTCGATCAAGAGATTTATCAAAAATTAGAATTGGCCTCGACAGGTTTTAATCCTTGGAAAGAACATCCCATGTCTCAAATTATTCCATCAGAAAACGATAAATATTTTCGACGTCAAAAAGTACAGGGATATGTTCATGATATGGGAGCGGCCATGTTGGGTGGAGTCAGTGGTCATGCTGGTTTGTTCAGTACGGCAAATGAATTAGCGACCATTATGCAAATGTTACTCAATGGAGGTTACTATGGTGGACATCAAATCATGAGTCCTTCTACGGTCAATACTTTTGCATCGCGATATGCCAACTGTACTCGTCGAGGTATTGGTTTTGATATGCGAGAGTTAGATTTGAGTCGCTCTCAAAACATGTGCAATCTAGCCTCGACCAATGCTTTTGGTCATCTTGGTTTTACAGGTACTTGCACTTGGGTTGATCCGGATCACAATCTAATTTATGTTTTTCTTTCCAATAGAACCTACCCTTCTATGAAAAATTATAAATTGAATAAAGAGGATACTCGTCCACGAATTCAAGAAGTAATTTATCAAGCATTGGTGCAAGATGAAATGTAAAAATTGATTGACGAATTAACACAAATTGTTTTTTAAATAAAATTATTTGTGTTAATTTTAGGAGAAGTGATTTACACTCACTCATTTTCTAATCTCAATTTTTACAAAAAAATCTTTAATCATGAATCCAATTCTTAGAAATATCTTAGCTGTAGTGGCAGCATTTGTTATTGGATCAATCTTTAACATGGGATTGATTAAATTAGGATCTCAATTAATCCCACCTCCAGCAGGTGTCGACCCTATGGATCCCGAAAGTTTAAAAGCCGGTTTACATTTGTTTGAAGCCAAACATTTTATGATTCCATTTTTAGCACATGCGCTTGGTACTTTTACTGCTGCTTTAGCCGTCGCCAAATTAGCCGCAACGAATCATATGAAATTTGCCATAGGATTTGGTGTCTTTTTTCTAATTGGTGGAATTATGATGGTCAGCATGCTCAATGCTCCTATGTGGTTTAATGTATTAGATCTTGTGGTCGCTTATATTCCTATGGGCTGGTTGGGTGGAAAATTAGGAAAGGCTTAGATTTTTTTAAACCCCTTCGATATTACTAGCTAAAAAATTAATCCTTTCATTCTTAGGCTTCTTTATAAATAATGCCTCTTAAACACTTTGCGTTTAAGAGGCATTATTTTTAGACCTTAATTCGTCGTAAATTGAAAACAATAAAATGAATACAATGGATTACAAAGACATTGCGAAAAAAATAATTGAACTCAAAAAGGCAGACTTCAAACTTCGAGATCAACTTGTCCAAAACGGAGAATTGGGAAAAGGATACAATGAAGATATGAAACAATTGCATAACAAAAATGCGGAAATATTAAATGAGATTATAGATACAATCGGTTATCCAAGCATTGACAAGGTAGGCGAAGAAGCCAATCAAGCAGCCTGGTTAGTGATACAACATTCCATCGAAAAGCCAGACTTCATGAAAAAGTGTGCCAAGCTATTAGAAAGTATAAAAACTAAAGCAGATCAAAAAAACCTAGCTTACCTAACAGATCGTATCGCGGTATTTGAAGGAAACGTACAACTTTATGGAACTCAATTTGATTGGAACAAAAACGGGAAATTAAGTCCAAAACCCTTTGATGATTTAAAGAAAGTTAATCAAAGAAGAAAATCAATCGGATTGAATACATTGGAAGAACAAACAGAAATTATACGAAGACAGGCCAAAAATGAAAATCAATTACCCCCAAAGGATTTTGATAAAAGAAAAAAAGAAATCAACGAATGGCGAAAAAAAGTAGGCTGGCTAAAAGCTAATGATGAAAATCATGAAAACAATAAGCTCTAACAAAAAACAGATACACTCCTTTCCTTTTCTAAAAAAAATTAAACGCGATTACTTCATTTTTTTAACTATTTTTAAAGTTGAAAAAACTTCATCGTTATAAAATCATACATATGAAAAAGAAAGGAGTCAGTCGTAAAATTTTCTTTAAAGGTTTGGCATTAGGAACCATTTCTTTACCCTTCGTCATTCGATCTTGTGCGCCTGAAAACATTGCACAAAATACTGGCCCGGCCTTAATCACCAGCAAGAAATATCAATGGAAAATGGTCACGACTTGGCCGCCTAACTTTCCTGTACTGGGAGAAGGTTGTAATCTATTTGCACAATGGGTCAATGAAATGTCGAATGGCCAAATGAAAATCAAAGTATTTGGTGGAGGTGAATTGGTGCCTGCGTTAGGAGCTTTTGAAGCGGTACAAAATGGCGGCGCTGAAATTGGCAGTGGTGCCGCCTACTATTGGGCCGGTAAAGCCGCTGCCGCACAATTCTTTGCTTCTGTTCCATTTGGCATGAATGCACAGCAACTTAATTCCTGGATTCTTTGTGGTGGTGGCATGGAACTCTGGAAAGAGTTGTATGCTAAGTTTAATTTGATTCCCATGCTCGGCGGAAACACGGGAGTACAAATGGGGGGATGGTTTAATAAAGAAATCAATAGCATGGCCGATCTGAAAGGATTGAAAATGCGAATGCCAGGGCTTGGTGGAAAAGTATTGGAAAGAGCTGGTGGCGCTCCAGTTTTAATCGCTGGTGGCGAATTGTACACAAGTCTCGAACGAGGCATTATTGATGCAACAGAATGGATTGGTCCTTACCATGATTATAAAATGGGATTTCATCAAATCGCAGATTACTATTATGCCCCCGGATGGCATGAAGCAGGTACGGCTTTAGAGTTTTTCATCAATAAAGAAAAGTATGAGCAACTCCCTTCTAATCTACAAATCATTTTGCAAACTGCCGCTCAACGATTGAATGCTTGGATGCTTTCTGAATTTGAAGCCAAAAATGCCCTTTACTTAAGTAAAATCATTGAAGAAGGAAAAGTTGATATTCGAAATTATCCACCAGAAGTATTGACTCAGCTAAGAGTTTACACGAATGAAATTATTGACGAAATGACGACTAAGGATCCGTTTACAAAAAAGGTCTACCAATCTTATCAGAACTTTAGAAAAAAAGCAGTGAAATGGAGCGAGTTGACAGAGAAATCATTTTACAATAATATACAGATATGATATAGGAATAATTGAATGGTTGAATAATTGAATTTTGAATGGCCTTCTCGCGAATCTCACGTTAGAAGGCCATTCAAAATTCTCGCATTCAATTATTCAATCATTCTAGCCCCAAAACTCAAAAGACTGTCTCCAACAAGTTGAAGACAGTCTTTCTATTCGGAACGAAGTCCGAAAGAATAATTTTTTTAAATTTTACTACGCGGAAAATTTAGCCGCATCAACTTTAGAAAGTACTCTCCAACATTCGTGAGTTGCACCTTCTGCTTGAGATTTAGCTACAGCATAAAATCTGCCGTTCTTTTCTCTTACCTCAAATTCAGCTGTTTCAAATTTTGCTTTTGTTTTAACATCGTAAAAGCTTAATGATTCTTTAGACATAATAAATCAATTTTGGATTTTATAATGGGTCAAAAATAGTACTATTTGTCCAAATTACACCTAATAATTTTAAAATTAAAATGTTAAGGAACACCTAACAAAAAGCATAAAGTACTAATAATCAGCACCTTAAGCTGATATAAAAAAATTTTCATTATATTTCATAAATTAAGCGTCTAAAAGGCCTTTTTCGTACTTTTCTTATTGACAATCAGTAGTTTAGCTATACATCAAATAAAAAAACAATATGTTTTAATTTTTAGAAAAAGTCTTTCTAAAAAGATCGATTTTAGCTTAAATTCTTGTTTCATTTTGTTTTTAAAAGGTCAAAAAAGAAGAAAAACCAGCTTTGGAAATAGCATAATTAAGACCAAAAACACGATTTGAATACACACAAATGGAACTATTCCTTTGTATAAATGCTGCGTCGTGACCTCTGGAGGAGCGACTCCTTTTAAATAAAACAAGGAAAATCCGAATGGAGGAGAGAGAAAAGAAGTCTGAAGATTGAGTGCCAACAAGATTCCAATCCAAATTAAATCCATTTCATAAGCTAAAAATATAGGTGCTACGATTGGAACAATAATAAAGATGATTTCAATAAAGTCAATAAAAAATCCTGCAATAAAAACCACGATCATAACGAGTATCAAAAAAGTATAGGGCGATAAATTCGAAGACTCAATCAACTCGATCAAATAAGTATCACCTCCCATTTCTCGAAAGACAAAAGTAAAAGTCGTGGCTCCCAATAAAATAATAAAAACCATACAAGTTAGATGCGTCGTTTCTCGCATCACCGTTTGTAATTTTTCGTAAGTCAATTTTTTTTGTAACACGGTTAATATTGTTGCACCAAAAGCCCCCACCGCAGCAGCTTCTGTCGGTGAAGCATATCCCATCAAGATAGATCCTAAAACAGCAATAATTAATGACAAAGGCAAAACAAAGGCCTTAATCACTCTCCACATAAAACCATCCGATTTAAATGCGGCAATCTCTTCTTCAGGAATACCTGGTGCAGCTTCTGGATATTGGAAAGCATAGTAAGCAATGTATGCGATATACATCAACACTAAAAAAATACCTGGCAATAAAGCTGCTTTAAACAAGTCTCCAACAGATACTGATAATGCATCTCCCAATAATACTAGTACGACAGAAGGGGGTATAATTTGCCCCAAAGTACCAGATGCGGCAATCGTTCCTGTTGCTAGTTCTGGTTTATAACCTCGTTTCAACATCGTTGGCAAACTAATTAAACCCATTGTAATCACTGTAGCGCCTACGATGCCAGTAGAGGCTGCCAACAATGCACCTACAATCACAACTGAGATGGCTAGCCCTCCTTTTACTTTACCAAACAACATAGCCATCGTTTCTAATAAAGTTTCTGCCAAGCCAGATTTTTCTAGCATGATCCCCATAAAAACAAAAAGAGGGACTGCTATTAAAACTTGATTTTCCATGACGGCCATAACTCGAAAAGGAAATAGCGATAAGGTGGATGGATCAAAAAAGCAAAGAGCGTATATCATTGAAATTCCACCAAGGGTAAAGGCTACCGGATATCCATATAAGATGAGTAAAAAGATACTTAGAAAAAGAAGTAAGGCTAAAAATTCCATTTAACTTGTGATTACTGGTTGCTGGTTTACTGGATATTGGTTATTGGATTGGATATTGATTATTCTCCTGTTCCTGATTATTTTTCCCAAGTAAGGTTAAGGTTGATTCTGCTACGACAGAAATAGCTTGAAGCAACAATAATCCAACTCCGACGCTAATGGCTCCTCTAATCAGATAGCGATTAGGTAATCCACCAGGATTAGGAGATCCCTCTCCTATTTCATAAGCTTCTAAAGCATAAAAAACGGACGTATAAAAAATCACGATACACCAAGGAATTAAAAATAAAATGGAACCTAACAAATTGATCCATGCTTGATCCCTGGCAGAAAATTTAGAATAAAATAAATCTACTCTAACATGCCGATCATGTTTTAAAGCATAACCTGCTCCTAATAAAAAAATCAAGGCAAACAGATGCCATTCCAATTCTAAAATCCATGTAGCCGTTTCATTAAATAACTGTCTACGGGTAATATCAACACAGACGATGAGGACTAAAATCGACGTTAACCAGGCTACCGTCCTTCCGACCCATTCGTTAATATTACCAGTAATAAAAATGATTCCTTTTAAAAGTGATTCCATGGTAATTAGTCTTAATTCTATTTTGGTGTTAATGTGTGATGGTCTGATGATACTTGCTTCAAAAGAAATCTTAATACATGAACACATCAATACTAAAACACTAAAGTACAAATTCTAAGGGAATATTAGTTCTTATGAATTCATTTGGAAATGTAAAGCTAAAAGAATAGTTGCTATCGAAAATATTTAGGCTTGAGGCCAAATAAATTTGGAGCAGCAATCGTCATTCTCATTTTATTTTAATAAACTTGCAGACTGTTTTAAACCTTCAAAACAATATCGATATTATGATCAACTTTGCCAATATAGAATTAGAAGAAATGGCGGTTCACCGCGTAGGAAACAAACATCGTTCGGAGCGAAATTTTATTAGCCCAGAACTTTGTCATGTAGATGAAGCGATGCGTGAATTGTTGCTACATTATTTTATCAAACCGCTCAAAAAAGTCGCGGATGATATGTACAACTTTACACACTCTTCTGATTTGAATATGAATGAGATGTATAATTTTGCGCGGTCTGTTTTTATAGATCGAGAAAAACTGATGGAAGAATCGGTCAATATCGTTGAACATCTATACCGTCAATCGACTCACCCCAATATCAAGTCTGGAGAAGTATACGTGGCTTTTTTCACAGGATTGGTGATTGATGATGAAATAGTCAATGGCTTAGGTATTTTTAAATCAGAAGAAAAAAGCACCTTTTTTCAAGTGACTCCGGATGGTGATCAAATGGTTCTCAAAAAAGAAAAAGGAATCAATATCAACAAACTGGATAAAGGTTGTTTGATTTTCAATACGGATGCGGAAGATGGTTATCGAGTACTTAGCGTCGATAATAATGGTTATGATGCCAATTACTGGCCTTATAATTTTTTAAATATTGACTTCGTCAAAAACGAAAATTTCCACACTCGAAATTACCTCGAATTGTGTAATGGTTTTTCACAAGAAGTGATCGCTCCAGCCACAGATAAAAGTCAACAAATTAAATTCTTGACCGATTCTGTTGATTACTTTACTTCCAATGAAGTTTTTGATTTAGAAGATTTTACCAAAACAGTTATCCCTCAAGAAAACGTTGCCAAAGAATTTAAAGCCTACCATGAAACCTATGCTCCTGAAGATGTCAACGGCTTCAATATTTCGCCCAAAGCGACTAAGGCAGCAACTCGAGGTTTTAAAAACACCATCAAATTGGATACAGGCATTGATATCAAACTAGATTTTTACAATCCAGAATCTAGTCGTCAATTTATTGAAAAAGTTTACGATGAAGAACGGGGAATGTATTGCTATAAAATTTTCTTTAATGAAGAAATTTCTTAATCAGTTCCTTTAAATACTTTTTAATTTTTGTCGCTTTAATATTTACGAACGACGTTTCTTGAAGGAACGTCGTTCGTTCGTTATATAGTAACCCACGTTCTATTGTTAATATCAACCAATGGCTTCGTCATAGATTAAAACTTAAGGTCTTTTCACGACCATCAAACACAAGTAACTAAATAAAAGAAAATATTTAGAAGTTTCAAAAGTCATGTATCTTTAGAAGAAAAAAGCATGGAAAGAGACGAAAGAATTCCAAGTCAGGTTCACGATGTCTTTTGGATTTATGCCAATAGCGAAAAAAATAATTATCACATCAAAAAAGGTAGACATGGTAAATGGCTGATTTTCGAATACAAAGACGACATAGATGCTACATGGAATAAGATAAAAGAAGCTACGAGAAATGGCTTCTTTGGAGCTAAAGCAAAAGCCGCCACTGCAAAACCAAATCCAAAAGCATCCAATCCGGATTTCAAAGTTATTTGTATTTATACCGCCGACTTCGACCACAAAGAAGATTTAAACAGAATTGAAAAAAGCATTCGATCCCTTGATATTGACAACAAACTCGTTTACAAATTAAATGATCACGTTCCTCAACATAAAGAAGATTTTAATCAGAAGTTTAGATACTCCGA
This sequence comes from uncultured Saprospiraceae bacterium, assembly GCA_964441245.1. Classification (GTDB taxonomy): domain Bacteria; phylum Bacteroidota; class Bacteroidia; order Chitinophagales; family Saprospiraceae; genus JALZUU01. Next base: position 3,193 of record CAYTVR010000085.1, on the reverse strand, counting down.
AGCTTATTATAAAACAGTCAAATGGTTGGAAGCAAATCCTAAAAACAAGCATATCCAAATCATAGGAATGAACAGGTCCGGTAAGAACAGATTCTCATTTCAACAATTAGATTTAGATCAACATGAATTCAAGTCAAAAATATTAACTTTAGCCAGAATTGGTTTTTTTGTTGAAAATTTTCAAAATTTAAAAAATGGAAAAATTATTTTTTCAGAATAGAAATCGAAGCCTTAAATTGTAGTCATTTCTAAGTTAAAGTTCAACCAACCAATTCGATCTTTAAAATGAATCTCCCACTATCTTTTACGATCAAAACATCTCATTTAAAATTGAGAATTCCATCTACTGAAGATTTCTCTTCTATTTTTTCGGCAACTAGATTCGAAGGATTCAATGATGGTATGTTATGGGAACCTCCTAATGATATCGATGAATTAATTACACCTTTAGAAAATAATTTAAAAGCATGGGAGAAAGGAGAGGCATTTAGTTTTACCATTGAAGCGAAAGAATCTGGCGTTTTTCTGGGTAGAATATCAATTCGAGAAACAAATGAAAAAGGCACTTGGAATATTGGTTTTTGGACACATCCAACACAACAAAAAAAAGGCATCATGACTGAAGCATGTCGAGCCATTCTTGATTTCGGATTCAATCAACTAGCGGCCAAAAGAATAGAAGCTGCTCATGCATTATGGAATAAAGGGAGTGAAAAAGTACTCCAAAAAAATGGGATGAAGTTTGTTCGCTATATTGAGCAAGGATTTTTAAAAAACGGAAAATGGGTAGAAGAAAACCTTTTAGCCATTGAACGCAACGAATACAAAAACATACATTAATGGATCTTAAAGCTGCTTTACTCGAAGAACACTCCAAAGCGCAAGCGATGAAAATCGTTCAGTATATCGGTACCGACCAAAAAAAATTTGATGAGTTGCTGCAATTTTTCCTTACCAATGAATATCGTATTTCTCAACGAGCGGCATTTTCTTTGGGACATGCCTGTGAAGCACATCCTCATCTGATCGCTCCACATCTTCGAACGATTATTGAAAATCTTCAAGATGATACGGTGCATGATGCGGTCAAACGAAATACAGTACGAGTCTTACAGGACATGGATATTCCAGAAGACTTATTAGGATTGACGGCGGATATTTGTTTTAATTATTTAAATGATCCAAAAGTAGCGGTTGCCATCCGGATTTTTTCTATGACGGTGTTGTTCAACATTTGTAAAAAAGAACCCGATTTAGCAAATGAATTAAAGCTTGTGATTGAGGATCATTTTGAACATGGAACTACGGGCTTCAAAGGTAGGGGAAGAAAAATTTTGAAAAAACTACATAAAATGATTCCCGATTCTTATTGACATTTGATAGTTTATCAAAAGCATAATAGAACGCTGATTTAACAGATCTCGCAGATTGCACAGATTTCCCCATTTAATGCGATCCTCGATCGCGGGAAAACCTGCGTGATCTGAGTAATCCGCCAGATCTGCGTTCTATTTTAAGTCACAGGACTTTCAATCGAAAATCACGCTTACTTCTTTTTGTTTTTCACATAATAATCAAACACCTTCGTCACCACTCCTTTCCCCAAACTCGCAGGATCTTTTCGAATTTTAGATTCTTCTTTTCCCATCGTTAAAAATAAAGCATCCACCGAACGTTCTGCAATGTAATCAGACAATGAACCATTGATTTTCTTTTTGGCGAATAAGTTGTGCGCACCAACAGCCATTGGCCAATATTGCAAAGCTTCCGTTTTGTTCAATTCTTTATCTAACTGTGAACTATATCTTTTTTTGACAGATCCATACATAGCTTCTCGTAACACTTGAGTTGCCGCATTTTCTCCACCAACAACAATGGCTACCGCATCCTCAAATTTTACTTCCTTGATCGCATCTTTCATAATTCCACCACTTTCTTTAACTGCTTTGCCAGAAATATTGGTGATTTGTTTGGTGATCATATCAATTTCTTTTCCCAAACCTAAACTTTTCAAAGTTCCTAATACAGGCTGCAACTCTTGCGGAAGTAGTCCTGTGATTCCGCTTTTATTTATTTTTTGTAAAGTGCTAATTGCTTGGAAAGCACTTCCATTTAAAACTTCTCTGACCGCTGAAATGGTTTCAAAAGAAGTAGGTGTAATGCCCAATTGTTTCATCGTACTACAAGAAGGCAAGGTGAATAATAGGGCAAACATCAAAAGACTAATTCGTTTCATAATAAAGGTGATTTTTTAATGATAAAATAAACCTGGTTTTCTTTTCAAGTCCTAAATAAGTAGGATCACTTTCGTGAAAATGACAACATTTTTGTATTTATAACGCAAAAAAAGTATACCATCAAATTTAAGACGTTAAATCAAATAATTAGTTACGCATTCTTCTTCTTTTACAAAAACGCCTCTTTCACCACAGACTTTAAGCCACCTAAACCATTATCTATCAACAACTTAAGAATCATCACTGAGTTGTTTTTAATCAAAAAATGCTTTAAATACCATCCTCCAACAAATTTGAATTGTAATGGAATCTCAAACTTCTTGTGATAATTCTGTTATACTTTGCCTTTATCTTTACAACATCAAAAAGATACTACATGTTATCAAAAACTAAAATGGCCTTCTTTTAGGGAATGATTTTATTTTTTGATTTTTCTTCACTTTACAATCAAATATTATGTTCGATACACCAATAAATCAACCATCAGAAACAATGGACTTACTTTCTATTTTAAATCAAAAAACAAATAGAGAAGGAAGTTTTTCTTACCCAACAAAATCTTTTCAAAAAAACGAATACATTTATCTACCTACTAAAAAGACCAACAATATTTTTATCGTGAAAGAAGGTCGTGTAAAAATTGGATCACAAAGTGCTGAGGACAAAGAAGTCATCAAAAAGGTGGCCGTCAATGGAGAAATATTTGGAGAATTTCCACTTATTGGAGAAACGATGCAAAATGATTATTCCATCGCTATGGAAGATACAGAAGTATATGTATTAACCGCTTCAGAACTAGAATCATTGATGCGAAATAATAAATTCTTGAGTGTTTATATCATGCAAATTTTAGCAGACCGATTGATCGAGATGGAAAATAGACTAGAATCGCTTGTTTTTAAAACATCACGTAGCCGTATTGTAGAGTTTTTAGAAAATTTGGTTTCCAAAAGAGG
>CAYTVR010000084.1:0-27597 GCA_964441245.1 uncultured Saprospiraceae bacterium | reverse complement strand
GGTTCAAGCAGCGCTATCCTCAAACAGTTTTTTGACAGGCCTCCCATCCCGATATCGTGAACTAACGTGATACCTCGACCCCAAGGGAACGAGGTATCACGTTAAGTTTTATTCAAAATTCTGACATTCAAATTTTTATTCCAAATAAACTTTTACATTATTTCTCATCGACTCTCTATCATAAATTTCTTCCTTCTTGCTTTCGATCAATTCAATTTTTCGCTTGTGCAAAATTAGTTTTGATATTTGCTCTTGAATGTAGGATAAAGGAGCCAATTTTTTTTCATCTACAGCTTCAATGACTTTTACAAAATATCGATAATCATCCTCTTTTTTATCAAGGTCTTTACCCGATTTAAGATTTTTACTGGTTAGTGTACCTTTAGGAAGTTGATTCGAAATTTCATCTAGTTTGTACCAGAGGCTATCATTGAGCATATAAATTTCAGCATGCTTATTAGCATAATCAACCATTTTTATATAATCCTCTTCTTGATCACTTTCCCACCAATCTTCTAAGTCTTCTAATTCTGGAGCATTTAAAGAGACTTTTATAAAGTAACAACGTAAAATAGGGCTTGTTAATTGATATTGATCCTTGTTTTTTTCATAAAAACTAGATAATTCTTGATCGCTAACAATAGAATCCAATTGTAGCTCTACTAGAATTTGCTCATAATTGTGTCGCACCAAAGAGGCTCGATAATCTCGAACCAATTCGTCGATATCAATGTCTTGCGGAATATTACGCTCAGCTTCATGCATCAACAAACTTTCTCTAACCCATTTTTCTATTAAGGATCGAAGAAACATCACACTATCTTGGCCCACGGTTCCTGCTGGAATCATTCCATCCAAATCACTAACAAAAAGCGTTTTGTTATAAACTTTGGCAAGAATTGGATCTACTTCATTATTGGACTCCGTAGGAGTACCACAGGAGAAAAGTCCTCCAAGAAAAATTAAAAAAATGAATATAGATAATGTGCTTGAACTCATTTAGGCTTACTTAATTAAGCTTTTAAAAACTATCTTATTAATGTTTACGGGGTATGTTTCTTTCAATTCTTTTAACCATTTCTTTTCTAAAAAGTCTTGGTAATTGGCAATCACATATCCTCGAGCTTCGGCCAATGTTTTTTCACCTGGAGGCAAAATTTCTTTAATGACCATAAAACTAGAAGCTTTATTTCTGTTATTGATATTGACTGACGAGACCGCGCCTTTTCGCCAAGGCGTACTTTTCAAAGCATCATTTTTTCCTTTCTCATAAGTTTTTTCTTGATAAGTAAGGATTTGATTCTCGGCAGTATTGAATTGCGCCAATACTTTTTCTGGATCCATTTTGGCAGCAGCCGAAGTCAATGCTTTTAGTTGATCATCATTTCCTGCACGCAACGTATAATTGTAAACTACTGCTCGCTCATCCCATTTGTATTTATCTTTTTGAGTAGCATGAAATGCTTTCAAGCCAACAGAATCTTGAGATGCTTTGTCCCAAACTAAAATTTTTGTGGCTTCAAATAATAGAATACCTTCTTCATATTCTCGCATCAATGATTTGAACTCAGGATACTTCGTTTCTAATTGTGACTCTTCAAATTTCAAGGCACTTTCTCTGATAAATTCGTCATAAACTAGATCAGCTATTTCTCTCGGATTTGCTTTTCTTCCTCCTTTCATTCGAGAAGAAGATCGTTTGCTGTAATCCGCAAAATCGTTGACCGTAAATTTCATTTTTTTACCAAAAGAGAAAATAGTTTGATCATTGTCTGTTGTCTTTTTCCAACGGTGACTAACATAAGTGCTATCCAAAGCACCAAAATAACTTTCTTTGATGACGGTGTTCTCTACAAAATTTCCTTCTCGTTTAATTCGAGCAAACATCGCTTGCTTAGCAATTTCTTGACGGCTAAATTTGCTAGCTCTACCTCGCGCGTTTTTTTGAATTTTTGTTTGCAAACGTCTTTTGACCACATCGTAAGATTCATCCGTCTTTCGACTAATCCGTCGAATAATATGCCATCCTACAGAACTTTGAAATGGCTCACTATAAGCTTCATCTTTCGTTATACTAAAAGCCGCGTCTTTGAATTTTTCCTCTACAGGACTATTCGTAGAAGTGAAACCAATATAACCACCTTTCATTTTTGTTTGCGCATGCATAGAGTGCGCTTTAGCTAAAGCTTCAAAATCTCCACCCTTTTTAAGGACTTGATAAAGGCTATCAATTTTAGTTTTAGATGTAGGACTCTTTGGATTTTTTGCGTCGTTACGAATTAAGATATGGGCAACTTCGACTTCTCCTCTAGCAGGTCGAGTACTTTGTAACTGAACGATGTGCAGGCCAACCGCTGTTCTGATCGGAGCACTATATTCGCCAACTTTTAAATTATAAGCAGCAGATTCCATTTCATAAAAACCTTCTCGAAACATCGCTACAAAAAAGCCTAATCGTCCACCATTATCTTTGGAATAAGTATCCTCAGAGTATTGTTTGGCAAGCGCTTTAAAGTCTCCACCTTTATCTAATAATGCTTTGATGTCATTGATTTTTTTTGTGGCTTCAGCAACTACATCCGATGTAGCATCAGGAGATAAAGAAATCATGATGTGATTGACTTCTACATCTTTTTTGGTACGATCAAAAGCTTCTTTAACCAATTTTTCGGTTACCTCTTTATCTACCAAGTAAGAGTTGGCCAATTGTCGACGATAACCAGCTAATTCTTTTTGTAAAGCAGGAATGGTATCTAACTTTAATTCTTTCGCTTTTTCAACCTTCAATTTGAATTTTACGTAGAGATCTAAATATTCATCTAATGATGCTTTAGAATAATCAGCTTTCTCTCCATTTGTCTTGTTATAGATATATTCGAATTCAGAAAGTTGTACAGGTTTATCAGCTACGGTAAATAGTATTTTATCTTCATTTTGAGCAAATAAACCGAGTCCCATCATGAAAAAAATAGGGAAGAAAAAAAACAATCGCTTTAACATTTTTATGTTCATTTTTTTAAGTTACAAATACAAATATCGAAGCCGCGCTTCGGAATCTGCAAAATTAGCAAATTTAGGGTGGATTTTATTATTGTAAAGAGGCTTATGCGTCCTAGATGATAAAAATTTTAAGTATTGGCTTGAAGAAATGAGTTTAGAGCCCATTTTTGGCTTTCTATTCTTGAAAATAAACTCGTTTTACCCGTTCTGAAATACCAGTAAAGACTTCATAGACAATAGTTTCAAAGCATTTCGCTAATTCGGTAACAGGCATATCTTTACCAAAAATGATGACCTCATCTCCTTCATTGGCTTGTGGAATTTGACTTACGTCAATCATACACATATCCATACATACATTCCCGATAATCGGCGCTTTTTGCTGATGTAAGTTAAAATGGTAGCGACCATTTCCTGCTTTTCGAAGCAATCCATCCGCATATCCGATACTAATCGTAGCACTACGCATTTTTTTAGACACTTTTCCCTTCCGACCATAACCGATAGTTTGGCCAGCATGGACCTCTTTGATCTGAGAAATGGTTGCTTTAAGGGTATGTACGACTTTTAGTTGCTCTGAAAGTTGTTCACTGGTATCAATTCCATACAATCCAATGCCCAAACGTACCATTTCCATCTGGTATTGTGGAAAACGGGCAATTCCACTTGAGTTAAGTATGTGACGATCAGGTGAATATTGAAGTGTATGACTAATGGATTGATAGAGCTCTTGAAATTTTTGAACTTGTTGTTCAGAAAAACCATCATGAATGGCTTCTTCGCTTGCCGCTAAATGAGAAAAAATCGATTGTACTTTTACGTGGCTATTTTTTTGAAGTATTTTTAATAATTGAGGAAGGTCTTTTTGTGTAAAACCTAGCCGATTCATCCCAGTATCGAGTTTTAAATGGATGGGGAAGTCTTTCGTATTTTTAGGCATTTGAGCCAAAAAATGTTTTAATAGTTGGATACTATAGATTTCTGGTTCCAATTGATATCGAAAAAAAGCGTCGAAAGTCGCTTCTTCAGGATTGAGTACCATAATGGGCAATTGAATGCCTGCTTTTCGTAATTCGACTCCTTCATCTGCATAAGCTACACTTAGATAATCTACTTGATGAAATTCTAATAATTTGGCGATTTCATAACTTCCACTTCCATAGGCTGCGGCCTTAACCATGACCATCATCTTGGTTTTATTTTGAAGCTGTTGGCTATAAACATTTAGATTGTGTAGTAATGCATTGAGATCAATCTCTAAAACTGTTTTATGGGCTTTTCTAGCCAGTCGATTGGCAATGTGTTCGAATTGAAATTGACGAGCGCCTTTTAATAGAATGACTTCGTTTTGAAAGTCCGTATTGCTTATTTTGGCTAAAAAGTCAGTGGTGTTTTTATAGAATTCAGTTTTGAAATTGGCGGGTAATTTTTTTTCTAATAAGGAAATATCTGGTCCAATTCCGATTAATCTATTGATGTTTTTTTCTTTTAAAAGGTCTGCGACTTCTTGATATAATTTTACCGGATTTTGTCCGCTTTGCAAAATGTCAGAAAGAATTAGAGTACGCTTTTGTTCACTACTTTGTTGATCTAAAAAGTGCAACGCAATGGTTAAAGATTGAAGATCAGAATTGTAACTATCATTGATCAAGGTACAGTTGTTGATTCCAGCTTTTTGCTCCAATCGCATGGCTACTGGTTCCAATTTTTTTATTCGTTTTTCAATCGTTTTTGGTGCAATTCCAAGATGCAATAAACAAGTGTAACAATGAATTGAATTTTCAATCGAAGCCTGGTCTGAAAATGGTATGGTGAATTTTATTTTTTGGTTGTGGAATACTCCTTCAATCGTCGTTGAATGTTCAGTAGATTCTATTTTTTTAATTTGAAAATCTGCTTTTTTAGAAGTAGACCAAGTCAGACATTCTCCATTAAAATGCTCACTAATTGTTTGATCTAAAATCGAAGAATCTTTATTGTAAATAAGTGTAGAAGTATGTTGAAATAATTGTAATTTTTGTCTAATTTTTTCTTCCATGTCTGGAAACCCTTCATCGTGTGCATCACCAATATTAGTGAAAATTCCAATCTCACAATCGATGATGGGCGCTAGTTTTTTCATCTCATCCATTTCAGAAATACCGGCCTCAAAAATACCCAACTGATGTCCTTCTTTTATTTGCCAAACCGATAAAGGAACACCGATTTGTGAGTTATAGCTTTTAGGACTTCTGACTATTTTATAGTCATTTGTTAATAAATGAAAAAGCCATTCTTTGATAATTGTTTTTCCATTACTTCCGGTAATTCCAATCGTTTTTAAAGCAAATTGTCGCCGATGATGAGTCGCTAATTTTTGAAGAGAAGCTAAGGTGTTTTCTACTAGAATAAAATTAGCTTCAGGATATAAGTTAGAGTCTAAGGTGCTGGAAATGATGAAGTTGCGAACCCCTTTGTCAAAAAGATTAGCGATGTATTGATGACCATCTTGACGTTGACCTTTTAAGGCAAAAAATAGTGCTGTCTTAGGAAAAATGACTTGTCTACTATCCAATAATAAGTGTTCGATTTCATAAGCTGTTTGCATCGGATTGAGCAAGCGAGCGTCAAGAATTTGAACAATATCCTTTATGGAATAAGACATTTTTTTTAATTAATTTTGAATCATTGAATGCTAGAATTTTGAATGTCTCTTTACACGTAAGTTTCGCCTTATAGCTGGTCATTCAAAATTCAATTATTCCCTCATTCAATTTTTTTATTTTAAAGATCAAAACCAATATCCGTACGGAAATATTTTCCTTCAAAATCGATTCGTTCTGCATTCTTTCTTGAAGAGGCAAGAGCTGTTTGAAAATCGGGTCCATAAGAAGTGATGGCCATGACTCTTCCTCCATTGGTGAGCACCTTACCATCGACTGATTTGGTTCCTGCATGGAAGATCAAACTATTTTCAATGTCTTGAAAACCATTCATCTCTTTTCCTTTTTCATATTGTTCAGGATAACCACCAGAGACCAACATAATAGTCGTCGCGGCACGTTCATCCATTTCAATAGGAGTGGATTGGATATTACCTTTATCTACCGCAATGAAAAGTTTGACCAAATCATTTTTTAATCGAGGTAAAACAACTTCTGTTTCTGGATCACCTAATCGACAATTATATTCGATCACAAAAGGTTCTCCCTTGACAACAATCAAACCAAAAAAAACAAAACCTTTGTAGGCAATGTTTTTGATTTTGAGTCCATCGATCGTGGGTTTGATGATTCGCTCTTCTACTTTTTTAAATAAAACATCATCGACAAAAGAAACAGGAGAAACCGCTCCCATTCCACCAGTATTTAACCCGGTATCTCCTTCCCCAATTCGCTTGTAATCTTTTGCTTCAGGAAGAATCTGATAATGACTACCATCGGTCAATGCAAAAACGGAATATTCAATTCCATCTAAAAATTCTTCTACTACAATTCGACTACTTGCTTCCCCAAATTTACCTGCCAACATGGCTTTGAATTCTCGTTGTGCTTCTTCTATTTCTGTACAGATTAAAACACCTTTTCCAGCAGCTAAACCATCGGCTTTGAGGACGATAGGAGTAGCGCAAGTACTCAAGTATTCCAAACCTTCCTTTAGCTCTGTTTTGGTAAACTCTCGATAAGTAGCTGTTGGAATATTGAAGTCTGCCATGAATCGTTTGCCATAGGCCTTACTCCCTTCAAGCTGAGCACCTTCGGCCGAAGGGCCAATCAAATTGACGCTTGCTAGTTCAGGATCATTTTTAAAAAAATCATAAATACCTCGTACCAAGGGTTCTTCTGGCCCAACAATGACCATTTCAATGTTTTTTTCGAGCACAAAGGGTTTCAATGCCTCAAAATCGTTAGGATCAAGTAAAACATTGGTGCCATGATGGCTAGTACCAGCGTTTCCTGGTGCAATAAATAATTGATTACAGTGAGGACTTTGACTCATTTTCCAAGCCAATGCATGTTCTCTTCCGCCACTTCCGAGTAATAGTATGTTCATTATAAAAATGATTGTTTTTTGAAAGAAGTTGTTGATAAACGAAGTTATTTAAAAGTCACTGAAGAGCGCGCTATAAATCTTAGTTTTTTGCTCACGTAACTATGATTAAACAACTTTGATAAAATGATGGCAAAGATATGCATAATTGACCTATTGTTTGTTCCTATTCTGGTAGACGTCATATCCCCTGTTTTTAAAAGCTTATTTCTGTCCAATTTCTTAAAATTTTGTACCTTCGCTCGAATATCAGTAAATAATGATTATTTGTAATTTATCAAGAGAGGCCTTTGTGAAGAATTAAGGACATATTTAGAGGGAAAACAATTGATAATTCAAAGGTAACAAATCACTCACACGGGCTTTTAGATAAGCTCTCAGCAAGGTCAGAATGATTTCATATATCAACGGAGAAATTACGTTCAAAAGTCCCACTTACATTATTGTAGAAGCGGGAGGCATTGGTTATCAGGTACATGTGAGCCTCAATACCTATGCAAAGGTTGAAAAACTAGACCGTGTAAAAATTCTTACTTACCTCAGTATTAAAGAAGACAGCCATAGCCTTTACGGATTTGCAGATGAGATGGAGCGTAGCTTGTTTGTCTTGTTGATATCGGTGTCAGGAATAGGGACGAATACAGCTCGGATTGTCCTGTCTTCATTGGATCCGAATGAAGTCAGAGCAGCCATACTATCAGAAGATGTCATCACTTTTAACAAGGTGAAAGGAATTGGCCCAAAAACAGCAAAACGGATTATTTTAGACTTGAAAGACAAAGTAATGAAAGAATCTGGTGATGTACCCCTTACTTTTGCCAAAAAGGACAATACTTTAAGAGGAGAAGCGTTATCAGCTTTAGTGGCTTTAGGTTTCGCAAAAATTAAAGTCCAAAAGGTGCTTAATCGTATCCTACAAGAAAATAATGACATTCAAAGCGTAGAGGAATTAATAAAGAGAGCCCTTAAGCAACTTTCTTAAGTCCATTCTAACTAGAGTTGAGTTTTTAGAAGAAAGTAATGATTAAAAATTATGCTTTTATCACATCCGAACTCTTTTGAACCACGCAGAAAATTATCGTTCCACCAGATTTAATTGACATTCAGTAGTTTGAACACTAAATATTAAATATAAAAAAATATAATATTTAATGATATGTTCAAACATATTAGTTGTTTTCCCGTAGAATGGGAAGCAAAAATATATATTTTTTGAAGCCATAAATAGTTGATAGAAGCTATTTAATATTGCTCTTTGATGAAGACGAATGAAAATTTTTATAAAAAACATTTCGCTAAATATGATTTTAGAGCATCAGCCAATTGTTTTTTTCATCAAAAGAGAATTGTTAAAGTTTTAACGTACAAGCATTAAGAGAGAATATGGACGTTAATCTTTAGTGCCGTTTTATAGACTATCCTTTGAATTATGAAAATAGAAAATTTACTCCTTAACACACTGTTCTTTTTTGGTTTAGCTACTTACGCCCTGGCTTTTAACGGGGGAAGTGCTAACCTAGGAGATCCATTCACTCCAGAAATCGTACAAGTACAGCAAGATACGGTTCCGCTCAAAGAACGTTATGGTGATTTTGTCACCGACCCCAACGCTAATCCATTCGATTTATCAGATCCCAGTATTGTTGAAAAAGAAGTAGAGTATGATCCAGGAACAGGACAATACATCATTACGGAGAAAATTGGGGATGATTTCTTTCGTATGCCTTCTTACATGTCTTTTAATGAATACCTAGATCATCGGGCCAAGGAACAAGAAGCCAATTATTTTAAACAATTAGCGGGAGTAAGTACCAAAAATGGAAAAACGAGTTCAAGTGCTGATCCACTGAAGAAAATTGATGTCAAAGATCGAGTCATTGATCGACTTTTTGGAGGAAGTGCTGTTGATATTCGGCCACAAGGGAATATTGATTTGACCTTTGGAGGAGATTATCAAAGACGAGATGACCCATCCTTGAGTATTCGACAACAACGAAATGGTGGTTTTGATTTTGATATGGATATTGAGATGCAGGTAGATGGAAAAATTGGTGAGAAACTAAGTTTATCAACTAGCTACAATACACAAGCGACATTTGATTTTGAAAATCAAATGAAATTAGAATATAATAGTGATGCCTTTAGTGGAGAAGATGATATCATCAAAGACATTCAAGCAGGTAATGTTAGTTTTCCGCTTCGAAGTACTTTGATACAAGGAAGCCAGAGTTTGTTTGGTATCAAAACAGACTTACGATTTGGTCGCCTCTTATTATCCATGGTCGCTTCTCAGCAAAAATCAAAACAAGAAAATATTCAAATTGAAAATGGTGCCCAGATTCAAGAATTTGAAGTTCGAGCAGATGAGTATGATGAAAATAGACACTTTTTCCTTTCTCATTACAATCGAGATATTTTTGAAAGATCAATGGAGAACTTACCACAGATTAAGTCTTTGGTCAAAATCACAAATATTGAAGTTTGGATTACGAATGATAGAAATGAAACTCAAAACGTAAGAGATATCATCGCGATTTCGGACATGGGAGAGCCCACTCGATTTACCAATCAAAGTCCACAGTATCAGGACCCAGTAATACCTGCTCGAAATTTAGATGTTTTTGGAACCAGTGCATTACCAGGAAGAAGAGCTGGAACCAACATAGATGCGAATGATATTTATGGTGATTTAATTGATAATGGAGCCGTTCGACAGTTAGACAATGCATTAGCCGTATTGACTTCAGAGTTTAATCTAGAGCAAACACGAGATTTTGAAAAAGTTAGTGCACGTTTATTGACTCAAAATGAATACACTTACAATGCTGATCTTGGTTTTATCTCTTTAAATGTCAATCTACAACCAGATCAAGTATTGGGTGTGGCTTTCGAATATGATCATAATGGTACGACTTATAAAGTAGGAGAGATGGCTGCGGATTTTCAAGATAGTGAGGATTCATTACAGGTACTTTTTGTAAAAATGTTAAAAAGTACCACGCCACGTGTAGATCTTCCTACTTGGGATTTGATGATGAAAAATCATTACTCAACAGGTGCTTTTCAAGCCAATAATGAAGACTTCTTTTTAGATGTATTTTATGATGATCCAGGATTAGCACCTAAGCGATTTATTCCTGAATTAGCCGATCAACCATTGCTTCGTTTATTCAATCTCGATCAACTCAACGTTCAAGGTGACCCCTGTCCCGATGGTGTTTTTGATTTCGTAGCGGGAGTGACCATCAATCAAAGAAATGGTCGGATCATGTTTCCGTTATTAGAACCTTTTGGTTCTTCGTTAAAAGATATTTTGACTGAATTGAACCCCACTAACCCTGGGATGCCAGACTCCGTATTAAATGCTAAGTATGTATATGAAGATTTATATAGTCAAACCGTTACTAGAGCAAGAGAGAATTTAGAAAAAAATAGATTCACCATCCGAGGTAAGTATAAATCAAGTGTCTCTTCGGAGATTTCTTTAGGGGCCTTTAATTTACCTGAAGGCTCAGTGACCGTAAGAGCAGGTGGGGTGGTATTAGATGAGGGTAGAGATTATGAAGTAGATTACAATATTGGTCGAATCACGATCTTGAACGATGCTTACTTGAGTTCAGGAACACCCGTCAATGTTTCTTTTGAAGACAATACCTTATTTGGTTTTCAAACCAAAACGATGTTAGGAGTTCGAGCAGATTATGAAGTGAATAAAAATTTCAATATCGGAGCGACTTATCTACATCTTTTTGAACGACCATTTACACAAAAAGTAAATATTGGAGATGATCCGATTAATAATAGAATTTATGGTTTGGATCTTAACTTCACTCAAGATGCACCTTGGCTAACAAAAGCCGTAGATGCTATTCCTTTTATCCAAACCAAAGAACCTTCGACGATTACAGTAACCGCTGAAGCAGCCCTTTTAAAACCTGGTCACTCTAAAGCGATTAATCAAGGAACAGGAGAAGATGGCGATGAAGAGGGAGGAACTGTTTTTGTAGATGATTTTGAAGGAAGTACCAGTCGTTTTGATTTACGTGTTCGTCCAAATTTATGGACTTTGGCTTCTGTACCTCAAAATGATACCATCGATTTAGGGGCTGGGATATCAGAAGCTCTTTTCCCAGAGGCAGAGTTAATTAACGATACTAGATACGGTACCAACAGGGCACAACTGAATTGGTATCGAGTGGATCAAACCGTTAATGGTGGTGCAAACGGACCTTATACGACTAGGATCTTAGAACAAGAAGTATTTCCTAATCAAAATCAAGCCACTTCTTTTACCAATGGTAATCTTGGTACTTTTGATTTAACCTACTATCCAGAAAACAGAGGACCTTATAATTTTGATCTTCCAGGAGGAACAGCATATTCAGAAGGGTTGGATAACTCTGGTGGTTTAACTGCTCCTGAAACTCGTTGGGGGGGAATCATGCAAGCATTAAATACCAATGATTTTGAAGCAACGAATATTGAATACCTTGAATTTTGGATGTTGAATCCTTTTATGAATAATCCGGATGGACCAACAGCAGGCCAAGGTGGAGATTTATATTTTAATTTAGGAAACGTCTCGGAAGATGTCTTAAGAGATTCTCGGAAATTTTTCGAAAATGGTATTCCTGTAGATCCTACTATTGCAACAGATCAAACAAACTGGGGAGTCATTCCTAGAACGAACTCCGTTGTGAATGCATTTGATAATGATCCTGAGAATAGACCAATACAAGATGTAGGATTTGATGGTTTAAATAACGCTGGTGAAGGAAGTAAATTTGCGGAGTATTTATCTCTTATTGAAAATTCTTCTTTGATTCAAATTGCTAAAGATACAATTAGAGAAGATCCATCAAATGATGACTTTGTTGACTTTAGAGAATGGCCATCTAACACACCTGTATTACAACGATACTCCAAATTTAATAATCCTCAAGGAAACACTCCGATCAATAATGGTAATCGAGCGACCTCTTTTACTAACTTGCCAGATAGTGAGGATTTGAATCGAGACAATACGTTGAGTGAAACGGAATCCTATTATCGATATAAAGTTTCTATTCGTCCAACGTCAACTGTAGGGACATCAGGAAGTATTGAAATTCAGGATAACGAGTTTATTGCGGAAACAAGAGCGGGAAATAATGGTCGACTTTGGTATCGATTCAAAATTCCATTAGACAAAGGAGTTTCTGTTGGCGGGATTCAAAATTTCCGTTCGATTCGATTTATTCGAATGTTTATGAAAAATTTCCCAGAACAAATAACCATGCGTTTTGCACGATTAGAATTGGTGCGAAACCAATGGAGACGATATCGAAGTGAGTTGGGTGGGTTAAATTGTCCTGCGGATGCTACAGTCATAGAAGGGGAAGAAGTAGATTTGAGTTCTTTTAATATCAATGCGGTCAACTTTGAAGACAATAGTAGCAAGCAGCCATTTAATTATGTGATTCCATTAGGTATTAATAGAGAGCAATCCTTGAATTCATCCTTTCCGAATGCCCTACAAAATGAGCAATCCTTATCGATGGAAATCGATGACTTGAAACGCTGTGAAGCCAGAGGAATTTATAAGATCGTAAAAATGGACATGCGACTCTACAAAAGAATGCAAATGTATGTCCATGCCGAATCAAGAGATCCTATGATACTAGATCAGGTACCGGATGACTCACTTTCATTCTTTGTTCGACTGGGTAGTGATTTTTTGAATAACTACTATGAGTACTCTATCCCGCTGAAATTCTCTACAGACAATAGTTCTTCTCCTAGTTCGGAGGAATATCAATTGGAGGTCTGGAAAGAGTTGAATAATATGAATATTCCTTTAGCAATTTTGAAAGATTTGAAGTTGGAAAGGAATGCTGCAAATGCAAACATATTAGAACGTTACAGCAAGAGTTTTGAAGCAACTAGAGGAGGAGAAACTGTCCTTGATGAAATAACGGTGGAAGGTAATCCCAACCTTGGAGAGGTAAAAGGAGTGATGATCGGCGTTAGAAATAATTCACAGGAGACCTATAGTGCAGAAGTCTGGGTCAATGAGTTGCGACTGAGTGGTATCGATGAGCGGGGTGGGGTGGCAGCATTGGCGAGAGTAGATATGCAGTTAGCCGATTTTGGTAATATGACCATGGCCACTAATTATAGTTCGCTTGGATGGGGAGGTCTGGAAGAAAATGTATCTGAGCGAGCGAGAGAATCTGAATTTGGTTATGATGTAGCGACTAATTTAGAATTAGGGAAGTTTTTACCTGAAAAATCAGGAATCAGAATCCCTTTTTATGCGCAGTATTCTTATACCAAAAGTACACCAGAATATGATCCTTTTGATAAAGATGTAACACTTGATGAAAAATTAGACATTGCTGAGACCAAAGAAGAAAAGGATTCCATTCGCGCACAAGCTTTGGATGTCGTAAAAATTAAGAGTATTAGTTTCAATAATGTTCGAAAAGAACGGACCGATAAAACCTCGACTCCTAAGCCTTGGAATATTGAAAACTTTAGTGCAACCTATGCTTACACCAATACGACCAAATCGAATCCAATTATTGAAAATGATGAAACGGTTAATCATCAGGCGAGTCTGACCTATGATTATAGTGTCAAACCAAAATTTGTTACTCCATTTAAAAAACTGTCAAAAAGCAAGTGGCTAAAATTAATTACAGATATCAATTTTGGTTTATTACCGAAGTCCTTTGCCTTCTCAACGGACTTGGATCGAAAACGACAAGAGACGGTTTATCGTTTTACAGAAACAGACGACCCTTTTGCGAAAGCATTTTATAACAAACAGTTTACTTGGGATCGAAATTATGATCTACAATGGGACTTCACCAAAAATCTAAAATTTAGTTTTAGTGCGGTCAATGAAGCCGTAATCGATGAATTGAAAGATCTAGATGAAACAGGCCAACCTAGATCTAAAGATGAACTCGATGAAAAGATTAAAGATGGATTGAGATCTTGGGGTCGAAATAAAAATTATCGCCACAATTTAAGTTTGGATTATACGCTTCCTTTAAAGAAAATTCCTTTACTAGATTGGATACAAGTAAAAGCACAATATGGTGCAGATTATAGTTGGTCAGCTGCGGCTGAAAATACATTAGAATTAGGTAATGTGATTCAAAATAAGCAAAATCGACGATTGAATGGAGATTTGAATTTTGAAAAATTATACAAGAAATCTAAATACCTTGGCAAGATACAAAAGAAGAAGAGGAAGAAAGGCAAAGGAAAAAAGAAGACCAAAAGAGGGAGTAAAAATGATAGAAATGAAAAAGGTAAAGATGCTAAGGATCAACTAGAAAGTAAGGATGGTAAAGGTAAGGATGGTGATAAAAAAGGAGATAAAAAGAAAGACAAGAAAAAGAAGAAAGAGAAAAATAAAGATCGAGAACCAAGTACGGTAGAACGTGTTTTGATTCGTCCTTTACTGTTGTTGCGAAAAGCAAAATTATCCTATACTGAAAACTATGGAACCACCATTCCAGGCTATATGCCAGATTCGGAGTTTTTTGGCTTAGGTAACAATTTTTCTGCCCCAGGGTGGGAATTTGTTTCCGGCTTACAGCCAAATATTGATCCTTTCGGGCCAGGAAAAGACTTTTTAGAACAATCTGCGGACAAAGGTTGGATGTCGACAGACATTTTCTTGAATCAACAAGTCTTTCAAGATTATCAAGAAGCGATTGATGCAAACGTAATCTTGGAGCCTTTTAAAGATTTTAGAATAGACCTGACGGCAACTAGAACGTTTTCAGAAAATACTTCTCTTTATTTCAGAGATACATTATATAATCGCCCTCCTCCATATATTGACGGACTACCAACAGGGGAGGATCTGGTCCATGTACTACCAAGACAAGTAGGATCTTACGAAATTTCTTATTTTGCGATGAATACTTTGTTTAATGATCCGAATGAAATTTTTCAAACCTTTAAAGATAATCGATCGATTATTTCACAAAGACAAGGAACAGGTGCACATATAAAGGATGGACCAGATTTCGCAGAAGGTTATGGAAAAACACAGCAGGACGTTTTATTACCTGCCTTTATCGCAGCTTATACAGGAGAAGATGCCAAAACCATTGATCTACAAACCAATTATGCACGTACGGTGTTATTTAAGACCTTGCCTAAAATTAATTGGAAGTTGAACTACAAAGGACTATCGAAGTTACCTTGGTTTAAAGATATCTTTTCTAACGTGGACATCACACATGGTTATAGCTCTACATTAAGAGTCAATAATTATGAAACAGATCAGGATTTTAATCTGGCAACACCAAATGTAGAAGATAACAAAGGAAATTTTTATTCTCGTTTTGAAATTCCAAATGTCGTGATCAGTGAGCAATTCACCCCATTATTAGGAGTGCAAATCAAAACGAAAAACAATATGGACATCAGCCTAGATTTTAAGAAATCTAGAAACTTGTCGATGAGTTTTATTAATAATGATTTGAACGAAACGAAAACGACGGAGTATGTGGTTGGTTTTGGTTATACCATTAAAGATGTTGTGATTGGTTTCTTATCAGGAGGGAAGAAAGGAAAGAAAAAACGAAAAGGCGGCAGACAAACAAAGAGAGATAAAAAGAACACTGATTTGAACAAACCAAATTCAAACGCTGGAGGGAAAGGAAAGGGTAAAGGAACGAAAGGAAGTGATATGAATATTGTTTTTGATTTCTCCTTGAGAGATGATGTCACTCTTTTACATTCTTTTGATGGTACGGTGGAGCCTACAAGAGGTTCTAAAACTATATCGATTAATCCATCTGTTGATTATGATATCAATAAGCAACTGAACGCTCGTTTGTTTTTTGATTATCGACGAACCATACCCGCTAACTCGGCTCAGATTGCGCAAACCAATATGGCAGGAGGAGTAACGATTAGGTTCTCCTTGAACTAGCCTTGTTTAGATAAAGTAATTGATACAAAAGATGGAAATTGCATAGCAGTTTCCATCTTTTGTGTTTAAAATAGTTTCATAAACCAGGATTTAGGTCAGATAAAGCAAAAGAGGAGAATCAACTTCATTGGTGAGCAATAACTAGCTTTTATTTCTAAATTCATATTCAAGAAAAATCTAAGGATACATAAGATATGTTTTGAATTTAGTATGGATTCCAAATAATATTTTATAATTTTTGCTTTTCTTGTTTTTTTTTGTGGCATTATTACTTACTTAAGGGAAAAAAAATTAATTTTACTAAAAGGTAGCATAGAATAGCACAATAAGTCCAAGTAAATCCAATAAACTTGATGAAACAGCTTCTGATGATATATATAACTCTTTTTGCTTCGTCACTCGTTGCTCAAGAAACGGTGCATATCTCCGTTGAAAGCAAAGATTATGCATTGGTCATGCAAACAGATGAATTCAATCGACTTCGGACTATTTACTTTGGACAAAAATTAAATAGTCCAAAAGAGTATGCTGCCATTCATAAGCAACTTCGATATAACGGAACCAATGAGGATGTATTTAATATGGCTTATACGCCTAATGGCACTTGGAATATTGCAGAACCCGCTTTAGAAGTTTTACATCAAGATGGGAATGGATCGACGGAATTGGAATATGTCAGTCACCGTATTTCAGAAAGTGACGGAAATATAAAAACGACGATCATTAATCTCATTGATCCACTTTATAAAACAGCAGTAAAGCTTTATTACAAAGTCTATCAAAATGAAAATGTGTTTGAACAATGGACGGAAATAAAAAATGGTGAACAAGGAACGATAGAGTTGAAAAAATATGCATCTGCCAATTTATATTTTCGAAATAAAGAATTTTATCTGACCCAGTATCATGGAACTTGGGCGACCGAAATGCAGCCTGAAACGCATCAACTTACGGCAGGAATTAAAGTGTTAGATTCTAAACTGGGTGCTCGAGCTAACTTATATGCTCCTCCAACTTTTATGCTTTCATTAGATGGAGAGGCAACAGAAGAATCTGGAAAAGTAATCTTAGCTAATCTAGCATGGTCAGGAAATTATCGCTTTGATTTTGAAAGGGACCGTTATGATAATCTTCGCTTGATTGCTGGAGCAAATAATCATGCAGCAGCCTATCAATTAAAAGAAAATGAATCCTTTGAAACACCTCATTTAATCTATGCTTATTCTGAAAATGGTAAAGGAGAAGCAAGTCGAAATTTACATTCTTGGGCTAAGAAATATCGCTTGTGGGATGGAGAAGGGGAGCGCTTGACTTTATTGAATAATTGGGAAGCTACTTATTTTGATTTTGATGAAAATAAATTGGTGGCCTTATTTGATGGAGCTAAACATTTAGGAGTTGATTTATTTCTTTTAGATGATGGATGGTTTGCTAATAAATATCCAAGAAATGACGATAAAGCTGGTTTAGGAGATTGGGAAGAAAATAAAAGTAAATTGCCAAATGGTTTGGGCTATTTGGTGGAAAAAGCAACTGAAAAAGGAATTAAATTCGGTATCTGGATCGAACCCGAAATGGTGAATCCTAAAAGTGAACTATACGAAAAACATCAAGATTGGGTCATTCGACAGCCAAACAGAAAAGAATATTATTATCGAAATCAATTGGTTTTAGATCTGTCAAATCCCAAAGTTCAAGATCATGTCTTCGGTGTTTTTGATGATATATTTACAGCAAATCCAGAGATCGCATTTGTGAAATGGGATTGTAATTCGATCATTTATAATGCGCATTCAGATTATCTTTCTAAACAGCAATTACCTCAGTCTCATCTTTATGTGGATTATGTTCGAGGAGTTTATAAAGTGTTAGAAAGAGTACGTGAAAAATATCCTAAAGTACCGATTATGCTTTGCTCAGGAGGTGGAGGTCGAGTAGATTACGGTGCCTTGGAATACTTTACTGAATTTTGGCCAAGTGACAATACGGCACCAATAGATCGGGTCTTTATGCATTGGGATTATTCTCATTTTTTTCCAGCGATTGCCATGTGTGCGCACGTTACAGAATGGGATCGATTAGCAAGTATTAAATACCGAACAGATGTCGCATCCATGGGTAAACTAGGTTTTGATATTGACGTAGAAGAATTAAATGAAACGGATTTAGCATTTTGTAAAAATGCAGTTGAAAATTATAATAGTTTTAATGATGTCATTTGGAAAGGAGATCAATATCGATTACAAAATCCATATCAAGGATCCATAGGTAGTTTTCAGTTTGTCGATGAATCGAAAAATAAATCTATTCTTTTTTCCTATCTAGTGACGAATCGTTATGAGGTCAATTATGCAGTGGAACCGGTATTGTTGAAAGGTTTGGATGCATCCAAAAAATACAAAATTAGAGAATTAAATGTTTATCCAGGCACGACTTCTCCTATTGATGTATCCACCATTTACTCAGGAGATTACTTAATGAAAATAGGATTTAATCCAGATGTTTCTGGACAACGGAAAAGTGTAGTGCTGGAAATAGTAGCAGTCCAATAATAGATTTATTGAATCCCCTTTACAAAGTTGATTCATTCAAAATTTCTTTTTAAAACTATCATAAGCGTTTGACACAAAGTATTAAAACAAATTAAGATTAAAAAAGAACGATCCAATATCTCAATCATGACAGTGACTAACTTTATTGAAATTACAGGTGATACGGGTTCATTTAATGTACATCTAGAAGAATTAGCCAATAAGGATGGTGTTAGGATATTTCAGTTAAGACTTAGTAGTGAAGAACTGGCTGAATTACAACCCATAAGTTTGAAATGGCGAATTCCAGGTCACGATATTAAGGGCGTTTGGACTACTAATGCACTTTATGAAAAACGCTTGCGTGCAGATTGGGAGGCATCTTCCGTAGCATCAAGAGTATCCGTAGATGCTCCTGTCGTTTGTTTGTTTTCTCATGAAGATGAAAACGTTCATACTTTTGCTTGCGCAGATGTGATCAATACTTGCCAACTTGAAGCGCCCATTCGAGAGGAAGACAACTTAGTCTATTGTCAAATAAAGTTCTTTACAGAAAAAATGCCCTTGACCAAATCTTATCAAACAGAGATAAGAATAGATACTAGGTCCAATCATTTTAGTCAAGCGCTCAAAGAGGTAAGTGATTGGTGGGCATCTTACGAAGAGCTAAAACCAATGGAGACTTTTGAAGCTGCGAAACTTCCTTTGTATTCAACTTGGTATTCCTACCATCAATCCATTACAGTAGAAGAATTGTTAAAAGAATGTAGTGCATCATCTAAATTGGGTTACAAAGTAATCATCATCGATGATGGATGGCAAACCAAAGATAATAATCGAGGCTATGATTACACAGGTGATTGGCGACCGGATCGAATTCCCAATATGGCAGACTTTGTCAAGCAAGTTCATCAATTAGGGATGAAGTTTATGATTTGGTATTCTGTTCCTTTTTGTGGTGTAAAGTCAAATGCTTATCAAAGATTTAAGGGCAAGTTCCTTACGGAAAATCATCGTTGGGCGCCTGTTTTTGATCCTCGTTATCCAGATGTTAGAGAATACTTAATTGGTATTTATGCCACAGCATTAAAGGAATGGAATTTAGACGGTTTTAAACTAGATTTTATTGACGATTTTAAGGTCTATCCAGAAACAGTCATGACCCAAGAAAATGGTAGAGATTACTCTTCTGTCAATGAAGCAGTTGATCGTTTAATGATGGATGTCTCTAATACACTACGAGCCATTAAACCTGATATCCTAATCGAATTTCGACAAAAATATATTGGTCCAGCAATGCGTAAATACGGCAATATGTTTCGGGCATTTGACTGTCCCAATGACAGTGTGACCAATCGGCTTAGAACAACTGATGTCAAAATGTTATGTGGCAATACTGCAGTACATTCGGATATGTTTACTTGGCACAAAGAAGAACCTGTAGAGCTTGCTGCTTTGCAGTTAGTCAATATATTATTTTCTGTTCCACAACTTTCTGTACGTTTGGAAAATCTATCTGAGGAGTACGTAAAAATGATTGATTTTTATACGCAGTACTGGCTTAAAAATAGAGATATATTATTGGATGGTCAATTTATACCGACCTCACCATTGGCTAACTATCCAATCCTTTCTTCTTCAAAAGAGAATAAAATTATTTACGGTGTTTATGAAAATATGGTCGTCGAAATTGAGCCAGGATTTGAATTGGTCGATTTGATCAATGGAAAAATGAATGAGCAAATAGCCTTTGAAGTTAATGAAGATATGGGGATGTGTGAGGTGAAAATTTACAACTGTCTAGGTGAATTGGATTGGCAATCAAAAGAAGAATTTTCAGAAGGTATCCATGCACTAGAGGTGGGCCCTTGCGGAATGATTACTATAGAGAAAAGCGGTTTAGTGCTCTAGTTGTTTGGTGTTAAAGTATTCATGTGTTAAAGCTTTATGAAGCGTAAATACCCTAATGCTAAGACACAAAACACCTTAACACCAAATCAATACCAAAACTTAATAAAACAATATGACATCAACAATTTCAAACATTGACATAGCCATTGTTGTCGGCTATTTCGTTGTGGTGCTGGCCATTGGCTTCTGGATCGCTCGAAAAACAAAAACAGGAGAAGACTTATTTCTTGGAGGCCGATCTTTTGGTTGGGGAATCATAGGTTTATCTTTATTCGCATCTAACATTTCAAGTTCTACGATCATTGGTCTGTCTGGGGCAGCTTACACCACAGGGATTGCGACTTCCGTGTACGAATGGATGTCAGGTTTACCACTCATCATTGCGGCCTTAGTATTTGTACCGCTCTATTTACAATCAAAAATTACGACCATTCCAGAATTTTTAGAGTTAAGATATGATCGACGATCGCAATTATTCTTTTCAGGTATTACGATATTTAGTACGATCATGATCGAAACCGCCGGAGCCTTATACGCAGGAACAATTGTACTACAAGCATTTTTTCCTAGCCTACAAATAGGCTGGACATCGTTATGCTTAGCAATTATTGCAGGGATTTATACTGCTTCTGGTGGATTGAAAGCAGTTGTTTATACGGATGCCATCCAAGCGGTCATTTTGATTTTTGGGTGTAGTATTTTGACTTA
This sequence comes from uncultured Saprospiraceae bacterium, assembly GCA_964441245.1. Taxonomy (GTDB): domain Bacteria; phylum Bacteroidota; class Bacteroidia; order Chitinophagales; family Saprospiraceae; genus JALZUU01. The sequence continues at coordinate 6,477 of CAYTVR010000084.1, read as the reverse complement.
TATTTTATTAGATAAAGTAGACTTTGATATGGCACGAGTCATTGCTGCCGCACCGCCAGAACATTTCTCAGTTGTTCGACCAATGAGTGATTCAAGTTTACCTTGGTTAGGTTTATTGATTGGGGTTCCATTTTTGGGTTTCTGGTATTGGTCAACGAATCAATATATTGTACAAAGAGTACTAGGTGGAAAAGATATCCGCCATGCAAGATGGGGAGTTATTTTTGCTGGATTTTTAAAAATTATTCCACTTTTCGTTATGGTCATTCCAGGTGCAATCGCATTGACTTTATATCCTGATATCGGAAATGGAGATGCGGTATTTCCTTTTTTGGTAACCAATGTTTTACCAGTTGGATTGGTAGGACTTGTATTGGCAGGTCTAGTATCTGCGATTATGTCGAGTGTAGATTCTGCTTTAAATTCTTCTTCTACTTTAGTTGTGATTGATTTTATCAAACCCAACAAGCCTAATATCACGACAAAAGAAATTGTCAATTATGGAAGAATAACGACGATTGTGTTGATGGTCATTGCAGCGCTTTGGGCACCACAAATTCAGAATTTTACAGGACTATGGGACTATTTACAACAAATGTTCTCGATCATTGTCCCACCTATCGTAGTGATCTTTTTGGTAGGTGTTTTCTTTAAAAGAGGAAATGGAGATGGGGCATTTTGGACTTTAATTATAGGAACCGCATTAGGTATTTTACTTTTTATTTTAGGTGAAATGGGATTATGGCATTTACACTTTACAGTAAATGTTGGTTTAATGGTCTTTGTTTGTACCGCTATTTTTATTGGTATTAGTTTAATGACACCTGCTCCTGATGCAGCAACAGTAGAAAGATTAACTTACCGAAAAGGCTTGGTCATGGCAGGGATGGATGGTTATCCTTGGTATCAAGATTATAGATTGTATATGGTCATTCTAGCTGGATTGATTGGATATATTTTATTAATGCTTTGGTAGTCCATTAAAATACTTTCGCTTGCGTAAAGACGCAAAGATTAAATGACGTTAATTAAGATGATATTTAATAATCATTTTGATGTCGTTTTCAATCTTTGCGTCTTTTTTATGATGATGTTCAAAGTTGAATATTAAAGCTGATCCCGAAAGCTTTTGGATGACAATCAATGTTTTACTTGAAGAAATAAGCTATGTTGTAAAACCATTTCTCTCCTGAAAAAGGCATTAAAGTTAAATGTCTGTTAAATAGTAGAAAAGAGAAATCTTAATGTATAAATTTGTAGTTCAACTAGTTGATTAGACTTTTACGTTCTAATATCAATCTCTCCAGATTTCTTTTATTCTAAATAGAAAATCTTATTTTTAGGATGTTTATAATAAATCCCCTGAGTTCGTATTGATAATAGTAGTTTTCTATACAAATAGAAGCAAGGACTGTCTAAAACCTAAAGAGGCTTAAAATTTTTAATAAAAATTTCTTACACTTATTTTCGGAATCATTTATCAATGAATAAAAAAGCAATTTGGATCATCGTCGGGTTAATGAGTGCAGCCTTGATTGGGATTGTATTGCTACAAATGTATTGGATACGATGGTCTATTCAACTCAACGAAGATCAATTCGATAAAAATATTTATACCGTTCTTAATCGAGTGAGCGAAAAACTAGAGAGTGCAGAGAAGATGGAAGATAACCTTAAGGTATTTGAACCATTTTTAGAGCAAGATCTTGAAAATGATTTGGTTTCGGATATTAAGGAAGATATGGAGGCGCTGAAAATAGGAACCACCAAAGAACAAAAATCTCGTATAGATAGTACGATATATAAATACAGTCAATTATCTATTCAATTGGAAGCCGAAGATATTTGTGATTGCTCTAAATGTAAAAAAGAGCGGAGGGAACGTTTCCAAAAAATGGAAGCTCAGGTCGCGCAAAAAAAATTCATTAAGCTTTTTAATCGAAAGCCGATTAGTGAAAGGATTAGTTTACAAGATTTAGATCAATTTCTTAAAAACGAGTTGAATAATCGAGGAGTCAATATTGAGTATGATTATGGTGTCTTTTCCAGAAAAGATGAATCTTTTGTGATCATCAACGGGCATTTTGTAGTCAAAGATAATGGCCCTGTAGCGGTACCCGCTGGATGGAAAAATTTGTACGTATCTGATTATCGAGCAGATCTTTTTCCCAATGAAATTAAATCTCCAGGCTTATTGATGATCCATTTCCCGACAAGGGCAAGTGTCGTGTGGAAAGGAGTTTGGAAAAATTTGCTAGCTTCTATCTTTTTTACAGGAATCATTTTGTTCTGTTTTGCGTATACCATTCAAGTCATATTCGTACAAAAGAAATTGTCAGAGATCAAAACAGATTTCATCAATAATATGACGCATGAATTTAAAACACCCATTGCGACTATCTCTTTAGCTGCTGATTCGATCACGAGCCCAAGAATTTTGAATAATGCGGAAAAAGTTCGAAGGTTTACGGAGATCATAAAGCAAGAGAATAAAAGAATGAATGCCCAAGTAGAAAAAGTGCTACAAATGGCTGTGATTGATAGAAGAGATTTCCAATTGAAAATGACAGGTGTCAACATGCATGATGTAATCAATCAAGCGGTTTCTAACGCAAGATTACCAGTAGAGAAGAAAGGAGGTGAGGTGACCACAGAATTGAAAGCTGAAAAATCATTGGTCGAAGGAGATTTGACTCACGTATCCAATATCATCAATAATTTATTGGAAAATGCGAATAAATACTCTCCTGAAGCACCAATTATCTCCGTGCACACTAAAAATGTTCCGAACGGCGTGCAAGTAACCATTTCTGATAAAGGAATTGGTATGACAAAAGAGGCTAGAAAGCATATATTTGATAAATTTTATCGAGTTCATACTGGAAATATTCATGACGTGAAGGGATTTGGCCTAGGATTGAGCTATGTAAAAGCAATGATTACCGCACATAAAGGGCAAATTGATGTGAAAAGTGAGTTGGGAAAAGGAAGTAGTTTTATATTATTTTTCCCATTTAGAGTAAACCCAGAATAGTAGCGAACCTAATTAGTGTTAAAATTGTTTCCTTTTAACACAATCTAAACCCAAAAATTAACATTTAATAGATAGACAATTTGTCTAGAGTGTACTAAGTGAAAAATAAAGTCTATATTCCCATTCGGAAGTACATTGAGTTTTACAACTTCGTGCCGATATTTTTTAAGAAAAACAATACACGATGACAACAGCAAACAATAGAATCTTGTTAGTAGAAGATGACCAAAATTTTGGAGATGTTCTACGTTCTTACCTGGAGATGCATGATTTTGATGTTACCCTGGCAACAGATGGGGTCGCAGGATTGGAAAGTTATGAAAAAGGAGAATTCGATCTTTGTATCTTCGATGTGATGATGCCTAAGAAAGATGGTTTTACTCTGGCTAAAGAAATCCGAGAAAAGGATAGCACGATGCCGATTATTTTCCTTACGGCAAAAACGATGAAGGAAGATGTACTTCAAGGCTTTAAAATCGGAGCAGATGATTATATCTCCAAACCATTCAATTCTGAAGAGTTGCTTTATCGGATTCAAGCGATTTTAAAAAGAAGTAGCGGAACTGCTGATCCCAAAGAAGAGATCAAAGAATTCGAAATTGGAAAGTACCATTTCAATTTTCCATTGAGAATTCTAACATTTAGAAGCGGAGAAGGAGAAGAGGTAAAAGACAAATTATCTCCGAAAGAAGCACAATTGCTAAAAATGTTCTGCGTGTACATGAACGATATTTTGCCTAGATCGGAAGCATTGACTAAAATCTGGGGAGAAGATAATTACTTTACCGCACGAAGTATGGATGTATTTGTAACCAAACTTCGAAAATATCTAAAGCAAGATACGAATATTGAAATCGTTAATATTCATGGAAATGGATTTCAATTGTTGGTTAAAAGTGGAGAAGAAGTCTAAGTAAATTTTATTTTCAATCAACCCTGAATACTCCGTAGTGGTCATCCGCTACGGAGTATTTTTTTGTCTTTTTTGATCAATGATCATAAAAAGGGAATTTTTGATAAGTAAAGGGGAATTTTTGATGATCACTTCGGGTCTTTTTTAGTCCATATTTGCATTGTAAATAAATTAATCTATTCATTAAAAATATTAAACAATGTTTAAATCAAAATTTTTCAGCTTAGCGATCCTACTAGTTTTTGCACTTACGGCTTCTTTACAAGCTCAAGTCAATACAATCAATTTAGGACAAACCACTGGTGAGTTCACGATAAAAAAATTGACGCTTGCTCCTGGTGATTACCAATTCGAGATTGCGAATAATGGAGTAGAACATGAAGTTGGATTTGTGTTAGCCCCGAAAGGAAAAACGGATCAAGCTAATCATATTAAAGCCGCTTATGTAAAAGCTCCCGTAAAAAATGGAACGAGTTCCAAGACTGATGTAGTATCATTGACTCCAGGAGAGTACGTATACTTTTGCCCTCTTAACCCCACTGAGCAATATAGTTTAACCGTGAAATAGTTAAACTCTTAAGAACCGATTATTGATTTCGAAAGCCTTGATAGAATTTTTTATCAAGGCTTTTTTGTTCAACTTTGTTTTATGAACTTGTTTTAAAAAATGCGGCTATTATTTAAAATCACACTCTGAAACTTTTAATACGATTCCACCTGGGCTTCTCCTGACCGAAGGATTTATTTTTATCCAATTATTAATATCCAGTGCCTTTCTAGTATATCGTTTTCCTTTAGAATTGTAAATAGTTAATTCGTCCATTGGGAGACTTACGGTGTCATCAAGTTGGCACTCTGTCGACTGAGTAATGCCTGATATATTAGTTACAATAGATGTTTTGCCTTTGGGGATTGTCATGCTTGATTGTTGATCATACATGGTATATAGGATTTCAATACTTTGGTCTGTCATATTTTCGATACCATAGTTAACATTAAAGGAGGTATCACTACTTAATATACTTTGTCCAGTTTGCATCCATTCCTCCAAATAAACCTCATTTTCAAGAAGACGTTTTGCATCATCAATTGACCTTTTCATTTTATATTGGCGATCTTTATTGATAATAAAATGAAATGGGATTCCACCATATTGGAAATTCTTTCGCGTTTGCTTAGAGTTTTGTGAGATCCATTGATGACCTTGTGGTTTTTTATCATCAAGGTAGTTTGTCCAAACTTTATTATAACGATCAAAAGAAATATCTATGAATATGATATCTTCATGATCTTTAAATTCTTTTTTTAAGGCCTCTAATTTTGGTTTCTCTGCCATGCAAGGTTTACAAGTCTGGGACCAAAAAGTAGCATAGACTATTTTACCCGCAAACCAATTTAAGTCAAATTTTTGCCCCGTCCTATCGAGAAAAAATTCTCTTGGTACTTCTTTTCCGGGCTTGTAATTAATGAATTTAAAATTATCGAAAAGGTTATTAGGAACATTCATAACCTGCAATGCTTTATTCTCTGTGTCTGTGATGTTTTCTTGCCCGAAGATTAGAATGGGATAAAAAAACAAAAACAGGAAAAGGTAGGAAAACCCGAAAGAGATTTGTGTTTTATTCATTCTGATGATGTTTTTTTTTAGTTTCTAAAGGCGACTAAGATTAGTTTTTTAGCTTGAAGTGTATTTCTTTTGTTAGATCTAGATTTTTTTGTTTTGGCATTTTGTTATTGTTTTCATGATCCTAAATTGACAAGCTTTTCCAAATTACTAATTTTACAAGTCCTGTTACATAAGAATCGCTATTTTTGTAATAATTGAATGCTAGAATAATTGAATTTTGAATGGCATTCTTTCGCGATACATACGTTTTAGGATTCCATTCAGAATTCAACCATTCAATGCTAGAAATCTCTTATGTCTAAAGCAGCTATGAACAAAAACAACAAAGGCGATAGTTTTTCAACCATCGCCTTCGCGTAAAATATTTTTTTTGTAAAAAAAAATTAATCTTCAATGACAGGTTCTTCTGAAGACTCTGTTTGACCAGAAGAGGAAGCACCTTCGATAATGTCATCTTCTTCTATTTCAGCTTGACTGTCTTCTAAAGCTTTTGCTTGTGCTTTCAAATCGCTAGGTCGAGGACCCACCATTCGTTCAACATCTGACTTCAGCAGTACTTCATTTTCTAATAAAGCATTTGCCAAAATTTCTAACTCATTGCGTTTTTCTTTAAGCAATTTTTGCGCACGAATGTATTGAGATTCTACCAGTTTTCTAACTTCATCATCAATCAAGGTTGCGGTATCATCAGAATAAGGTTTGTTAAACTGATCTTGTTGCATTCCATAAAAAGAGACATTTCCTACTTTTTCATTCATACCAAAGACAGCAATCATACTATAAGCCATTTTGGTCACTTGATCCAAATCACTTTGGGCTCCAGTTGAAATTTTACCAAAAACAACTTGCTCTGCAGCTCGACCACCAAAGGTCATACACATTCGATCTAACAAGGCTTCTGTC
>CAYTVR010000083.1:0-27661 GCA_964441245.1 uncultured Saprospiraceae bacterium | reverse complement strand
CTTTGTCAGCGATCGAGATAAATTGCTACCCGCTCACGATTTTAATAGACGATTTTTGTTAGAAAAAGAGGAAAATACTTTCTTCGAAATAGAAAATTATCCAGAATATTATGACTTAAAGGATAAGAAAGTAGAATTGAAATGGGGAAGAATGAGCACTTTGCTTTCCGAAAAACGACGTAAAAAGATATTAGATAATATTGAAAAAATGGAATTTCGATATTGGAGATATAATTCATCCATTTATTCCATGCTTCCCAATGAAAACATTAGCATCAGGGCTTTTAAAAGTAATTTTAAAAAATCACTTCGCTTATATGTTGATTCAAAACGCTATAAGATTCTCCACTTCGATTGTTGGATCACTCCTCAAGATGAAATGGCTACTCGCTTCATCGCCAACGATATTACCCATCCAGAATTACTAAAAGCTTTTGATCAAGTCAAATCCAAAACGAGCATTTATTTCGACAATATTTTGATTGAAAATGAACAAGGAGCACCCATTTATTTTCCTTCCCCTTTTCTTTTTAATTTTGAAGATTAGGGATTGGGTTTTTAGTTTTTAGTATATATCAGTTCAATGTTCACAAAAAAATTGATCGCATAAAAATATCCAATATCCAATTGAAGTCATCGTTGGACCTACCTGAGCATAGGATAATCAAGGCGATTTGGAGTTCCTCACTTATGGTTTTGCTTAGAGATGGTAAAAAAAATATATTTTTTCAAATACGGCGAAATCTTTATCAGATTATTGATTTTGTAAATAGAGATGCCGTGTAAGTAGTTGTTTTGTGAATTTGATATTAATAGAAGGAATTATTGTTGATTTATCACTATGTAGGAAATAATGGGTAGTACATGATCTTAGTAAGATCGCTTTAGTATTAGTAAGAAATAAACAAAATTATATCTTTGCGGCTTACGTAAATATGATCTCATTTAATTCTAGTTGAATTAGGAAGTAAATGAGTGTTTTCAAACAAGCGATTAAGTCAACATCATGAAAGTTTTTAAATTTGGAGGAGCATCAATTAAGGATGCAGCGGCTATTAAAAATGTCAAAAGTATTTTAGAAAAATATCAATCAGAATCCTTAGTGATTATCGTTTCTGCAATGGGAAAAATGACCAATGCTTTAGAAAAAGTAGTCGATGCTTATGTGGGCAAAAAGGGAAATGCGTTTGATTTGTTTAATGAGGTAAAACAGAAACATGAGGTAATTATGTTGGAGTTGTTTGATCCTACTGATGACATATTTGCGCAAGTCAGTGATACGTTTATGGAAATTGAATGGGTGATTGAAGAAGAACCTATCGACCCTTATGATTATGTTTATGATCAAATTGTTTCGATAGGAGAGATGGTTTCCTCTAAGATTGTAAGTGCTTATTTAAATAAAAATGCTTTGCCTACTCAATGGCTAGATGCGAGAGATATGATCCTGACGGACAATACTTATCGCGAAGGAAAAATTGAATGGGCAGAAACCGTGAAACGGGGGCAAGAGATCGTAGCGCCGATGGTCGCAAAAGGTGGATTTGTCATCACACAAGGTTTTCTTGGGGGCACTTCAGAGAACTTTACGACGACACTTGGTAGAGAAGGTTCTGACTTTAGTGCAGCTATTTTTTCCTATTGTTTAGATGCTGAAAGTATGAGTATTTGGAAGGATGTTCCTGGTATTTTAACCGGTGACCCTCGATTGTTTGAAGAAGTGACTAAGATTGATCGACTGTCTTATAAAGAAGCCATTGAGATGACTTACTATGGTGCAAAAGTTATTCATCCAAAAACAATCAAACCATTACAAAATAAAAATATTCCACTTTACGTCAAGTCTTTTATTGATCCAACAGGAGAAGGGACCTTGATCGCTGCTGATGTTGAGACCAGTTATCCTCCTGTGGTGGTGGTAGAACCGAATCAAGCTTTGATACACATTTCAACGCGTGATTTTTCTTTTGTTGCGGAGCATCATTTGAGTCACTTATTTGGATTGTTTGCGCAACATCGGATTAAGATTAACATGATGCAAAACATGGCGATTAGCTTTTCCGTTTGCGTCAACGATATTCCAGAACGTATCGAAAAACTAATTAGTGATTTAGAAAATGATTTTAAAGTGGTCAAAGAAAAAGGATTGGAACTGATTACGATTCGACATTATAAAGCGTATATTTTGGATGATTTATTGGCCAATAAAATGGTCTTATTTGAAGAGCGAATTCAAGAGACTGTTCAGTTTGTGGTAAAGGAAGTACCGAAAATGAAACGAAAGGAATCGTAAATGAAAAATATTCAATCAGGAATATCCAGTAATCAATATCCAATTGAAATGAAGTAGAGAATAGTGGAAAGTTAAGCTATGCTTGGAGCAAGCAATACTTCATTTTTTTAATGATTATTTATCCCAAAAACGTAAACAGACATACCTAGAAATTCTGTTTCAAAGAGTATTTGCATTCCATTTTTTTTGGCGACATGGATCGAGGCTAGGTTTTCTTTATCAATGATAGAAATGAATCGATCTGTTTCTATATGTTGAAAACCAAAATCCCGCATGGTTTGAGCGATTTCAGTACCGAAGCCCTGTTTCCAAAATTTTGGAAGTAGGGAATAGGCTATTTCATATTCTTTTCTTCCATGGAGTTCTCTAGGTAAAATACCACCCATTCCGATGAATTCATTGGTTGCTTTTATTTCGACAGCCAAATGACCGAAGCCTTGATTGCTATATCGATCTAGTTGCTTTAGAATCCAATTTTTAGCAAGCGTTTCTTTGGGGTTTGATAAATCGATTCCTAAATATCCAAGGCTATCATTATTTTCAAAGAATTCGATCCAAGTTGGAATGTCATTTTCTGTTAGTTTCCTAAAATGTAGTCGAGTACTTTCTTGTTTAAAATAATCCATGCTTTATTTTTTGATAACCATCCAAATTGGGGAACATTCCGTAAAAACATTTTATAAAAAATGTTATGTGATACAATCTAAAAGAAATTTTTATCGTTTTAGATCATATAAGTGAGACATTAAAATATGGTGTCTGTAACTTTTGCCGATTAAAAGAACCTTACCTTTAATATTTGTCCAAACTATATATTGCTTCAGTAGTGTCATTCGATATATTTAGTGTTGTTGACAAACAATTATAAATTAAATATTGTTTTAATAAGTACTTTTTCCAAATATTTGTAACTTTTTTAATGAAAATAAGTTTAAAGTCACAAATTCACTCCGATTATCTAATAAGAATCACCATTAAATTACATTTTGGTATTCAATTTGATGTCAATAAATCAATTTCATTCACTTTATAAATTAAACCACTCATGAATTCAACCGATTTCAACAAGCTTATAGGCTTATTATCCAAATTAAGTACCGCCACAAGTAAGGCTACAGAAGTAGATGGTAGCTTTAGAAAATACCACACTCAATCTATGGATGCAATTAAAGATCTTCCTAATCACTTGAAAAGGTTAGAACAAGGCTTGAAGACAGCTAAAATACTAGGTAGTGAACTTTAACACTTTGAGCTGAATCACACACGCAAAAGCACTGAACCTTTTGTCTTTAAGACAAAATCTAAAATTGTTGAAGTAGATTCTAATCTAAAACAATTTTAATAAAAAAGCTGGAAATAGTAATCGACTATTTCCAGCTTTTTTATTGTATTGAGGCCAAAAGTTATAGATCGATCTATGATAAAATGGATAATGAAAGGATTTGTACAGAGTCCAAATGATCTTTTTTCCTTTCTTTTTCCCTATAAAACGTCGTTGGAAAAAAAAAATAAAAAAGAACTATAGCTGAAAAAGTGAATAGATAAAGGGTGTTTTTAACTATGTCACGTTTTTCTTTTTTGTAAAATTCAAACATTACGATTTTTTGTCATAAATCCGCAACCAAATTACTTTCTTTTCGTTTTATTAATACATCGAATCTATACTTACATTTTGACCCCACGTAATTTTAGGCTATTTTCCGTAAGGATAACAATACCACAATCTCATAGAGTAGAGGCCAATAGAACGAAATATTGCAGTTGAATGATTTTCAATATTAATGCTGACTAACCAAATTCGTAATAGAAATAACTAAATAGAATATGGCAAAATAGTGAAGCAGTTAGATTGCTAGCTACTATTGAAAAGACTTGATAAATAATACACTTAAGATATAGGGTTTTACTGGGAGGTGATAATCGTTCCCCTCTAGATGTCACCTCCCTCCCCCTAGATCTGACTTATCACACCCACACCCAGTTCTCACTATTTTTATATACTTCACTACTGCTTTTCCAAATAATGATAAATCATGTACTTCTGGAAATTGAATTCGAACAGGAGCTTTTTCTTTCGAAATTACAGGATAGATAAATCCAATCGCATAAATAATTTCACGAAGCTATTCATTAGTGAAATTTAGAGATCATTCTGGATCGCATAACATAACAAATACAAATGGTATGCTCGACAATAGCATTAAGTTTTAGTGTACTTTTAAAAGAAAATTAAATGGATGAAATATCTGAATTTTGAATAGTTTTAAATCACGATATTTCCTGTAAGAGGGCTATTCAAGATTCAATTCTTTTCACCTTCAAAATGATCTTACTAAATAGGAAATGCATTTGGAATTTCTGAGAGGAACTCATAGGATTGTTCATCATAATCAATTTCGCAGCAATAAGAGCTTAGTCCATTGGTAACGAGTAAATAAGGAACATTTAGCGTAAGATTATAACGAGCGATTTGTTCAAAGGTAGCTTGGGATATTTTTACTTCAGGAGCTTTACATTCTACTAATAACCACGGTTTCATATTTTGATCATAAACCAAGATATCCCAGCGTCTAAGTAGTCCATTAACTCGAAGACTTTTTTCAATAGCAATACGGTTTTTGTTATAAGATTTTTCGATAAGAAAATAAGAAATGACGAGTTGTCGAACCAACTCTTCTGGTGTGATGACCAAATACTTTTTCCGAATAGGATCAAAGAGATAGCGTTTGCCATCTTCCTTTTTGGTTTTCAATAAATGTTTGTATTCTAGAAAATCAATCTTGATCAAAATAATTCGATTTCAAAAGTTGTTGAATCTGTACATTTGTTTCTTTAGAAAGGAGAACTAAGGTATCTACTTTTTTTTGTAAAGATCCTAAATTCTGCTCTAATTCTTTTGCTTCGGCTTCAATTTCTTCTGTTAAATTCGAGGCCATTGACATTCCGATTAATCGGTATCCAGATTTTATTTTATGTGCTTTATCTTGGATGACTTGGGCGTTTTGCGCTTGCATCGCGCGAAGTAAATCATCTAAGTCTATTGTATTATATTCTAGAAAAACTTCAAGGACTTCTTTCACTTTTATTTTGTTATCATCAAAGGTCTGATTCAAAAAATTTAAATCAAATGTTTTATTATTTGTAGATGGCCTAGCAATCTTAGAGGGAGTAACAGTCGATGAAATATTTAGATGTTGATGGATCAAATTCATGAGCATTGGAAGATAACGGAGTTGTGTGTCTTTTAGTAAAAAATCTATAGCTCCCAAGTTTTTGGCTTTTTGAATCAATTGAGCGTTAACAGAACCAGAGAGAACAATGGTTGGTGTATGCAATGGATGCGCAAGTAATTCAAAGGCATTTCCATCAGCTAGATTGTAATCGACAACTATAAAATCAAAAGATTCCTTTTCGTATTTTTCAGTAGCAGATTTTAAGGATGGCGCGATAATACAAGCATCATGAGGAAAGTGTTTTTGGAATATACGTTTGAAAGCCAATTGGTCAATTTGGTCATCTTCTACCAATAATATTTTTTTCATGAAAGCTCACTATTGGTCCAGTAGTCAGAAATGGTTTTCATCATTTCAATAAAGTCACGATAATTTACAGGTTTGACCATATAGCCAGCAGCACTTTGTTGAAAGCTATTTTGGCGATCTTGATATTCAGTAGAAGTCGTTAGGATAATAACGGGAATAGTTTTGAAATTATCTTCATTTTTAAGGATTTCTAACAATTCGATTCCGTTCATGCGTGGCATGTTCAAATCTAATAGAATAATGCCCGGCTTTACTTTTTCCTGATTTTTTAAATAGTCTAAAGCTTCTTCTCCATTGGAGAGATGGACGATTGGATTTGGAATGCTCAATTCTTTGAAAGCGCGTTTAACGGTCATGGCATCTACCAGATCATCTTCTACGAGTAAAATTTCTTGTTTTTCGTTCATTGTTTTAAAGTAAAATGAATAGTAGTTCCTTTTCCTAGTGTTGATTCTAGTCTTATATTTCCTTCGTTCAATTCGATAATTCTTTTGACAATAGTCAATCCTATGCCGGTACTTTCAAACTGGTCACGCGGTTGTAAGGTCTGAAATATTTGGAATATTTTTTCAAAGTATTTTTCTTCAATCCCCGTTCCATTGTCTTTAATTGCAAAACAATGATGAGTAGGAGAGTAGGTATAACTGATTTCAATAATGCCTCTTTTTTTATCGTTGTATTTGATTGCATTGCTGATCAGATTTTGAAATAGTTGCTCCATTCTTAGACGTTCGCCACTGAAGGTAGGTAACTTATTTTTTATCTTTATTTTGATATGAGCAGGAGAATCTAACGTTTCGATCACCGATTTGACTAAGACATTAAAGTCAATATTTTCTTTTTTAAGCGATTGTCGACCAATGCGCGAGTATTCTAAAATGCCTTCAATAAAATGATGCATTCTTCCCACCCGTCCAACTAATAATTGTAAATATTCTTGCCCGGTTTCATCTAACTTCTCTTTATAATCTTCTTGTATCCATTGAGAAAGAGAGGTAATCGCTCTTAAGGGCGCTTTTAGATCATGAGATACGATATAAGCGAAATTTTCTAATTCCTTGTTGACTTCTTCTACTTCCTTCAGCAGTTTTTCACGTTCAAATTCATTTAACTTTTGTTCTGTAATATCTTGAACGGTTCCAAAAAGCTTGACGACTTGACCATTTTCTATTTTTGCTTTAGCTAAACCTTTAGTGTATATTAATTTTCCTTCATCGGTATAAGACCTTAGCACAAGCGTTCCTTTTGTTTCTTTATTTTCTCGGATGGTAGCTACACTGTCAAAGACTAAGGCTATGTCATCAGGATGAACCGTTGTTAGATATTCTTCAAATGTAGGGCAGGGTTTATCTAGCGCTCGTTTGAAAATTCGATAAGTTTCTTCTGACCAATTCATTTCTCCTGTTTCGAGATCTAATTCATAAGATCCCATTTTTGCAATTTGCTGAGCATCCTTTAATTTTTTTTCACTTTGTTTTAATGACTCTTCTGTTAATCGTTTTTCTGTATAATCTTCTATAAATGAGATATGCGTTTTGAATTTTCCATCGTTTCCAATCAGTGGAGCGATAGAGAGGTTTCCCCAAAAACTACTTCCATTGGTCCTCAGATATTTTTTGACCATGTGTAAGTGATCAATTTTTCCGTCTTTTAGTTTTTGTAAATTTTTGTAAAAACGAACCTCTTCTTCTAACGGAGAAAAATCTTCTAATTTTAACTTAGAAAATTCCTCAATCGAGCAACCGATCATATCTGCAAATCGTTGGTTGGCGATCAAATTTCCTTCTTCATGACCAATGATAATCCCTAAAGGACTTTGTTCAAAAAGAGATTGAAACATGTTTTCACTATCATAAAGATCCTTTTCCGTCTGTTCCTTAGATGCAGTCGTTTCTTTTAGTTTTTTGTGCGCTAAGCAAGCTTCAAGAGAAATGGAAAATTTATCAATAACTTGATTCAATTGATTGAGCTCAAAGGAAGAATATCTTTTTTCTTTGAGCTTAGAATGTAGTTCTAAAAATCCAAGATTATTGAGTTTGAAAAAAGCATACACTCCTTTGGAAAAACCGAAGTCTAATAAGTCTTGACTTATTTTTTTATCTGATGCAGCTACAGAAAAGGCATGATTACTTTTTAATCTTTTTAGGATATAATGATTTTTAGGAATAGAAGGGGCTTTTTTTCGAGGCATAGCTTGAGTGAACAAAACCTCGTAGCTATTGGTTTTTTCATTTTTCAACCAAATGCGAGCAAAGCTTAATTTTTTACGAGATTGGAGTACCTTCAGAAAATGAGTACAATTTTCATGCACATCTAATGAACTACCTACCGCTAATGACAGCTCATAAAGTAGGGAGATATCCTGAATGATATTTGTATCTTTTTTTACCATAAAAACTTAAAGGACTGGCTACAATGTTTTATTAAGCATGCTCTAAGATCATTAAACCTTACTCTCTTCTTTTAACATACGATAAATCGTAGATTTTCCAATGCCTAACTTGTCTGCAACCAAGAGTACATCTTGATTATATTTATCCAAAAAATGATGAACGATTTTAGAATTATATTCTTTTAAACTAATTTCTTTACTTAGAAAAGCTTCCATTTTTCGAGGACTATTAAAGCGAATATCTTCCTCTTGTATCTCTCCATTTTCCGCCATAACAGCTGCCAATTCTATGATGGCCTTAAGTTCCCGAACATTTCCAGGAAAGGAATAAGAAAGTAATTTGTCCTTGGCTGTTTTAGAAATTTTCAGTTTTCCTAGTTTATTATCATTGCAAAAAGATTGTAGGAAATGTCGCATCAAAAGTAAAATGTCATTTCCTCTTTCTCGAAGGGGAGGAAGCTCAATGGGTAATCCTAAAAGCCGGTAATACAAATCTTCTCGAAAACGACCTGCCGCTACTTCTTCTGTTAGTTTTCTGTGGGTAGCAATAATGACTCGAGTATCAAAAGGAATATTTTCATTTCCACCGATACGAGTCACTTCTCTTTCTTGTAATGCCCGAAGCAATTTGGATTGCAGGTTGACATCCATCTCTGCAATTTCATCTAAAAATAAAGTGCCTTTATCCGCAAGTTCAAATTTCCCAATCTTTTGTGTATCAGCACCTGTAAAGGAGCCCTTTTCATGACCGAATAACTCACTCTCCAATAATTCCTTTGGAATGGCGCTAACATTTACGGCCACAAAATTTCCTTTACTTCTATTTGAATTATAATGAATACTTCGAGCGATGACTTCCTTGCCCGATCCTGTTTCCCCAAAAATGGAAACAGAGATATTGGTTTGAATTGCTTTTTTAAGCAATTTTAATACGCCTTGCATCGGTTTACTGTCACCTATTATGTTTTTGTCAAAGTTGTATTTATTAACCAATTGATCTTTTAAGTTTTCTACCTCTTTTTTGAGTTCAACTTTATTTTTTAATTGGAAAATAACATTCTTTAATCGTTCTTTAGTTTGGTCATTTTTAACGATATAATCATAAGCGCCACTTTTTAATAAATGAACGGCAATGTCAATATCTTTTTGCCCTGAAAGTACAATGACTTCTATATCTTTATCGTAATTTTTAATTCCTTCTAAAACTTCTTCACCAGAAATATCAGAAAGCATATAATCTAAAGAGACGATTGCAGGTCTTAAATATAGGTTAGCCAAACATTCTTTACCTGTTTTAAAAATATGGATTTCGTGAGCAGGATTCAATTCAAAAACATATTTGACCAATCGAATATAAATGGGATCATCTTCTACGATAAAAATCCGATCTATGCTGTATTTTTTTTTCATGATAACTTTGAGGGATGCTTAATCAATTGAGTTTTATTTGTAAGACATAATGGTTAATATGAATCAATGTTTTCCCAATATGGCACAATTTTTCAAATTTGGAAAATATTTAAAGACCTAATCTTAATATATTTACTGAAAAATATATGATAATTTTAGTTTTATAAAAGTTGAAACGGTTTTTACGTCACTTTAACAATTGATTGTCAGTTGATAAAACATTAATAAATATTAACTTTTATTGATGGCTCTGTCACAAAAACAGAATTTTAAGACTTATTTTTTTGAGCTTTTATTTGCTACTTGTTTATACAAGAAGAACGAAAGGATTGTTTCCTGGACTTCCACTTCTCATGATTTAAAAATATTACTGCATAAAAAGAACTGCCCTTTAGGGTGGAAGATTTAATAATATTTTTAATCCAATGAAGTAAAACACATGAAACAATTTAATGTACTCACTTTAGGAAAGTATTTAAGCGACGAAGAATTTAACATTGTCTACAAAGCTTTTGCTAACCTCTCCAATGATGTAACTCCAAAGCATCGAAAAAAGATGAAACTTTTCATCATTGATCGGGTAGAAAAAAACTCTTACCTCTACCAAAAGTCAAAGGAAAATAAGATTGATGATCTATTAGAAATCGTTAATGGCGACCATGAAGATTGTGAAGAAATCTTTGAAAACGCTTCCATTTTATTATTACCCGGAGAGGATGCACCAATAAAAGTCATTTCAAAATCATTTTCGTATAGTATTCCAATTTTAGGGTATCATCATTTAAAAGAACAAGATTTAGTAGATCAGACTTGTGGTATGCTAGTTCGTCATCGAAATGAACGAGATACGGTTTTAGAATTTTCACATTTATTGAATATTCTTTATTTTGATATGGAAGTCCGAAAGATTTTGGAAAGAGGAGCACTCGAAAAATATCACGCGTCTTTTACGTGGGGGGGAACCGCTAAAGTAGGATAGAAAATCTAAAGAAAGTATGGAAGAATGAAAGATGAGTCATCTTATAAGATCTAGAGTTGGTTAAAAGTAGTAGTAGTAGGTAGTAGGTAATAAGTTGTAAGTAAAAAGTATTAAGTCCCTTCAATTAACGTAGTAATACACATATTGTAGAGACTTAATACTTACGACCTAACACTTAATACTTACGACCTAATACTTAATACTTTTACAAAGCAAATAGTGATCATCTGTTCTTAATAAGGTGTTTTAAAACCATCTTCATAAGTCTATTTTAAGTTTTTTATTTTCACTTTGACATCATGTTCGATTTTTAAAAATTCAATCATTTCGATTAGTTTTTCATGTTGAATTTTATTGTTGATATCTAATTCACAAACAAAAGTCCCATCTTTAGTTGGAATTTTCATGAAGTTGCCTCCAAATAATTGATCCTTATTTTTTCGTTCACCACTGGGTAAAGCCTTTAATTCAAAGTCGATTTTACCGACTTTTGCTTCGGGGATGACGTATTTTTCTTTTCCTTTGGAAATATTGATGTGCTCTTCATCAAATTCAACAATTCCTCCAACCGCTACCTTTTTCTGCATGATGGTCTGCAAGGCTGGGATGATTAAAAAGCCCAAAAGCGCAAAAACACCCATATAGATCCAACTGATATATTGATAAAACCCTATTTGTCGAGCTAGTTTTTCAATAATAGGAATCAAGCCCATATCAAGATAGGTCAGCCCCAGATAACCTAGCAAGCCTGCGGAGATTAATCCAAACAACAAAGAACTTTTATTAATTTTTCGTCGCTTGACGATATTTGCTTTAAACTCAAACATAGAACTACTTTTTACAAAAATATCAAAGCTTCTGAATCAATCCTTATTTTATCGACTAAATTTGCTTTTTTTGTGAAGTATAAATTTAAAAGACTCGATTAATTGAAAAACTTGATTGGGTTTTAAACTAGATATAAACAGCATTCCTTATGCAAATTATTGGAATTGATTATGGAAGTAAATTGGCAGGAACGACGGTCATTGCTTACTTGGAAAGTGATAAAATTCTTTTCGCTCAAAGCGAAAAGAAGAAGGATGCGGATCAATTTATTATGACATTCCTTGATGGAAAAAAGCCAATGATGATATTCTTAGATGCTCCCCTTAGTTTGCCTGGTGCTTATTTTGGCAATGGAGAAGATTACTTTTATCGGGAGTGTGATCGGGAGCTCAAAGGAATGTCGCCCATGTTTTTAGGTGGACTCACTGCCCGTGCTATTAAACTTAAAACGAATGTAGAAAAGCAAAAACACCAAGTATTAGAAGTATATCCAGGAGCTTTGTCTAGAATATTTGAACTCAAAAAATTAGGATATAAGAAAGAAGTGGCCAATATTCCCATCGTTGCTGATTTTTTAAAAGATCAACTTCCGTTTTCCTTTTCCATGGGGGATCTTAAAACATGGCACCATTTGGATGCTTTATTAGCCTTCTTGATCGGGTATCGTTTTATAAATAAAAAAAGTAAATCCTATGGTAATCAAGCTGAAGGTCAGATCATCGTGTAATTTTTTATTCAATGATGATTAAAACCAATACAAATACCATTACCTTCAAGCATGAATATGATATAAACTAAACTTTCAAGTCTTTTGTCTATGTATCTAATGAAAATTTTAAGCTTTTCGAGAAATAAGTGAATTAGTGCTATTCAAAATTTCGTTCTCCTGAGGCAAGAAAATTTAAGTTACGGACTAACAATACACAAACATTTTAATAGAATAAATGTCTTACACTCTAAACATACCTTTTTTTGCGGTTAGACTAAAATTACATTCTGCCACCAGTCTGGTCACCCCATTATTGGATCATCAGGCATTGAGAATTAATGAACCCGTAGAGCTACTGGCCGGAAAATATGCAGAACAATTTCAGCGGAAAGTTTTAGATCGAGGGGAATATCACAAGTTATTGGATGAATACGCTTCAGGCGATTTTTTTAAATCTAAAATTTCGATTTCCTTTCCTGCTGCAAAAAACAATATACCTTATCCTGCCTTTGATTTAGAATTCGATTATTTCTGGAAGGAAGCAGCCAATGGATTTTGGGGAATTATTCCCGCATTAGGAGTAGAAGCTTTCGCTAAAGAATTTCCCAAATTTGAATCGCAATTAGAAGAAATTGTAAAGTTAGATTTTAGTCGTAAAAAAAGATTACAAGATGTTCGGAGTATTGTTTCCTCGATTTGGTTTGAGAGTGTAGAGTTGCAGCAGGATGAAATGGCCTTACGTGTTTTGAACCCAAGAGAACTCGAAGACCAATCGGAAGAAAACGCGGAACAAATATTACCCAAAGCAGCTCAGGCTTTGATCCCTAGGAAAAGAACAACTTATGGTCGAAAAACAGAATTAGAACAATTAATCCGTTCTGTAAAAACAAGCTATAATCGAAATGTTTTATTGGTCGGTGCATCTGGTGTTGGAAAAACAGCCTTAATCTTAGAGCTGGCTCGACAACAAAAAAAACGGCGAATAGAAGGAATCATTTGGGAAACGACTGCTTCGACTCTGATCAAAGAATTGACCACTGATATGGGCTGGCAAGAGAACCTTTCTTTATTGTGTCGAGAGTTAGCACAACGAAAGGACTTTTTGTTTATTAGAAATTTATATGAGCTTTTCGAAGTCGGTCAATATGAAGGCTCTAACGAAAGTATGGCCGATTATCTCAATGGTTTTTTGAGTAGGAGAGAGATCACTATTTTGTCTGAATGTACAGAAGAAGAATTGAGCAGAATTGAATTGCGTACGCCTAATTTTTTAAACAACTTTCAAATCATTCGTTTGGAAGAACCACGAGAAGATTTGGAAGAAATTATTCATCAAAAGGTAAAGGATATTGGCGCAAGTCATAGAGTGAATATCGATCATACAGCTATTGATGAAACCATTCGACTCAATCGACGATTCACTCCTTATTCTGGTTTTCCGGGAAAACCCATTCGGTTTTTAGAATCAATGATTATCAATCATCCGAAAAAAGATGCGGCTACCAATACTAGAGTTGAACTGAGTCGAGCATCAGTGATTCAAAGTTTTTGCGAAGAGACTGGGATGCCACCTTTTATGGTTGATCCTGGAATTCCAATGGACTTGAAAAAAATCAAAAATCAATTCAATAATAATATTTTTGGTCAGGAGAAAGCAGTCGAAGGAGTAGGCAATTTATTAGCGGCGGTAAAAACGGCTTTGACCAGAAGTGGAAAACCAATTGCTTCCTTTCTTTTTGTAGGTCCAACAGGGGTGGGTAAAACAGAGATGGCGAGAGTTTTATGTGAATTTATGTTTAGTGATCGGGAAAGAATGGTTCGATTTGATATGAGTGAATTTTCGAATCCTTATGCGGTTCGACGTTTGCTAGGCGATGGTTATAATTCAGATGGTTTGTTGACTGCAGCGGTTCGGAGAGAACCTTTTTGCGTCTTGCTTTTTGATGAAATTGAAAAGGCCGATCCATCTTTTAATGATCTATTATTACAAATTTTAGGCGAAGGCCGCTTAACAGATAATCAAGGAAAATTAGTCAATTTTTGTAGTACGATCATCATTATGACTTCTAATATTGGTGCCTCCAATTTGTCCGGTAATCGCATTAGTTGGCAACCAGAAATGGATACTTCTGAGATTACAAATCACTTCATGAGTGCCGTTGAAAAACACTTTCGACCTGAGTTGTTCAATCGGATTGATCAGGTGATTCCCTTCGAACCTTTGTCTAGAGAGACCATTCGTTTTGTAGTTGAAAGAGAAATTGAATTGTTTAAAAAACGAGAAGGTATTCGCTTTCGCCGAATGGATTTGAATTTGGAAGAAGAGGTTTTAGATTTTCTTGGCGAACGTGGTTATGATCATAAATATGGAGCTCGACAATTGCAAAGAACCATTCGAGAAGATTTAATTATTCCGCTTTCGCAAAAATTGAATATTGAAGAATGCGATGATCAGTTATTGGTTCATGTTTTTATAGCAGAAGATGAAATCCATGTGAACGTAGAAGCGGATCCGATGGGATTAGAATTGTTATTAGAGGAATTGGATAAAATAAATTTTGCGGATCATGCTAGTGAATTGCGACGACAGATATTTAGATTGCAAGAAGGCAATTTTTATATACGCCTACTTTCCGAACTGGATATTTTGGAAAGAGAGAAGAAAAGAAAAAAAGAGAAGTTTTGGGAGGATAAAATAAAAGGTGAAATCTATACCTATTATTTACAAACGCAGCAAAATGTTGAAAAGTTGAGTTTAGAAATCAGCGAATTTGAAGAGAATTTAGCTTTGACCACGATGGACTTGGCTCCGTATAAACCTGCGCATGAAGAAGAAATCAAAGACTGGAATCAACGATTTTTTAATCTGAAAACGGAAATTTATAAACGCCGAAATCCAACTTCAGATCGATCTTTTCTTGGTATTTATGGAACTTCTCTAGCCCCCATCATTGAATTCTATCAAGGATTATTTGCACAAAAATATTTTCAATATTCTGTTCAAGCTATCTGGTTTCGAGAGTCTTATTATAATGAAACGGTAGTTAAAACAAATGAGCAAGGGGAAGAGCTGATGACCAATCGTTTGGAATATATCAAGACCGACGTTCGGATAGATGGGGAAAAGATGATTTTCAAACCAGAGAAAGTAGATGATATGATGTATGGAATTGAATTTAAGATACTAGGGGAGTGCTCGTTTTTATATTTAAAAGATGAAATTGGTTTGCAAAAATGGAAAGTCACAGAAAAGGAAAGTCATGCTTATCATGTGGAATTGAGTAATGCAGCATTGATTCCTCCAAATAATATTCATCGCAAAGACTTCTATAAAGGAAATCCACGTAGGACGATTGAATTGAATCACTTAAAGGATACACAATTAAAAATCAATCGAGAGTTTACCAAAGGAAAAATGCTAGATCAAATCGTAGAAGCACTAGATTATTTTTTTGAAATTAAACTAAATAGAGAATTACTTTAATGGTTTTTGTGCCTCCATTCCATTTCATCCTTTCCCATTTATAACACATTAGTAAAGCTGGTCAAGCATAAGCAACTATTCAGCAAGGAGCTAAGTATTTCCATTTATTTTTTATCATAAAACAATTAAAAAAGTATAATAAAAAGCAAAATTTAATGGTTCTTTTCTTACCTTTATAGTACAACCACGTCAATCCCCTTCTTTTTTGTTTCCACAATTACTACACAAATTTGAGTTTTAAGTTTTCGTTTATTACATCCTTGATAAATCGATAGCCACACTGATGTCCTAAGCGAAAATACAAGATAATTATTTGCCCCCTTTTCCCCCTATTTTTGGTTAATATCCCTCAACCGTTTCAAAGCTTTTTTTGATTTGAGTTAGACTAGTTTTGTAGAAGAAGATTTTCTAAAATGCGATTTGAAACCAATTGGATGAATAGTTTAAATTTCTTTTATAAAATTAGTTGACTCGTTTTTTATTGAGAAACCCTCCATAATGGAAAAGATTTTTGTCTTGTTATTAATGCTTTTTGCCAGTAACCTTTTTGGTCAAAATGGTTCATCCGAAAAATTTTGGATTGAATTGACTGATAAAAAGGAAAGCCCTTTTAGTGTTGAAAAACCTCAAGAATTTCTTTCCCCACGAGCGATTGAGCGTCGTTTTCAGCAAGGCATTGATATTGAAGAATCTGATCTTCCTGTGAATCCCAATTATTTACTTGCTTTGAAAAAATTAGGCGCTAAAATTCACCATACTTCCAAATGGCTCAATGCTGCCACCATCATTATCGACAGTGTCAATATTTTAGCAATTCAAAAACTACCCTTTGTTAAAAATACAGTTTATGTAGGAGAACATTTGGATCAACCTAATATCAGTTTGGCCAGTTTTTATGAACGAGATTCTATTTTAGAATATGAAAAATTGGCTTCTCATTATGGTCATGGACAAAACCAAATTGAACAACTCAATGGGGATCAAATTCACAAATTAGGACATAGGGGAGAGGGCATATTGATTGCGATATTAGATGGAGGTTTTAGATATGCAGACAAGATTCCTTTCTTTGATAGTTTGTATTTAAAAAATAAAATCATCGCCACCAAAGACTTTGTTGACAACGATTTTTCTGTTTATGAATCCAGTTCTCATGGATCAAAAGTACTTTCAGTCATGGGGGCCAATCTTCCTGGATTTCTGGTAGGCACTGCACCTGCATCTAATTACATTTGTATAAAAACAGAAGATGTTCGGGCGGAATATTTGGTAGAAGAATGCAACTGGATAGCAGGTCTAGAATATGCAGATAGTTTAGGAGCAGACATTGTCAATTCCTCTCTAGGCTATACTAGATTTAGCGATGTAGAAATGAATTATAGTTATCAAGATTTAAACGGAAAAGTATCTCTGGCATCAAGAGCCGCCAATATTGCCTTTGACAAAGGGATGTTGATTGTTTGTAGTGCAGGTAATTCTGGTTTGGATGATTGGAAGTATATCGGAGTTCCTTCGGACGCAGCTGGCGTTTTGGCAGTTGGTGCGAATGATAAACTAAGAGAGCGTGCTGATTTTAGTTCGATTGGCCCAAGTGCTGATGGTCGAATCAAACCCAATGTTTCTGCGATGGGTGAAAATACAAGAGTCGCCTCTGTGTATTCTCTTCGCGTGACCACAGCAAACGGCACTTCTTTTTCTGCTCCAATACTAGCAGGAATGATTGCCAGTCTATGGAGTGCTTTTCCTGAAAAAACGAACCAAGAAATTTTTCAAGTTATTGAAAAAAGTGGACATCAATATGATCAACCTGATTATGAAATGGGTTATGGTATCCCAGACTTTATGAAAGCTTATCAACTGTTGAAGAATAATGGTTCTTCAAATTTATTTGAAAAATAACCAATGATAGGCATCTTCCAAATGCCACTAATCAATCAATTTTTTGATACAAGCCGCCGGTTGAATAAAGGCACCCGTTTCCTTCACATTTCCTGTTTCCTTTCCGGTGTCTTTCAATAATGTATAAGCCTCTTTCGTCGTCAAAGATGGACGAATACTTTTCATCAAACCCAATAGACCAGCGACATAAGGGGTCGCCATCGAAGTCCCGTTGAACTCTGCATATTTATTATCAGGAATAGTAGAATAAATGCTTACTCCAGGTGCAGCGATGCCCATATTAAGGTCCGTGATATAGTTAGAAAACGAAGCTCGATTGAGAGAAGTATCAATGGCACTGACACTGATGACGCCAGGTGCACATGCTGGAGCAAATAGTTTGGCATTTGCATTACTATTACCTGCCGCAACGACTACAATCGCACCTGCTTTGTTGGCGTAGTCCACTGCTTTTTGGTAAGCTCGTTGACGACTATCATTGGATCGACCACCTAAAGACATAGAAATAACATCTGCTCCATTATCCGCTGCTTCAATCATGCCCTTAATAATGCCCGCTTGTGATCCTCCACCAAATGATCCAAGGACCGTGATGCTGGTGACTTCCACAAAATCATTGTTTTTTGAAAAAGACGCAACTCCTTTTTTATTGTTAGAAACTGCTGCTGCAATTCCCGCGCAGTGCGTGCCATGTCCACGAGTATCTTTATCGTAAGATTTTTTAATGGATTTATAATTCCCTTTTATATCTTCATGTTGAGCATCAATTCCAGTATCTAAGATGAAAATAGATGCCTTCTTTTTAGGCTTGACCTTGTTCAAAACTTTATATAATTCTCCAACATTCATTTCTGCAAAACCCCAAAGCTCAATCACGCCAGGATCATTTAGTCCAAAATTTTTAGCGCCTTTTCTGGCTCTTCGAAGAGGAGTTATTTCCATTGGGTCAATCGTCAAAATTTCATTGTCTTCTACCCAATCGATCAAATTGGAAGCTTGTAAAGTACCTTCTATTTCTGAAAATTGATGCATTGATTTTTCAGGAATATTGACCAAGATATAATCATCTAAATCGGTTTGATCTGCTAATAATGGATTAAAAGCTTTACGAAAAGTCAAGTCATATTGATCAGCAATAGATTGTAATTCTGAAATTTGATGAGCGTCCTTAATTTCTACCAAAAGTTCGCCCTCTTTATCCAAGGTAATATTAAAGGTGGTTGTCCTTTGCGGAAAGGTTTGTTGTAAAACGTTTAAATATTTGTATTGTAAAACAGCAAAAACAACAGCGAGTAGAGTGAAGAAAATGATTTTTCTTTTTTTGAAAAAACTAAAGATGGTTGTTACTCCAGCAAGGACCATTAAATCTCTAAAAAGAATCAATAATTTATAAGAAGTTGCTCCATCTGAAAAGGCCAAAGAAAAGAGATAGACCATAAAACCACCTAGAAAAGCTAGACTCATCATCCGACTCATTTTGCGATTTTCTTCAAAATAAAACCACATAATCAGACCCAACAAACTGACCACAAAACCGATAGGATAAATCGTAGATAACATCTTTAACTAATTTTAGATAATAAAATAGAGTAGGGACTTCCCGTTCATATCTCAAGTTAAGCACAAATGACTCTTTTTTCAAAAATGAAAGATAAGTCTACTATATTAACCGCCTAACAGCTCAAATTATTAGATAAGACATGGTTTTTATCATAGAATTCTTCATTTAGAGTCCTTTTGTGAAAGGCTTAAATATCACAGATGTTTCCTTTATTTCTGTCTTTTGTTAAATATAGTTTGCTCCATTTCATGATATCAGTCAATACCTCTTTTAATGATTCGCCTTTAGTTGTTAAGCGATATTCTACTTTTGGAGGAATAACAGGATAGGATTTTCTAAAAACGAATCCTTGGCTTTCTAAACTTTTTAGTTGTTGTGAAAGCATTTTTTGGCTGATCCCATTGATCGCATTATTTAGTTCACTAAATCTCATGACTTCTTTATTCAGCAACAACCATATAATAACAGGTTTCCATTTTCCACCTACCTGCGTCATAAATAAGGTGATTGGACACTCTTTAGCTTCGGTGTATTTTTTTTCAATTTTTTTCATCGAGTAAGTTGTTGTTAATCAATAAATCTGAACAATAAGTAAGTTACTTACCGAAGAGTAAGTACTTGATTGGAACTAAGTTTTGATATAGCTTTGAGCAAAAATAAGAGATTAAATTATGAATAATAAAACAATTGTCATTACCGGAGGCACTTCAGGAATTGGACTTTCTTGTGCTAAATACTTGATTGAAAATGATTATCAAGTCATCATCACTGGAAGAAATAAATCCAATCTAGATGAAGCCTTGCAGGTACTTGGAAGTAAGGTGAAAGCTTATTTATGTGATAGTGCGAAGCTAAATGATATTACTGATTTTGCAAAAACATTAGCATCAGAAAAAATAAAAATTGATGGTTTATTCATTAATGCAGGGATTTTTAAAGCGGCCAATTTTGAAGAGACTACCGAAGCGATGTTTGATGAAACAATGGATATCAATTTTAAAGGCGCTTTCTTTACCATTCAAAAAATGCTCCCACTGCTGAAAAATCCATCCAGTATTGTCTTAAATACTTCTATTGTCGTATTCAAAGCATTTGGACAGACTAGTGCTTATACCGCGAGTAAAGCTGCCTTGGAAAGTATAGCAAAAGTTTTGAATGTTGAATTAGCACAAAAAGGAATAAGAATCAATATCCTTAGCCCCGGAGTGACCAAAAGCCCCATTCAAAAAAAATCAGGAATGACTGAGGAAGCCATTGAAAATTTGATGGAACACTTTGCTAATAATTCACCTATCGGTCGAATCTTGTTACCTTCTGATATGGCTCCTATTGTTGAATTTTTACTTTCAGAAAAATCTATGGTTCTTCGAAACGAAAAAATCATCGTAGACGGAGGAACAACCATGTAATCAATTATTTCATCAACTCCATCGCTTTCTCAACTGCTCGAACTGGAAATTTACAAACCTTATTTTGGCAAACATAAATCATCGTTTCTCCCTCTTGTAATTTACTCTTCAAGAGTTCCAAACTACCTTCATCCTTACCGCCTAAGAGCAATGCATTGGGTAAATAATATGGTAACATTTCTGATCGTAGTTGATTATGATTATCACCGACAATAGCAATTTCATAAGGTGGATTGACCAAGCTTGCGTACAAGCTACACCAGTTAGAATAGAAATTTGGTGACTCTGTTTGCGTGATGGTTTCCGACATGTTATGCGCCATTTGTTTGGCTTTTTCGATGTAATCGCTATTGTATAAATAGGTGCCTAATTGGTAGAGTGCTCGAGCCATTGAAGAGTTAGATCCTGGAATCACATTATCTGTCAACTCCATTTTTCGAGCAACCAATGGCGGATCGATATCTGAGGTATAATTAAACATTGCTGATTTTTCATCAAAGAAATGTTGGATAGCGTAGTCTGCTAATACTTTAGATTTGTATAACCATTGTTCATCAAAAGTCACTTGATACAAATGGGTAAAAGCATCAATCGTCAATGCATAATCATCTAAAAAAGCATTGATAACTGATTTTTTATTTTTAAAATTTCGATTCAATCGACCATCTTGCTGAATCATTTCTTTGACAATAAAGTCAGCATTTTTTAAAGCCGCATCAAGATATTTTTTTTGGCCCAAAGCCCGATAAGCATCAATATATCCTTTGAGCATTAATGCATTCCAAGAAGTCAAAATTTTATCATCCAAACCAGGACGAATTCGTTGGTCTCTAGCAGCCATTAGTTTGGCATCTACCCCCTGAATTAAATCAGCTAAGGCTGCTTCAGTTAGCTGATGTTTTTGGGCAATTTTAGCAGGCGTTTTTGTTAAGTGTAAAATATTTTTGTGTTCCTCCCAGTTGCCTTTTGCCTTGATGTTGTAATAATCATGATAGATTTTTCTCGTTTTTTCATCGCCAGCCACGGCATCTATTTCTTCTTTTGTCCAAACATAAAACTTTCCTTCTTCTCCTTCACTATCCGCATCTAAAGAGGAATAAAAACCGCCGTTTTGATGCGTCATTTCACGCTCAGTGTAAGCCAAAGTCTGTTCGATGATTTTTTTATATAATGGTTTTTTAGTGACTTGATAGGCTTGGGCATAGAGACTGACCAACTGACCATTATCATAAGTCATTTTTTCGAAGTGAGGAACCAGCCATTTATCATCGGTAGAGTAGCGGGCAAAGCCACCACCCAATTGATCATAAATACCGCCATAGGCCATGGCATCCAAAGTCGTCGTTACCGCTTCTAATGATTGGGCATCTTGGTAGAGGTAATGATAATTGAGTAAAAATTGGAAATTGCTAGGCATTGGAAATTTCGGCGCACCTTTTCTACCTCCTTTGTTTAAATCAATATTTTGAATAAAATTATCAACAATATTATCCAACTCTTTTTTGACAAATATTTGATCACTGCCGTTGATAGAAATTTGATCTCTTCCTTGGATGCCTTCTGTTAATTGATTGGCATATTCTTCCATTTTTTCTGGATGCTGTGCTCGTTCATTTACAAAGTAATTCAAGATTTCTGTCCACTTCTTTTTCGGAAAATAAGTGCCTGCCCATACTGGACGACCATCCGGTAAAGCAAAAGCATTCAAGGGCCAACCACAGCTTTTTCCTGTCGCCATGTGACAAGCCGTCATGTATACATCATCAATGTCTGGTCTTTCTTCCCGATCAATTTTGATGCAAACAAAATTATCATTCATGACTTTACTAACAATGGTATCTTCAAATGATTCATGCTCCATAACATGACACCAATGGCAAGCAGAATAGCCAATGCTGATCAACAACATTTTATCTTCTTTTTTGGCTTTTGCTAAAGCCTCATCGCCCCAAGGATACCAATCAACTGGATTATGCGCATGTTGAAGCAAATAGGGACTGCTTTCATTGATCAAATGATTGGTATATGGATGATCACTAGTATTTTGGTGAGCATTGGTTTGCCCGTTGGGAGATTTACAAGCAAGCATACAGATGACTAAGGATAGGATTATAACATTTAGAAGGCGCATATTATTTTTTTTGTAAAAATAACTTTTATTCTATAATGTTTTCCAATTAAAGTGGTCGTTAAGAATACTTTAAATAGTCGATCGGCTAATTCCATTTTAGCGTTTCTACTAAAAAATGAAAAATGATTTCTGTTGAATTTTATGGCTACTCAATACACGGTGTTAAAAGTGAATGATTCTCGCATTCAAAATGATCATTAAAGCATATTCAAGTAGTGAGTAGCTTTTGAAGTAGAGTTTTTAATAAAAATAATAGCTTAAAACCCAAATGAAAATCCCGAACTTTCGAAAGGAAGTTCGGGATGATTTATTTTGAGTAATAGAGTATTCGAAGTACTAAGCAGGAATTTTGATATACTGAAATAGTACTTGTTGTAACTCCATTGGTTTAAATGGTTTTGTAACATATTCTACCATCCCTACCTCCATCGCACGGCTTCTAAAATCCATGACGGCGGAAGCGGAAAGGGCAATTATTGGTAGTTCTTGGTATCGTTTTTCTTTTAAAGCTCTGATTTGTTTGGTCGCTTCATATCCATCCATTATAGGCATATCCAAATCCATCAATACCAACTCATAATCATTTTGTTGAACTTTTTCAAGAGCGATTTTTCCGTTTTCAGCAACATCTACTTCTAGTCCCCATTTTTTAAGAAATTTCTGGGCGACCATCACATTAATCTTATTGTCTTCGACCAATAATACCTTAGCTCCATCGAAGTCTTCTATTGGAGTATCAATAGGTTCACTTTTTTGAATCGTATTTTTGATAGAAACTTCGGCAACACCAAATTCCAAATCAAAAAAGAATCTAGAACCCACATTGACTTCACTTTCTAATTGAATTTTACTGTTTTGTAATTCTAAGAGTTTGGTGGTAATAGATAAGCCGAGACCTGTACCTCCATATTTTCGAGTCGTTGCAGTATCTGCCTGAGAAAAACTTTGGAAAATCGTTTCAAATTTATCTTTTGCGATACCAATGCCACTGTCTCGCACGCCAATTTGAATTGCAATAGTTTGATCCACCTGTTGAATCAAATCCAATTCGATATCTACTTTACCTTTAGAAGTAAATTTAATGGCATTGCCAATAAGGTTTGTCAATATTTGGCTTAAGCGAACTGGATCTCCAATGACTTGGCTCGGTAAATTCTTATCGTAGTGTAGATTTAGATCTAAGCCTTTAAGTTTGGCATTTGGATCTAAAGTTTTTCTAATATTATTGACTAATGAATGGAGCTCAAAAGGCGTTTTTTCAATTTCAATTTTTCCAGCATCAATTTTACTATAATCAAGAATATCATTGATCAACGATAATAACAGATCTGCTGAAAACTTTAAAGTCTCGATATTTTCTTTCTGATCCTCTCTAGGCGATTCTTCCATCAAAATATTGGAAAGACCGATTACTGCATTCATCGGTGTGCGGATTTCATGACTCATGGTTGACAAAAACTTGGCTTTCACAGCAGCTTTTTGTTCAGCTTCTTCCTTCGCCCGCATGATGTCAATAACATGAGTGATATGAGAACGAAGGACCATTGTAATGAAAAAAGTTACGATGGAAGAAATCAAGATATTGATGATTAAGTCTTGGTTAGCAGAGGAATAAATATTAGTGAACTCCTCACTACTTTGATGACTTAATTGATTCAAATAAGATCTTAGAATAAAATAAAAGGATAGAAGGAAATGTCCTCCGTAAATGGTCCAGCATAGTTGCTGAGATGCTTTAGCTTCCGCTAATTTGTCAAATTTCATAGAGAGATGTGGATTATGTAATAATGTATGTTTGGGCGGGAAGTACTTATGGAAAGGCATTTTTTATGCCAAGAAGAAAAAAATATATTGGAATATGTGACTTGGCTATGTTAGGTTATTCGAGTAGTAAGAGGATTTTGCTTATGCTTTCTAAGAGAATCTGTGACTACGTATCGAGAGGGGATCTCCGTTAATATATGTCCAATTTACGGATATATGATTTTTGCCTTATTTAAGGTAGAATCCAAATATTTGGGAACTTTTTTATGTAAAAGGAGTGTTTATTATAAACCCGATGTATGTTATCTTGTTGTAAAATTTTGTAAAACCTGTGTTTGACTAAATAAAAATTGTTATCTTGTAAAAAAACGAATATGATGAAATGGAGAAGGTTAAATGGACAAAAGATTGAACAACCAATAAAAGAGGCGGTTGAAAAAACGATTCTAAAGGAAGTTGCTCTTGGCCACAAATTAAAAGTTTGTATTGGTACCGACTCTCAAGTAAAAGGAGCCGTTACAGAATATGCAACCGTTATTGTTTTCCTAAGGGAGAAAAAAGGTGGTTTTATGTTTATCAGTAATTACAAATCTGAAAGACCAATGAGTATCCGAGAACGGATGATCACTGAAGTTGCTAAATCAGTAGAAATTGCTTACGAATTATGTGATCTTTTGGATCAACATGATGTAGCTTTAGAAGTACATGCTGATATCAATACAGATCCTCACTTTCAGTCTAACACTGCGCTCAAAGAAGCCATGGGGTATATTTTGGGAATGGGCTTTGTCTTCAAAGCTAAACCAGATGCTTTCGCTTCTTCAAGTTGTGCAGATAAAGTAATTTAATCGTCTTTAAAGGATCTATTTAGTACCTTTTTAGGCAATTTTAATAAGGGAGGCCAAATTCTAACCATAGAATTTGGCCTTTTATACTTTAAAGAATTTTAATTCTCCTAGTCAGCATTTAAAAAAAAATCACTCTTCGTCTATGAATCGCTGCTTTTCTTCGATTTGCTATCTATCCGCTACCATTAAATTCCCATCTTTGCGTAATTTCGTATTTTATAAAATTGCTTGATCAAGCCATGCTTTTCTGAAATTTTAGTTTCTGTGTGGCCATCATTTAAAATAATCAATTAAAGATGAAATTAAATTATTTTTTATTGGTGCTAGTTTTGCTAAGTACCCACTTGCTACATGCTCAGATGAATAAAATTGAGTATGATGAATACGATTTGGACAACGGCCTCCACGTTATTTTACATCAAGATAATTCAACACCTAACGTTGCGGTTACCGTGATGTATCATGTTGGATCTAAAAATGAGAATCCAGATCGAACCGGTTTTGCTCACTTTTTTGAACACCTCTTATTTGAAGGCTCAGAAAATATTAAGCGAGGAGAATTTGATGATTATATTTCCAAAGCAGGAGGAACCAATAATGCCAATACTTGGTACGATCGAACTTTTTATTACGAATTGCTTCCGTCTAATGCTTTAGCGACGGGGCTTTGGTTAGAATCTGAAAGAATGTTGCACGCTAAAGTAGAAAATGTCGGAATCGAAACTCAAAGACAAGTCGTTAAAGAAGAGCGTCGACAACGAATCGATAATCGACCTTATGGAAGTATACTCGAACAAGCGATGAAGCGAGCTTATACGGTACATCCTTATCAGTGGTCTGTCATCGGATCAATGGATCATTTGGATGCGGCCCAAGAAGAAGATTATAAAAATTTCTACAAAGATTTTTATGTTCCTAACAACGCTGTACTTTCTATTGCAGGTGACATCAACATGGAAGAAGCAAAATCCATGATCGCAAAATATTTTGGCACCATCCCAAAAGGAACAAAAGAAATTTATAGACCAACAGTCGTAGAACCTCCATTAAAAGGAGAAATAAGAGATACGATTTATGATAATATTCAGTTACCTGCAGTTGTACAGACTTATCGAATTCCTGCTCAAGGAACAGAAGATTTTTATGCAGTTAGCATGTTGGGTACTTTGTTGTCTCAAGGAGAAAGTTCTCGATTGTATAAGTCTTTAGTCGATGAGCAGCAGAAAGCTTTATTTGTTGGTAGTTTCCCACTCTCTTTAGAAGATCCAGGTGTTTCAATTGCATTTGGAATTACCAATATGGGCGTTGCTCCAGAAGATTTGGAATCAGCGATCGATCAAGAAATTGCAAAAACTCAAAACGAATTAATTTCAGAAAGAGAATTTCAAAAATTACGAAATCAAGTTGAAAATGATTTTGTAACAGCCAACGCCTCCATCGAAGGCCGAGCAGAAAGTTTAGCCAATTATCATATGTACTTTGGTGATTCTAATCTGATCAACACAGAGATCAATCGTTACTTGAAAGTGACCAGAGAAGATATTCAAAGAGTCGCAAAAAAATATTTTCACAAAGACAACCGAGTAGTACTTTATTATATGCCAAAACCAGAAAAGCCTTAGTGATTAGATGATCATTATTAGGTTATGAGGTTAACCGATAACTTCTATTTTAAAAAATTCAAAAAGATTGTAAAAAATTATATTTCTAATGATTAGTAAATTACGATTTTGGGCCGCATATTAAGTAGCGGGAGGCGGGATAAATCAGTGTTTGACGGAGGAGTTTGATTTGTCTAGGGTTTTGGTTACTTTTTGCCAATGCAAAAGTAACATACAGATAATTTACGTTTTAGAATATTATTTTGACATTCTTAATAAATTGATAATCAATATCTTAAAAATATATTTTGATGAAAAATTATAATTTTATTTTTCTCCTATTGGCTTTGTTTATAGTAGGCTGTACGCCGAAAGTAGGAGAGACGACGCAAAAAGTGGAAGAAAAAGTAGTAGACAAAGCCAAGGAGATGACTACAGTAGAAAGCTTCCGAAGTATGGTACCTAAACCTGGACCTGCACCTAAAATTCAAATTGGGACTTATGATCAATTTCAGTTGGCTAATGGTCTTAAAGTAATCGTGGTAGAGAACCATAAATTACCTAGAGTTTCTTATCAACTTTTTGTAGATGCTCCGGATCTTCAGGAAAAAGAATTTGCAGGTGCAATCGATATGGCAGGACAAATGTTGAACAAAGGAACAACCACGAAAACGAAAGCTCAGATTGATGAAGAAGTAGATTTTATGGGGGCAAGCATGTCAAGTAGTGCTAGTGGTTTGAGTGGAGCTTCATTAACCAAGCATACCGAAGGACTATTAGCGATTATGTCTGATGTTTTATTGAATCCTTC